>NZ_JBEZXE010000002.1:0-514257 GCF_040637885.1 Kitasatospora sp. NPDC028055 | reverse complement strand
GCGGCTGCGCGGGGCCGTGCTGAGCAAGGTGGACCTGCGCGGGGCCGCCCGGCTCGGGCTGGCGGACGGCCACCGGGGGCTGCGCGGGGCGGTCGCTACTGCCGTCCGGGCGGGCCTACTTGGGCACCTCGGCGACCGCGCGCAGGTCGCGGGTGTCGGCGGCGAGCTTGTCGACGTCGGGCTGGGTGCCGTCGTCGGAGCCCTTGAGCACCATGACGACGGTGCTCTTGTCGGCCCAGGCGCAGAGCGACAGCTTCGTCTCGCCGTTCTGCGAGGTGGCGCAGTCCATCTGGCCGCCCTTGGGGCCCGGGTCCACCGAGTGCCGGCCGCTGATCGTGCCGCCCGCGCCGGAGAAGCCGGCGAACATCTGGTCCAGCTCCTGCTTGGGCAGCAGCACCTTGCCGTAGACGCCGACCGCGATCAGCTGCGGGGTGGAGTCCGAGTCCTGGTACACCCCGGCGACGCCGGTGGGCTTCCAGTTGCCGTCGCCCTGGCCGATCTTGGAGGTCAGCTCGTCCTGCAGCTTCCCGGTCACCGCCGGGTCGTCGTTGGCCTTGAGGTCCTTGAAGGTCGCCGGCATCACGAGCTTCTGGGTGCCCGTGCCGCTGGTCACGTTCCAGGCGAGGTAGCCGAACACGCCGATCAGGACGACCAGCACGGCGCCGACGGTGCCGAGCACGATCCACAGCGTGCGGCGCGACTTGCGCGGCGGCACCGGCGCGTACCCGCCGTAACCGGGGTAGGCCCCGGGCGCGCCCTCCGGGTAGCCCGGGTAACCCGGGTGGCCGCCGGCCTCCGGCCCGCCGGGTGCGGGGTAGCCGGGCGGCGGGGCCTGCGGCGGGACGCCGCCGTAGCCGGGGGCGGCCGGCGGCGGCGTCGCCGGGTACCCGGGCTGCGGCGGGGGCCCGTACGGGTTCTGGTCGGACATGCGGGGCCCTTTCTGGGACGTCGCGCGAGGAGACCGCCGGGGGTGCCGGCGGTGCGGTGCTGCTGCGGTGGTGCTGCTGCCGTGCTGCTGCTGTGCTGCTGCTACGGGGAGGCCTGGCGGGGGTTCAGGGTCAGCGGGCGACCTTCATGGCGTCGCGGATGGTGCGGGTCTTCGCCGCGGCCTGGTCGGCGGTGAGGCCCGAGTCGCTGCCGCCCGTGCCGCCGGTGGTGCTCAGGCTGAGGTGGCTGAAGGTGACCCGGCCGTAGGTGGACTTGTCCGCCCAGACGCAGACCGTCGGGCCGGGCTTGCCCATGATGCTGGCGACGCCGCAGCTGAGCTTGCCGTCGGAGGCGTGGCCGTCCTTGGCGGGGAAGTCGGTCATCGGGGTGGACCAGGTCAGGCCGCCGCTCTCCTTCTTGGAGTCGGCGATGATCTGCGCGGGGTCGTTGAGGGAGCCGTAGATGCCGAGGATCGACAGCGAGTCCATGTTCTTGACGTCGGCGCCCTTGCTGTAGCTGGCCCCCAGCCCGTGCAGGTCGGTGCCGATCTTGGCGACCTCGGGCTTGCTCATGTCGGCGGCCTCCTCCTTCGCCGACTTCTGGACGTAGCCGTCGAGCAGCGTCTGCGGCGCGCTGAGCTTGTACTGGCCGCCCGAGTCGCTGCCGGCGCCGAGGAACTTCCAGGCGGCGAAGCCGCCGCCGCCGAGCGCCAGGGCGCCGATGACGAGGCCGACCACCAGGCCGCCCTTGCCCTTGCGCGGCGGCGCCGGGTAGCCCGGCTGGCCGTACGGGCCCTGCGGGGGCACGCCGTACTGCGGCTGGGGGGCGCCGTAGGGCTGCTGCGGCGGGTACCCGTACTGGGGCTGCGGGGCGCCGTAGGGCTGCTGTGGCGGCGGCGCGCCGTAGGGCTGGCCGCCGTAGGGCTGGCCCTGCGGCGGCGGATACTGCTGTCCCTGTCCCTGGCCGTACATGTGTCCTCGTGCTCCCCCGCCGCACCCGCGGCCGATCCTCGTATGGGTATGTCCGTGCACGCCCGGTCACCCGGACGAGTGCCCGGGCACGCTACCGCACGGCACCGGCGGCGGGAGCGCCCGGACCGGCCGAGTCCGCGGACCGAAAGCGGTTCGTAACCAGCGCCCCCGGTTACGTAAACTGTGCGTCGTGACCGACACGACGAACCAGCGCCCCGTGAGCACCACCGGGGACGATGCGGCAACCCTCCCGACGACCTACACCCCCGCGGACGTAGAGGGCGAGCTGTACGAGCGCTGGGTGGAGCGTGGCTACTTCACCGCGGACGCGAAGAGCGACAAGCCCGCGTACACGATCGTCATCCCCCCGCCGAACGTCACCGGCGTCCTGCACCTGGGCCACGCCTTCCAGCACACGCTGATGGACGCGCTGACCCGCCGCAAGCGGATGCAGGGCTTCGAGACGCTCTGGCTGCCCGGCATGGACCACGCGGGCATCGCGACCCAGAACAAGGTCGAGCAGCAGCTCGCCGAGGCCGGCCTCTCCCGCCACGACCTGGGCCGCGAGGCCTTCGTCGAGAAGGTCTGGGAGTGGAAGAAGAGCTACGGCGGCCGCATCCTCGGCCAGATGCGGCGCCTCGGTGACGGCGTGGACTGGTCGCGCGAGCGCTTCACCATGGACGAGGGCCTGTCCCAGGCCGTCCAGACCATCTTCAAGCGCCTGTTCGACGACGGCCTGATCTACCGCGCCGAGCGCATCATCAACTGGTGCCCGCGCTGCCTCACCGCGCTGTCCGACATCGAGGTGGAGCACGAGGACACGCCGGGCGAGCTGGTCTCGATCCGCTACGGCGACGGTGACGACTCGATCGTCGTCGCCACCACCCGGGCCGAGACGATGCTGGGCGACACCGCGGTGGCCGTCCACCCGGACGACGAGCGCTACAAGCACCTGATCGGCCGGACCATCAAGCTGCCGCTGACCGACCGGGAGATCCCGGTCGTCGCCGACGAGCACGTCGACCCGGAGTTCGGCACCGGCGCCGTCAAGGTGACGCCCGCGCACGACCCGAACGACTTCGCCATCGGCCAGCGCCACGACCTGCCGAACCTGACGGTGATGGACGAGCGCGGTGCGATCACCGTGCACGGCCCCTTCCTCGGCCTGGACCGGATGGAGGCCCGTTCGGCCGTCGTCGGCGCGCTGCGCGAGCAGGGCCGGATCGTCGCCGAGAAGCGCCCGTACATGCACGCCGTCGGCCACTGCTCGCGCTGCCACACCGTGGTCGAGCCGCGGCTGTCGCTGCAGTGGTGGGTCAAGGTCGAGCCGCTGGCCAAGGCCGCCGGCGACGCCGTCCGCGACGGCAAGGTGGAGATCCACCCGAAGGAGCTGGAGCGCCGCTACTTCGACTGGGTCGACAACATGTACGACTGGTGCATCTCGCGCCAGCTCTGGTGGGGCCACCGGATCCCGGTCTGGTACGGCCCCGAGGGCGAGGTCGTCTGCGTCGGACCGGACGAGCAGCCGCCGACCGGCGAGGGCTGGCACCAGGACCCGGACGTCCTGGACACCTGGTTCTCCTCCGGCCTGTGGCCGTTCTCCACGCTGGGCTGGCCGGAGAAGACCGCCGACCTGGAGAAGTTCTACCCGACCGACGTCCTGGTGACGGGCCACGACATCATCTTCTTCTGGGTCGCCCGGATGATGATGTTCAGCCTGTACGCGATGGACGGCGAGGCGCCGTTCAAGACCGTCGCGCTGACCGGTCTGGTCCGCGACGAGTTCGGCAAGAAGATGTCGAAGTCCTCCGGCACCGCGGTGGACCCGCTGGACTGGATGGACGCCTACGGCGCCGACGCCGTCCGCTTCACCCTGGCCGGCGGCGCCAACCCGGGCGCCGACGTGCCGATCGGCGAGGACTGGGTCAAGGGCTCGCGCAACTTCTGCAACAAGATCTGGAACGCGACCCGCTTCGCGCTGATGAACGGCGCCACCACCGAGGGCCCGCTGCCGGCGCCCGAGGAGATGACCGCGGTCGACCGCTGGATCCTGTCGCGGCTGAACGCCACCGTCGCCAAGGTGGACGGGCTGTACGAGGACTACCAGTTCGCCAAGCTCTCGGACGCGCTGTACCACTTCGCCTGGGACGAGGTCTTCGACTGGTACGTCGAGCTCTCCAAGACCACCCTGGCCAAGGGCGGCCCGCAGGCGGACGCCTCGCGCCGGGTCCTGGGCGAGGTCCTGGACGTCACCCTGCGGCTGCTGCACCCGGTCGTCCCGTTCGTCACCGAGGCGCTGTGGACCACGCTCACCGGCGCCGAGTCGCTGGTCGTCGCCGAGTGGCCGAAGGACAGCGGCTACCGCGACGCGGCCGCCGAGTCGGAGGTCGCCACGCTGCAGCAGGTGGTCACCGAGGTCCGCCGGTTCCGCTCGGACCAGGGCCTGCAGCCCGCGCAGCGCGTCCCGGCCCAGCTGGAGCTGGCCGGCACCGTGCTGGCCGTCCACGAGGACGCGATCCGTTCGCTGCTGCGGCTGACCGTCCCCGAGGAGGGCTTCGCGGCCACCGCCTCGCTGCCGGTGGCCGGTGCCACCGTCGCGCTGGACCTCTCCGGCACCATCGACGTCGCGGCGGAGCGCAAGCGCCTCGCCAAGGACCTCGCGGCCGCCGAGAAGGAGAAGACCCAGACCACCGCCAAGCTCGGCAACGAGGCCTTCCTGGCCAAGGCGCCGGACGAGGTGGTCGCCAAGATCCGGGGCCGTCAGGAGGCCGCCGAGGCCGACATCGCCCGGATCACCGCCCAGCTCGCGGCGCTGCCGCAGGGCTGAGCCCGCACCGCCCCTCGGGGGCCGCATCCCGCGACGCGCGGGGTGCGGCCCCTCGGCGTTTTCCGGCGGGTCCGTTTGCGGCGCGTCCGCTTCCGGGGCGTACCTTCCGGCGCGTACCTCCCGGCGCGCTCGTGACGGCGCGCGATCGTTTGTGGCGCGCCGTTTCGCCGGGTCCGCCGAAACGGCCGCTACGCCTAATAGAGCAGCAACATTGCTCCCTTCCGGCGAATATTCATCCTGGACCGGGTGAGGTCCTATTCCGAGCGAATTGATTCCGGTCTTGCCCGCGCGCGTTCGCAGAAGTTTCCAGGTCGGATGTGTACGGTGTGCTCGAAGTTTCCGAAGGTGTTTCTGCTGAGCGTTCCTGCTGAGCGACGGACGGGAGGCATGGCGTGGTGGTGACCGAGGAGTTGGCCCAGGAACTGCCTGCCGAGGCGGTCGAGGAGGCCAAGGCCAGGGCGGCGACCCTGCTGCTCGCCTTCCGCCACGGCAACCAGCTCGCGTTCGACCACGAGTTGGACCTGCTGATGACGGAGAACGCCGAGCGGGAGGTGACCACCCTGCTCACCTGGATCGCCGCCGAGGCCGTCCGCAAGGCGTACGCCCCCGAGGTCGGCGACCGGGTGCTGCGGGCGATGGCCCGTCGGGCCCCGCAGGACAGCGCCGCCGTCCAGGTGGACGAGGAGAGCGCGAACGCGGCCCAGCTGATCGAGGCGGTCGCGGACGGCCGGGTGGCCGAGGTCCGCGGCCTGGTCGCGGCGACGGCGGACACCACCTTCCTGCTCGGCGGTCTGCTGCAGGGCGTCGCGATGATGCTGCCGCTGCTGCCCGAGGGTGAACTGGCCGAGATCACGGCCGAGTTGCGCCGTCGGCACGGCGGCTCCGCGCACGTCCCGGAGGCCCGGGCCGGGGTCTGACCCACCGATCCGGTTGTCAGGAGTCCCTACGCGGCCAGCGGGGCCGCCTGGACGGTGGCGCGGTCGGCGGCCCCGGCGACCTCGGCCAGGGCGTCCCCGGCCCCGGCGTCCTCGGCCCCGGCGTCCTCGGCCCCGGCGTCCGCGGCCAGGGCGGCGGTCAGCGCGGCGATCCGGGCCGAGGCGCGGCCGTCGCCGTACGGGCTCGGGGTGGCGGCCAGCCGGGCCAGCCGCTCGGGGGTGTCGGACAGCCAGCCGCGGGCCAGCTCGCCGAGCTCCTCGCCGGGCCGCACCAGCGCGGCGAAGCCGGCGTCGACGGCCTCCGGGCGCTCGGTGGAGCGGCGCACCACCAGCAGCGGACGGCCGAGTACGGTGCACTCCTCCTGTACGCCGCCGGAGTCGGAGACCAGCAGCGCCGCGTGGCTCGCCAGGCCCAGGAAGTCGCCGTAGCCGACCGGTTCGGTGACGGCCAGGCGCTCCAGCAGGGCGTCCAGGGCGAACCGCCCGACGGCGGCCCGGGTGCGCGGGTGCATCGGGAACAGCACCGGGGTGCCGGCCCGGGCGATCCGGTCCAGCTCGGCGAGCACGGCGCCGAGCGCCTCGGCGGTGTCGGTGTTCTCCGGGCGGTGCACGGTGGCCAGCACGTACCCGTCCGGGCGCAGCCCGTGCGCGGCGAGCAGCGCGGCGCGGGCGTCGGCGTCGGGCAGTTGACGGCGGACCACCTCGACGACGGTGTTGCCGGTGAGCTCGATCCGCCCCCGGTCGAGGGACTCGGCGCGCAGGTTGGCGACGTTGTCCTCGGTGGCGGCGCAGAGCAGGTCGGAGACGTGGTCGACCATCACCCGGTTGTGCTCCTCGGGCACCGCCCGGTCGTAGCTGCGCAGCCCGGCCTCGACGTGCACCAGCGGGATCTCCCGGGCGTTGGCGGCCAGCGCCCCGGCGAGGGTGGCGTTGGTGTCGCCCTGGACGACGACGGCGGCGGGGCGGTCCTCGGCGAAGGCGGCGTCCAGCTGGCCGAGGGACTGGGCGATCTGCCCGGCCCGGGGCCGGCCGCCGACGCCGGTGAGCAGCTCGGGCGCGGGCAGGTCGAGGTCGCGCAGGAAGCGGCCGGACATCGCCTCGTCCCAGTGCTGGCCGGTGTGCACCAGCCGGGTGGCGTCGCCGAGTTCGTGGATCAGCGGGGCGAGCTTGACCAGCTCGGGGCGGGTGCCGAGGACGACGGCGACGCTGTTCGGGGGCAGGCACATGCTCATGCGGGGCTCCGGGAGGACGGCGCGGGGGTGGGGAGGCGGCGCGGGGCGGGGGAGTGGGGGTTCAGGATTCGAGCGCGGTGGGGGCGCCGACGGCGACCTTCTCGGCGTTGCGCCGGGTCTTGGCCCAGCCGTTGCGGCCCAGCAGTAGTCGGACGGCGGCCCGGGCGGCGACCACGAAGAGGTGGTAGGCGTAGAGCCAGACCAGGACGCCCCAGAGCAGTCCGGTGAGCCGGCTGCGGTCCGGGTGGACGGCCCTGCGGTAGGCGAGGCCCCAGAACACCATCGGCAGGGTGGCGAGCACGAAGGCGAGCAGCATCCACGGGCCGAACCGGAGCTGGAACTCGATGGTCTCGGCGGGGAAGAGCACCAGCCCGGCGGCGGTGATGGCGAGCGAGAGCGGGAACAGCAGCACCAGCAGGACGCAGACCACCGGCTGGAGGAAGGTGTAGAGCACCTCGGCCTTGCCGCAGGCCCGGTAGTGCGGGGAGCGCAGCACCCGGCCGGTGTAGCGCAGGCACTGCATGTTGCCCTGGGCCCAGCGGGTGCGCTGGGTGAGGAAGCGGCGCAGGGAGATCAGGCCCTCCTGGGAGACCTGGGCCTCGGTGACGTGGGTGAGCCGCCAGCCGGCCAGGCGCAGGTCGAGGCCGGACTCGTAGTCCTCCAGGAGGGCGCGCTCGGGCCAGGGGCGGCCGGCCCGGCCCTCCTCGGCGGTGAGCGAGTCGAGGGCGGTGAGCCGGACGAACTGGCCGTTGCCGCCGAGGCCGACGCTGCCGGTGCGGCGGCGCAGCAGCTGCATGCCGGCGTTGTTGGCCTGGAACTCGACGTCCTGCATCCGGACCAGGGTGCGGGCGAGGGCGTTGGCGGTGCGGCCGCGGCCGGGCAGCGGGCGTTCGTCGTCGGCGTTGCGCATCCGGACGCCGATCTGGACGGCGCCGGTGTCGGGGCGGCCGAGGGCCTTGGGGTTGCAGACCTGGCCGAGGGTGCCGGGGTCGAGCTGTCCGTCGGCGTCGACCACGCCGATGACCACCTCGGAGCGGTCGGTGGACTCGGGCAGCCAGGCGGAGATCTCGCGGTAGGCGGCGTTGAGCGCGGCGCCCTTGCCGATCCGGGCGTGCGGGCGGCGGCGCTGGACGAGGTGGATCCGCGGGTCGCGGGCCGCGGCGGCGAGGACGAGTTCGCGGGTGGCGTCCTCGCTGTCGTCGTCGATCACCCAGAGGTGGGCCTCGGGCGCGCTGGCCCGCAGGCCGTCCAGGGTCTGGGTGACCACGGCCTCCTCGTCGCGGCAGGGGATGACCAGGTGCCACTGGAGGGTGGCGGGGTCGCCGGGCGGGGAGGGGCGGTTGTGCCGGAAGGCGTGGCGGGAGCCGGCCCAGTACACGAGGAAGCGTCCGAAGACGAGGGCCAGGTAGCCGACGAGGGCCAGGGAGATCAGTCCGGCGAACCAGACGACGGCGTCCTGGCGGAGCACGATCCAGTCGTGCAGGGCGTCGGGCATGGCGCAGTGCTCCTCATGATCAAAGGCTGTCGGCTCCTATGGCTTGCGAATCGATGCTCCATTGCCGTCAAAACTCGCCAAATCGATAGTAAAGGGAGCAAACTCAAGAAGTAAGGCAAAGACGGGGCAAAGTGGCCGTTCTCACCCCGCCGCCCGCCGCGCCGCCGTCCCGTCGGCGCCGTACCCCTCGCCCTGTGGGGCCGGGCCGTCGCCGCTCCGTAGACTGTGGTCGTGAGCGACAAGGCCGACCCGAACCCGTACACCCTCCGCCCCTCCGACGACAGCACCGGCGACGCCCTGCGCGACGTCGAACTGGAGCTCTCCAAGCGCTGGCCGGAGAACAAGCTGGAGCCCTCGCTCGACCGGATCGAGGCGCTGATGGACATCCTGGGCCAGCCCCAGCGGTCCTTCCCCTCCATCCACATCACCGGCACCAACGGCAAGACCTCCACCGCCCGGATGATCGAGCAGCTGCTCAACACCTTCGAGCTGCGCACCGGCCGCTACACCAGCCCGCACGTGGAGAGCGTCACCGAGCGGATCACCCTGGACGGCCTCCCGATCAGCCCGGAGCGCTTCGTCGAGGTCTACCGCGACATCGAGCCCTACGTGCAGATGGTCGACGCCGCCCAGCCCGTCCCGATGTCCTTCTTCGAGGTGCTCACCGGCATGGCCTACGCGGCCTTCGCCGACGCGCCGGTGGACGTCGGGGTGGTCGAGGTCGGCATGGGCGGCTCCTGGGACGCCACCAACGTCATCGACTCCGCCGTGGCCGTGATCACCCCGATCGGGCTGGACCACACCGACAAGCTCGGCAACACCACCGGCGAGATCGCGGTCGAGAAGTCCGGGATCATCAAGTCCGGTGCCGTCGCCGTGGTCGCCCAGCAGCAGCTGGACGCCGCCCAGGTCATCCTGCGCCGGGCCGTCGAGGTGGACGCCACGGTCGCCCGCGAGGGCCTGGAGTTCGGCGTGATCCGCCGTGAGCTCGCCGTCGGCGGCCAGCTGGTGACGCTGCGCGGGCTCGGCGGCGAGGAGTACGAGGACGTCTTCCTCCCGCTGCACGGCGAGTACCAGGCGCACAACGCGGCGCTGGCGCTGGCCGCGGTCGAGGCCTTCTTCGGCGTCGGCGGCGCCCGCGGCGGTCAGCTGGACGTCGACAAGGTCCGCCAGGGCTTCTCCGGCGTGTCCTCGCCGGGCCGCCTGGAGATCGTCCGCCGCAGCCCCACGATCATCCTGGACGCCGCGCACAACCCGCACGGCGCCCGGGCCACCGTCGCCGCGATCTCCGAGTCCTTCGGCTTCACCCGCCTGGTCGGCGTGATCGGGACCTCGGGGGACAAGGACGTGGCCGGCGTGCTGGAGGCCTTCGAGCCGATCCTGGCCGAGGTCGTCATCACCCAGAACTCCACCCACCGCGCCATGGACGTGGACGCCCTCGCGGCCCTGGCCGTGGAGATCTTCGGCGACGACCGCGTCCAGGTCGAGCCCCGGCTCGACGACGCCATCGCCGCGGCCGTCACCCTGGCCGAGGAGGAGGGCGACCTCGGCGGCGCCGGGGTGCTGGTCACCGGTTCGGTCATCACGGTGGGCGAGGCCCGCCTGCTGCTCGGGAGGAAGTGACATGAGGACGCTCTGCTCCTCGACGCTGATCGGCGAAGCGCTCCTGATCATGTTCGCGGCGCTGGTCGCGATGCAGCTCTCCAGCGTCTCGACGGCCACCGTGTGGATCGTCAGCGGCATCGCGATGGCGCTGTGCATCGCGCTCTGCGGCATGATCAACCGCCCCGGCGCGGTGCAGATCGGCTGGGCGCTGCAGATCGGCCTGATCGCCAGCGGCTTCGTCCTGCCGACCATGTTCGGCCTCGGCGTGGTCTTCGCCGGCCTGTGGTGGTGCTCGGTGCACTACGGCCGCAAGGTCGACGAGTTCAAGGCCGCCCGCGCCGCCGCCGAGGCCCAGGCCGCCTGACCCCGGTCGGGGGTCCAGGCCGTGTGACCCCGGTCGGGGGCGCGACCGACCGGTCGTTCACGCAAGGTAACCTCTGCCCCGTACCGCATGTCGTACCAGATCACCAGGAGACGCACCGTGTCCCAGCGCACTCTCGTCCTGCTCAAGCCCGACGCCGTCCGCCGCGGCCTGGCGGGCGAGATCATCAGCCGCATCGAGCGCAAGGCCGGCTGGCGGCTGACCGCGGTCGAGCTGCGCACCTTCGACCGGGAGACCCTGGAGACGCACTACGCCGAGCACGTCGGCCGCCCGTTCTACGAGCCGCTGCTGGAGTTCATGACCTCCGGCCCGTCGATCGCGATGATCGTCGAGGGCGAGGAGGTCGTGAAGGGCATCCGGATGCTGGCCGGCGCCACCAACCCGCTGGAGGCCGGCTCCGGCACCATCCGCGGCGACTACGCGACGATCACCCGCGAGAACCTGATCCACGCCTCCGACTCCCCGGAGTCCGCCGAGCGCGAGATCAAGATCTTCTTCCCCGCGCACGCCTGATCCGGCGGGCGGCACGCCCGGCAGGACCTTCGCACCGCCCCGGTCGGGACCATTGGCCCGGCCGGGGCATTCTTATCGTGAAATAGGGAACTGGGAACGCCGACACGGCGTCCCAATGCTCGGAGAAGCGATCACGCTCCGGACAATGGACGGTATGCCCCGCGTCGATGTCCGTGCCGTGCGGCGTGACTACGATGGACGCGACTCAAGGGCCCGGTACGGCAGCTCAGCTGGTCTCCGCCCAAGCGTGGGCGCGCATCCGTCCACCCTCAAGAACTCCGAGCCCGGGAAGGCACCCACACCCCATGGCGAGCAACCTGTCGTTCATCGGCCGCGACTTGGCGATCGACCTCGGAACAGCCAACACGCTGGTGTACGTCAGGGGCAAGGGGATCGTCCTCAACGAGCCGTCCGTCGTCGCGGTCAACACCAACACCGGCGGCATCCTGGCGGTCGGCGCCGAGGCCAAGAAGATGATCGGCCGCACGCCCGGCAACATCGTCGCCATCCGCCCGCTCAAGGACGGCGTGATCGCCGACTTCGAGATCACCGAGCGGATGCTGCGCTACTTCATCCTCAAGATCCACCGCCGCCGCTACCTGGCCCGCCCGCGGGTCGTGGTCTGCGTGCCCTCCGGCATCACCGGCGTCGAGCGCCGCGCCGTCATCGAGGCCTCCTCGCAGGCCGGCGCCCGCCAGGTCCACATCATCGAGGAGCCGATGGCCGCCGCGATCGGCGCCGGCCTGCCCGTCCACGAGGCCACCGGCAACATGGTCGTCGACATCGGCGGTGGCACCACCGAGGTCGCCGTCATCTCCCTCGGCGGCATCGTCACCGCCCAGTCCATCCGGGTGGCCGGCGACGAGCTGGACAACGCGATCGTCCAGCACATCAAGAAGGAGTACTCGCTCCTCCTCGGCGAGCGCAGCGCCGAACAGATCAAGATGAGCATCGGCAGCGCCTTCGGCCTGGAGGGCGAGAAGGACGAGCACGCCGAGATCCGCGGCCGCGACCTGGTCAGCGGCCTGCCCAAGACCGTCGTCATCTCCGCCGCCGAGGTCCGCGCCGCCATCGACGAGCCGGTCAACTCGATCATCGACGCGGTCAAGACCACCCTCGACCAGTGCCCGCCCGAACTGGCCGGCGACGTCATGGACCGCGGCATCGTGCTCACCGGCGGCGGCGCCCTGCTGCGCGGCCTGGACGAGCGGCTGCGCCGCGAGACCGGCATGCCGATCCACATCGCCGAGAACCCGCTCGACTCCGTCGCGCTCGGCTCCGGCAAGTGCGTCGAGGAGTTCGAGGCGCTCCAGCAGGTACTGGACGCCTCTCCGCGCCGTTAGCACCACGACGACCATTCCGAGACTCAACTGAACGGGCCGCCGCCCGGGCCCCACAGCCCCGGGCGGCCGCCAGGTACGAAGGGGCAGTACCAGCACCGTGAGGGACACACGAGAGAGCCGGCTGCTGCTCATCCTGCTGGTGGCCGTCGCCTTCGCGCTCATCACCGTGGACATCAAGGGCGGTGAGGACTCCCCGCTCGGCCCGGCCCGGCACGCCGCCGCGAAGGTCCTCGGCCCGGTCGAGCGCGGCGCCGCCACCGTCGTGGACCCGGTCGCGAACACCGTCCGCGCCTTCCGCGACGCCGCCACCGACAGCGGCCGCACCGACCAGCTCGCCCGCGAGAACACCGAACTGCGGCAGAAGCTCGCCTCCTCCGACATGGCCACCGGGCGCACCAAACAGCTGGACGACCTGCTGCGCACCGCCGGCGCCGGCGGCTACACCGTCAAGGCCGCCCAGGTCATCGCGATCGGCCCGGCCCAGGGCTTCTCCTGGACCATCACCGTCGACGCCGGCAGCGACGACGGCCTCACCCGCGACATGACCGTCATCAACGGCCAGGGCCTGGTCGGCCGGATCACCACCGTCGGCCCGACCACCGCCACCGTGCTGCTCGCCTCCGACCCCGGCTTCTCGGCCGGCACCCGGCTGGAGGGCAGCGGCGAGATCGGCTTCGCCTCCGGCGGCGGCGACAGCCCGATGAAGGTCTCCCTGCTCAACGGGAAGGCCCAGGTCAAGACCGGCGACCGGCTGGTCACCTTCGGCTCGCAGAGCGGCCGCCCGTTCGTGCCCGGCGTCCCGGTCGGCAAGGTCGTCGAGGTCCAGGCCAACGCCGGACAGCTGACCAAGACCGTCCTGGTCGAGCCCTTCGTCCAGTTCACCCGGCTGGACCTGGTCGGCGTGGTCGTGGTGCCCCCGCGCACCGACCCGCGCGACGCCGTGCTGCCGCCCGCCCCCACCCCGGGGCAGAGCCAGGCCCCGGCCGCGCCCGCCCAGCCGCAGGCCTCCGCGCCCGCCGCCCCGCCCGCCAAGCCCACTGGGGGGAACTGAGCCATGCGCCTCGCCCGCATCCCCGTCTCCGCCGTCCTGATCCTGCTCGGCCTGATCCTCCAGGTCAGCGTCCTCGGCCGGCTCCAGCTCCCGGGAGCCACCCCGGACATACTGCTGCTCGTCGTGGTCGGCCTGGCCATGGTCTACGGGCCGACCGGCGGCTGCCTGGTCGGCTTCTCGGCCGGCCTGCTGGCCGACCTCGCACCGCCCTCCGACCACGCGATCGGCCGCTACGCCCTGGTGCTCTGCCTGATGGGCTACGCCGCCGGGTTGCTGCGCCCCGAGCACGGCCGCCAGCGCTCCGTCTCCAGCGCGCTGCTGGTGGTCGGCGCCGCGGCGATCGCCTCCACCCTGCTGTACGCGATGGTCGGCGCCCTGGTCGGCGACACCGCGGCCCGGCACGTCGGCCTCGGCGGCCTGGTGATCAGCGCCCTGCTGTACGACCTGCTGCTGGCCCCGTTCGTGGTGCCGCTGGTGATGCTGTTCGGCCGCCGCTTCGGCCGCGACCCGGTGTCCGCCGCCAGCGACGACGACGAGGGCGGCCCGGGCCTGGGCACGCTGGCCCGCTACCGCACCACCCGCGAGGTCTCCAGCGGCCCGTCGTACAAGAAGCGGCGCGTGCCCGGCTTTGCCCGACGCCCGTAGCCGGCCGGTCCAGGCCCGCCCCCAGACCTCCTGACCCTCCCGCACCCCTGGAGCGCACGAGACGTGAGCAACATCCCCGAGACCGGCCGTACCCGGCGGGTGACGATCCGTCTGGTGGTGCTGCAGATCCTGGTGCTGTCGCTGCTCGCCACCCTGGGCGGACGGCTCTGGTACCTGCAGATCCGCAACGCCAAGGAGTACACCGCCAAGGCGACCGGCAACCACATCCGCGAGGTGGTCGAACCGGCCGTCCGCGGCGAGATCCTGGACGCCTCCGGGCGGATCCTGGCCGGCAACGAGACCCGGCTGGTGGTCTCCGTCAGCCGCACCTCGCTGCTCCAGCAGAAGGACGGCGGCAAGGGGGTGCTCGGCCGGCTCGCCGACGTGCTCGGGATGCCCGCCAAGGACGTCCAGGAGAAGGTCCGGCTCTGCGACGCCAAGACCCCGCAGCCCTGCTGGAACGGTTCTCCCTACCAGCCGATCCCGGTCACCAAGGAGGCGACCACCCAGCAGGCGATGCAGATAATGGAGCGCCGCGAGGACTTCCCCGGGGTCACCGCGCAGCCCACCGCCGTACGCCGCTACACCGGCGCCGAGGGTGCCAACATGGCCCAGGTGCTCGGCTACCTCTCGCCGGTCACCGACGACGAGGTCAGCAAGACCGCCGACAAGAGCGGCCTGGACCGCTACCTGCCGGCCGACCAGATCGGCCGGGCCGGCCTGGAGTCGGTGTACGACCGCGACCTGCGCGGCACCGCCGGCATCACCAAGCTGGAGGTCGACAACCTCGGCCGGGTGATCGGCACCGCCGGCACCGTCGCCCCGCAGACCGGCAACAACCTGGTCACCAGCATCGACGCCCGGGTGCAGAAGGTCGTCGAGGACAACCTGGCGCAGGCCATGGCCGACGCCCGGAACACCTTCGACAAGGTCACCAACCGCAACTACGAGGCCGACTCCGGCGCCGCCGTCGTGATGGACGTGCACACCGGCCGGATCGTCGCGATGGCCAGCGCCCCGACCTACGACCCCAACCTCTGGGTGGGCGGCATCAGCGGCAAGGACTACCAGTCGCTGACCAGCAAGGACTCCAACTTCCCGCTGCTGAACCGGGCCATACAGGGTCAGTCCGCCCCCGGCTCGACCTTCAAGGTCGTCTCCACCACCGCCGCCGTGCAGGCCGGCTACTCGCTGGACGGCAGCTACCCGTGCCCCAAGAGCCTCACCATCGGCGGGCGCGAGTTCAAGAACTTCGAGAGCGAGAACTTCGGCTCCATCTCCCTGGAGAAGGCGCTGGAGGTCTCCTGCGACACCGTCTTCTACGGCCTGGCGTACGACCAGTGGATGAAGGACGGCGGCATCAAGCCGAAGAACCCGGGCGACTGGTTCTTCAAGACCGCCCACGAGTTCGGCCTCGGCGCCAAGACCGGCATCGACCTGCCGGCCGAGGTCCCCGGCCGGGTGCCGGACCGGCAGTGGAAGCAGTCCTTCTACGACAACAACAAGGACGCCTGGTGCGCCCAGGCGCAGAAGGGCGGCAACAGCTTCTCGGACCAGATCGCCCGGGAGAACTGCGTCGACGGCTACCAGATGCGCGCCGGTGACGCCGTCAACTTCGCGATCGGCCAGGGCGACACCCTGGTCACCCCGGTCCAGATGGCCCGGATCTACTCGGCGCTGGCCAACGGCGGCACCTTCTACCGGCCGACCATCGCCAAGGCGGTGATAAGCCCGGGCGGGGACCTCGTCCGCGACATCGCCCCGCACGAGGACGCCAAGTTCCCCGGCGACCAGAAGCTGCTCAGCTACATCGACCAGGCCACCGCCGGCGTCATCACCAGCGGCACCGCCGCCTGGAAGTTCGCCGGGGCCGGCTGGCCGCAGAACAAGATCGAGCTGCACGCCAAGACCGGCACCGCCGAGGTCGAGGGCAAGCAGACCACCTCCTGGCTGACCACGTACAGCAAGGACTACGCCGTCGTCATGACGATCAGCCAGGGCGGCACCGGCTCCGGCGGCTCCGGCGACGCCGTGCGCCGGATCTACCAGGCGCTGTACGGGGTGGACGACAAGGGCAACATCGACAACAGCAAGGCGCTGCTGCCCACGCCGCAGGGCCAGCTGCCGAAGTTCAACCCGGACGGCACCGCGATCATCAAGCCGGCCTCGTACGACGCCGGTGCGGCCCAGGGGGCCTCCAGCGCGCAGCTCGCCCCGGTCGCCCCGGCCGCACCGCTCACCCCGGCCGTAGCGGCTGTAGCGGCCGGTCACGCCGCCCCGGCGCAGGCGGACGCCGCCCCGGCGGCGGCCTTCCTCGACCCGGCACCCCCGGCCGACAGCCCGGCGTCGTACACCGCGGCCGCCGCGGCCCTCGAACCGAACCGCCCGGGAAGGGGACGGGCATGACCTCCTACGGCTCGTACCGGCAGCTGCGGCTGACCCCGCAGCGCAGCGGGGTCTCCAAGGCCCTGGCCAAGGACTCCCCGCTCTGGCGGCTGGACTGGATACTGCTGTTGGCGGGCCTCGCCCTCTCGCTCGTCGGCTCACTGCTGGTCTGGTCGGCCACCCGCGGCCGCGACAACCTCACCCACGGGGACCCGCAGTACTTCCTCTACCGGCACCTGACGAACTTCGTGATCGGCCTGGTGCTGTGCGCCGTGGTGATAGCGATAGGAGCCCGGCGGGTCCGCACCCTGGTGCCCTTCGTCTACGTCGGCGTGATCCTGCTGCTGCTGGCGACGCTCAGCCCGATCGGCTCGACCGTCAACGGCGCCCACTCGTGGATCCAGCTCGGCGGCGGCTTCTCCGTCCAGCCGGCCGAGTTCGCGAAGGTCGCCATCCTGCTGGCGATGGCCGTTGTGCTGTCGGACCAGGTCGACGCGGGGGAGCGGGAGTTCCCCTCGCACCGGGCGGTGTTCCGGGGCCTGATCTGGGCCTGCCTGCCGATGGGCCTGGTGCTGCTGATGCCGGACGCCGGGTCGGTCATGGTGATGTCCGCGGTCGTGCTCGGCATCCTGCTCGGCTCCGGCGCCGCCAACCGCTGGGTGCTCGGCATCCTGGCGCTCGGCGTCAGCGGGAGCATCGCGATCTGGAAGCTCGGGCTGCTCAGCCAGTACCAGATCGACCGCTTCGCCGCCTTCGCCAACCCCCAGCTCGACCCCAACGGGGTCGGCTACAACACCGCCCAGGCCCGGATCGCGATCGGCTCGGGCGGGCTGACCGGCAAGGGGCTGTTCCACGGCACCCAGACCATCGGGCAGTTCGTGCCGGAGCAGCAGACCGACTTCGTGTTCACCGTCGCCGGTGAGGAGCTGGGGTTCGTCGGGGCACTGGCGATCATCGCGCTGGTCGGCGTGATCCTCTGGCGGGCCTGCCGGATCGCCCGCCAGGCCACCGACCTGTACGGGACGATCGTGGCGGCCGGGATCATCGCCTGGTTCTCCTTCCAGGCCTTCGAGAACATCGGGATGTGCCTGGGCATCATGCCGGTCGCGGGCATCCCGCTGCCCTTCGTCTCCTACGGCGGCTCCTCGATGTTCGCGGTCTGGATCGGCATCGGGCTGCTCCAGGCGGTGCGCAGCCAGCGGCCGATAGCGGCCTGAGCCGTCGGCTCGCTGGGGCTGTCGGCTCCCGAGGGCCGTCGGCTCCCCAGGGCCGTCGGTCCAGGGCCGGTCCGGATCCTTCCGGGCCGGCCCTTCGCCTTGCCGGGAGCTGGAGTTGACTCTGCGTCAGGTGGCTTGCAGCAGGCAGTCGGCGGCGGCCAGGACCGCCCGGGTCTGGTGGGCCAGCTGCTCCTGGACCGGCACCCAACGGGCACCGAAGCGGTGCCGCAGCCGGTCCAGGCTGTCCGCGACGACGGCGCGGGCGCGCTCCCGGGTGGCCTCGGCGGCCGGGCCGCGGGCGTCGGCGAGCAGCCGCAGCAGGATCGAGGCGACCCGCAGCGGCAGCCGGGCGGCGACCAGCCCGGCCGTGGTCGCCCGGGCGGCGCTCAGCGGGCCGGGGCACCAGAGCTCCAGCCACTCGGCGGCCATCCGCGGGGCCACCGCCAGGTTGAACTCGGCGGTGCGCACCAGCGGGCCGTACGCCTCCCGGGCCTGGTCCGGGACACGGGCGAGCAGCGCGTCCAGCTGCTCGGTGCGCAGGGTGAGCTCGTGGGCCGCCTCGCCGACGGCCCGCGGCCCGGCCGGATGGATCCGGGCGTCGCCGACCGCGTCCACGGCCCACATCGGGACCTCCAGGACGGCGGTCACCCCGCCGTACCGGGCCGCGTACGACCAGGTGGACAGCTCGGGTTCGTCCGGCAGCGCCCGGGGGGTGCCGGTGCTGCCGGGCGGCGGCATCAGATAGGTGCCGGGGTCAGGGCTGGACCAGCCGACGGCGTCGTAGGAGTCCACGTCGAGCGGGATGCCGGCCCGGTCCGCGGAGCGGGCGAAGCGCTCGGCCAGGCCGGGCACCGGGCCGGTCAGCTGGACGAAGGCACCGCCGAAGTCCACTCCGTGCAGCGAGCACTGCAGGAACGGGCGCAGCTCGTCGATCAGCCCGGTCAGGGCCAGGCTCTCCGGCATCGGCGGGCGGCCGGAGCCGGGGGCGGGCAGCAGTTCCGGCTGCTCCTCGAAGGCGGGGCGGAAGAAGTGCTCGTAGTGGCGGCGCATGGTGAGCGGGCCGTCCAGCCAGCCGGCGTTGAGGGCGGCGCCGTCCGGGTCCAGGCAGAGCAGCAGGTGCCAGGACAGGCCGGGCCGGGCGGGGCGCTCCAGCAGCACCTCGGCCAGCCGGACGGCGGCGGCGGTGCCGATCGGCTCGTTCGGGTGCGGGCCGCCGACCACCAGGGCGGCGCGCGGCCCGCGGTCCACCGAGAGCAGCAGCAGCGGGCGCCCGGCCCGGGAGCGGCCCACCTCGCGCAGCCGGCAGCGGTCGGGGTGGCGCAGGGCGAGGCGGCGGGCCGCGCTCTCGGCCTGGGCCGCGGTGGGGTAGCGGGCCGGCCGGGCGTCGGGGGCGCGCAGGGCCAGGGGCCGGACCCGCCGACCGGTGTCGGTCATGGTTCTCCTTGCGACCGGTCGCACGGCCGCCGGGGCGCGCGGGCGTGCCGCGCCGCCGGACGCGGCCTGCGGGCCGGGGGACGGGCTCCGCGGGGCCTGGGGAGGGGGCCGCGCGGGGACGGGGGAGGGCGTGCTGGGGCGAGCGGGCCGCCGGGGAGTCGGCGTTGGCCGAGCGTACGACCCAACTCCCGTCTCCGGAAGGGGTACAGGGCCTTGGGCAGGGCCCTGTCAGTACCGCACGGGCGTTCCGGGCGTGTCAACGGCGGACCGGGCCGGGCGGCGGGCGCGCACCGCGCGTGCCGGGGCGGTCACCGCTGGGCGCCGACCGCGCCGGGGCGCACCGGCGGGCAACCGCCCCGGGCGGGTCGTTCCCCGGATTGGGCTACCCTTGAGGGTCACCCCTCCCGTGCCGACTCGCGGCACCGAATCACGTCGTAAGGGTTCCTAGTACATGACTGTCGAATCGGTCTTCCCACGCCTGGAGGCCCTCCTCCCGCACGTCCAGAAGCCGATCCAGTACGTCGGCGGCGAGCTCAACTCGACCGTCAAGGACTGGGACGCCTGCGACGTCCGCTGGGCGCTGATGTACCCCGACGCCTACGAGGTCGGGCTGCCCAACCAGGGCGTCATGATCCTCTACGAGGTGCTGAACGAGCGCGAGGGCGTGCTGGCCGAGCGCACCTACAGCGTCTGGCCGGACCTCGAGGCCCTGATGCGTGAGCACCGGGTGCCGCAGTTCACGGTGGACGCCCACCGCCCGGTCAAGGCCTTCGACGTGTTCGGGCTGTCGTTCTCCACCGAGCTCGGCTACACCAACATGCTGACCGCGCTCGACCTGGCCGGCATCCCGCTGGAGGCCAAGGACCGCACCGACGAGGACCCGATCGTCCTGGCCGGCGGCCACGCGGCGTTCAACCCGGAGCCGATCGCGGACTTCCTGGACTGCGCGGTGATCGGCGACGGCGAGCAGGCCGTCCTCGACATCACGGAGATCATCCGCGCCTGGAAGGCCGAGGGCCGCCCGGGCGGGCGCGACGAGCTGCTGCTGCGCCTGGCGCGCACCGGCGGGGTGTACGTGCCGAAGTTCTACGACGTGGAGTACCTGGCCGACGGCCGGATCGCCCGTGTCGTGCCGAATGCCCCGGGCGTGCCGTGGCGGGTGTCCAAGCACACCGTGATGGACCTGGACGAGTGGCCGTACCCCAAGCAGCCGCTGGTCCCGCTCGCGGAGACGGTGCACGAGCGGATGTCCGTGGAGATCTTCCGCGGCTGCACCCGCGGCTGCCGCTTCTGCCAGGCCGGCATGATCACGCGCCCCGTGCGGGAGCGAAGCATCACCGGCATCGGCGAGATGGTCGAGCGTGGGCTCAAGGCGACCGGCTTCGAGGAGGTCGGCCTGCTGTCGCTGTCCAGCGCCGACCACACCGAGATCGGTGACATCGCCAAGGGGCTGGCCGACCGCTACACCGAGGACAAGATCGGCCTGTCGCTGCCGTCCACCCGCGTCGACGCCTTCAACATCGACCTCGCCAACGAGCTGTCCCGCAACGGGCGCCGCTCGGGCCTCACCTTCGCCCCCGAGGGCGGCAGCGAGCGCATGCGCAAGGTGATCAACAAGATGGTGTCGGAGGAGGACCTGATCCGCACCGTCGCCACCGCCTACGGCAACGGCTGGCGCCAGGTGAAGCTGTACTTCATGTGCGGCCTGCCGACCGAGACCGACGAGGACGTGCTCCAGATCGGCGAGATGGCGAAGAACGTCATCCAGAAGGGCCGCGAGGTCACCGGCCAGAACGACATCCGCTGCACCGTCTCCATCGGCGGGTTCGTGCCCAAGCCGCACACCCCGTTCCAGTGGGCCCCGCAGCTGTCCGCCGAGGCCACCGACGCCCGCCTGGCCAAGCTGCGCGACTCCATCCGCGGCGACCGCAAGTACGGCAAGAACATCGGCTACCGCTACCACGACGGCAAGCCCGGCATCGTCGAGGGCCTGCTCTCCCGCGGCGACCGCCGGATCGGCGCGGTCATCCGCGCGGTCTACGAGGACGGCGGCCGCTTCGACGGCTGGCGCGAGTACTTCTCGTACGACCGCTGGATGCTCGCCGCCGAGAAGGGCCTGGCCGGCACCGGCGTCGACGTCGACTGGTACACCACCCGCGAGCGCTCCTACGAGGAGGTGCTGCCCTGGGACCACCTGGACAGCGGCCTCGACAAGGACTGGCTGTGGGAGGACTGGCAGGACGCCCTGGAGGAGGTCGAGGTCGACGACTGCCGCTGGACGCCGTGCTTCGACTGCGGCGTGTGCCCGCAGATGGACACCCAGATCCAGATCGGCCCCACCGGCAAGAAGCTGCTGCCGCTGACGGTCGTCAACAAGTAGTCGGGGCAGGGCGCTCGACCCCCGGCCGGAGTGGTCCGGGCGGGGGTCGGTGGTGGGCGGCTGACCAGGGGCGGAGCGAGCGGGGCGGCGGGGCGCGTACCCTTTGGGGTGACAGAGTCCGGACAGTGGCGGGTTTGCGCCGCGCCGGACGGGGAGAACTGACTAAGGACTGAGCGACCCTGGCACGCCGTACGCCCGACGGTCCGCCGCCCGCGCCGACGGTGCAGCGGATTCGTCTCCGCTACACCAAGCGCGGCCGGCTCCGCTTCACCAGCCACCGTGACTTCCAGCGCGCCTTCGAGCGCGCCCTGCGCCGGTCCGCCGTTCCGATGGCCTACTCGGCGGGCTTCACCCCGCACCCGAAGGTGTCCTACGCCAACGCCGCCCCGACCGGGGTGGCGAGCGAGGCGGAGTACCTGGAGATCGGCCTGGCCGCCGTGCGCGACCCGGAGCAGCTGCGGGCGCAGCTGGACGAGTCGCTGCCGGACGGACTGGACGTGACCGACGCGGTCGAGGTGCGCACGCCCAACTTCGTGGAGCGCCTGGAGGCCTCCGAGTGGCTGGTGCGCCTGGACGGTGTCGAGCCGGCCGAGGCCGCCGAGGCGGTCCGCGTGTTCCTGGCCGAGGAGAAGGTCGAGGTCGAGCGCCGGACCAAGAACGGCGTGCGGGTTTTCGACGCGCGCGGTGCGGTGGCGGCGCTCGAAGCCGTCGAGCCGCAGGTCGACGGCGGTGCGGACACGGCGGTCGGAACCGGCCGCGATGTTCGGACGGGCCGTCCCTGTGCGATACTGCGCCTGGTAGTACGACACGCCACACCCGCCGTACGACCCGACGACGTATTGTCCGGTCTCCGTGCGACGGCCGACCTGGCGCCGCCGGTCCCCGCAGAGGTGACCAGGCTGGCGCAGGGGCCGCTCGACGAGGAGTCCGGCACGGTGACCGACCCGCTGGCGCTCGACCGCGCCGCGGCCCCGGCCGGCTGAGAAACGGCCGGCGGGCCGCGCGCTACCGCGTCCGCCTAGGGGGCGGAGGCCGGGTCCAGTGCCTCACTGGACCCGACGGTCCTCCAGGGTTGCCGCGGCTCCCCAGGGGAGCGAGCGTCGTCGCAGCACAGGCCGGCCACTCGGGGCCCGCCGACCAGGACGGTCGGTGGGCTCGGGACCCCGTCCGGGAGCCACCCGGGGTTGGGGGACGGCTCAGCTTGGGAAAAACTCAGAAGACTGGTCAGACCAGAAGACTTTCGACACCCCGCGCAACGCGGGGCGCCGAGCGAGACTACGAGCCCCTGTGCGGCCTCGCGTCCGCACGGCGGCACCGTCAAAGGGTCCGGCCCGAGCATCCTCGCGATGCCGGCCGCCCACTGGTGCCGTGCCGTGCCCGGATGCGGAGCCCGGGGGCCTGACGGGAGATCCACCCGCATGCTCGATAACACCGACCCGCAGCAGGCTGCGGCCACGGAACAGAACGAAACCGCCGCGACCGGTGGTGAGGGCGCGTCCGCCGCGCCGCCGCGCCGTCGTCGCCGCGCGGTGTCCCGCCCGGCGGGCACCCCGCAGGGTGCGGCCGCCGAGACGGCCGAGACGGTCGTCCCGGCCGAGCCGACGGTCGTCCCGGCCGCTGCGGCCGAGGCGCCCGTCGAGGCGGCCCCGGTGGCCGAGAAGCCGGTCCGGGCCCGCCGGACCCGCAAGCGCGCCGAGGCCCCGGCCGGCGCTCCGGAGGAGACCGCGATCGTGGTCACCGCACCGGAGGCCGAGGGGACGAAGGCCCAGGAGAAGGCCGCCGAGCCGGTGGCCGAGGAGAAGGCGGAGAAGCCCGTTCGGGCCCGTCGGACCCGCAAGAAGGCCGAGGCCCCGGTCGAGGAGCCGGTGGCCGAGGCCGCCGCCCCCGCCCCGGTGGCCGAGCCGGTCGCCGAGCCGGTGGCCGAGGAGGCCCCGGCCGCTCCGGCCCGCCGCCCGCGCCGCCGTCGCGTGGTCGAGGCCGCGCCGGTGGTCGAGGCCCCGGTGGAGGAGCCGGTGGCCGAGGAGCCCGCCGTCGAGGAGGAGCCCGCCGAGGAGGAGGCCGTCGAGGCCGTCACCGAGGCCCCGGCCGCCGCCGAGCCGGTTGCCGATCCCGCCCCGGCCGTCGAGGCCGAGCCGCACCACCGGGTGCGCCGCCGCGCCGTCCGCCCGGCCACCGCGGTCTTCCAGGCCCCGGTGTTCCAGGAGCCCGCCCCCTACGTCGCGCCCGCCGCGCAGCCGCAGCCGCAGCCGCAGCAGACCGCCGCCGCCCCGGCGTCGGTCGAGGCCCCGGCCGTCGAGGCCGAGCGCCAGGACGAGGACGAGTACGAGTACAGCGGTGTCGGCCGCCGCCGCCGGGTGCGCACCCGGGTCGAGCCGAACCGCCGCAAGCCGGCCGCCGAGGCGCCGGCCAAGGCCGCTCAGGCCAAGGCGGCCCCGGCCAAGGCCGCCCCGGTGAAGGCCGCTCCGGTCGAGGTTCCGGCCGTCGAGGAGCCCGTCGCGGAGGCCCCCGTCGCCGGTCCGGAGAACGAGGACGAGTGGGAGGACGGCCGTCCGTCCCGCCGCCGCCGTCGGGGCGGCCGTCGCCGCCGCCGTGGCGAGGCCGAGGACTTCGAGGCCGCCGAGGCCGTCGAGACCGAGCAGCCCGCCGCCGAGGAGCCGGCCCGGGCCGTCGTCGAGGAGGACGAGGAGGACGAGGACGACCTGGCCGCCGGCCTGTCCTCGTCGCGTCGCCGTCGCCGCCGTCGCCGCCGCAGCGGTGAGACCGGCGCCGTCGAGACCGCCGAGACCACCGAGGACGGCGTCCGCACGGTGGTGAAGGTGCGCGAGCCGCGCCGCCGCTCCACCGAGCCGTCGTTCGACCCGGACGAGGTGCAGTCCATCAAGGGCTCCACCCGTCTGGAGGCGAAGAAGCAGCGCCGCCGCGAGGGCCGCGAGCTGGGCCGCCGCCGGGTGCCGATCATCACCGAGGCCGAGTTCCTGGCCCGCCGGGAGTCGGTCGAGCGCGTCATGGTGGTGCGCCAGAACGGCCTGCGCACCCAGATCGGCGTGCTGGAGGACGGCGTGCTGGTCGAGCACTACGTCAACAAGGAGCAGGCCACCTCGTACGTCGGCAACGTCTACCTGGGCAAGGTCCAGAACGTGCTGCCGTCCATGGAGGCCGCGTTCGTCGACATCGGCAAGGGCCGCAACGCGGTGCTGTACGCCGGTGAGGTCAACTTCGGTGCGCTGGGCCACGGCGGCCCGCGCCGGATCGAGTCGGTGCTCAAGTCCGGCCAGTCCGTGCTGGTGCAGGTCTCCAAGGACCCGATCGGCCACAAGGGCGCCCGCCTGACCAGCCAGATCTCGCTGCCCGGCCGCTACCTGGTGTACGTGCCCGAGGGCTCGATGACCGGCATCTCGCGCAAGCTGCCCGAGAACGAGCGCGCCCGCCTCAAGCAGATCCTCAAGAAGATCGTCCCGGACGACGCGGGCGTGATCGTGCGCACCGCCGCCGAGGGCGCCTCCGAGGACGAGCTGACCCGCGACGTCCAGCGCCTCCAGCAGCAGTGGGAGGACATCCAGAAGAAGGCCGCGACCGGCAACGCCCCGGCGCTGCTGTACGGCGAGCCGGACATGACCGTCCGGGTCGTCCGCGACATCTTCAACGAGGACTTCACCAAGGTCATCGTCTCCGGCGACGAGGCGTGGCAGACCATCCACGAGTACGTCTCCAACGTGGCCCCGGACCTCGCCGAGCGGCTCCAGCGGTGGACCTCCGAGGTGGACGTGTTCGCCACCTACCGGATCGACGAGCAGCTGATGAAGGCGCTGGACCGCAAGGTCTGGCTGCCCAGCGGCGGTTCGCTGGTGATCGACCGCACCGAGGCGATGGTCGTCATCGACGTCAACACCGGGAAGTTCGTCGGCCAGGGCGGCAACCTGGAGGAGACGGTCACCCGGAACAACATCGAGGCGGCCGAGGAGATCGTGCGCCAGCTGCGGCTGCGCGACCTCGGCGGCATCATCGTGATCGACTTCATCGACATGGTCCTGGAGTCCAACCGCGACTTGGTGCTGCGCCGACTGCTGGAGTGCCTGGGCCGCGACCGGACCAAGCACCAGGTGGCCGAGGTCACCTCGCTGGGCCTGGTCCAGATGACCCGCAAGCGGGTCGGCCAGGGCCTGCTGGAGTCCTTCTCCGAGGCCTGCGTGCACTGCAACGGCCGCGGCGTGATCGTGCACATGGAGCAGCCGAGCGCCCACGTCCACGCCCCGGCGGCCGCCGTCGAGGCGGGCTCGGGCAGCGGCAAGCGCCGTCGCCGGGGCAAGGGCGGTGCGGGCCACGAGGAGCCGCAGGCCGTCGAGGCCGGGTCGGTGGCCGAGGCCGTCGCCGAGGCGGTCGAGGAGCCGGCCGAGCCGGTGCGCGAGGAGATCGAGGGCCAGCTGGCCCTGGAGGTCCCGGGTGTCGAGGCGCCGGCCGTCGAGGCCCCGGCCGTCGGGACCGTGGTGGTCGAGACGCCGAAGGCCGTGGAGGCCCCGGCGGCCGAGGCCCCCGTTGCCGCTCCGGCCGGCCGTCCGCGCCGCCGCGCGGTGCGCAAGGCGACGGCTCCGGCCGGTGCCCCGCAGGCCGCCGAGATCGTCGTGCTGCAGGCGAAGGCCGACGCGGCTCTGGAGGCGGCCCTGGCCGCCGCCGCCCCGGCCGCCGAGCCGGTGGCCGAGGCCGCGGCCGAGCCCGTCGCGGAGGTGGCCCCGGAGGCCGCCGCCGGGACCGTCGCCGTGGAGGCCGAGGCCGTCGAGGCCCCGGCCGCGGAGGCCGCCGAGGCTCCCGCCGCGGAGGAGGCCCCCGTGGAGGAGGCCGCCGCCGAGGAGGCCCCGGCGCCGAAGAAGCGGGCCGCCCGCAAGACCGCCGCGAAGAAGACCGCCGCCAAGAAGACCACCACGGCGGCCAAGAAGACCACCGCCCGCAAGACCGCGACCAAGCGGACGAGCGCGGCGGCCAAGAAGGCCGCGGCCGCCGAGGGTGATACGGCGGCCGAGTAGTGCCCACGCCGGGGGCGGGAGTCCTTCCCGCCCCCGGCCGTACCGGCCGGTTTGCCCCCTGGGCGGCCGGTCCGTATTCTTGACCATCGGCGTGTCTACGCCGCGCTCCCGAGCACATCACCTCTCCGAGAGCACCGCGCCCCGTGCGCGCGCGTTCGGAGGGAGGCCCCTGTGTCCGTACCCAGGTGGCTGGCGTCGGGAGTTCCGACCGAGTTGGGAAAGTAGGTACCGCATGTACGCGATCGTTCGCGCAGGCGGCCGCCAGCACAAGGTCGCCGTCGGCGACGTGCTGGAGATCGACCGTATCGAGGCCAAGCCGGGTGACTCGGTGGAGCTCTCGACCATCCTGGTCGTCGACGGTGACGCCGTCACCTCCGACCCGTGGGTCCTGGCCGGCGTGAAGGCTCACGCCGAGGTGGTCGACCAGACCAAGGGCGACAAGATCGTCATCCTGCGCTACAAGAACAAGACCGGCTACCGCCGTCGTCAGGGTCACCGTCAGAAGCACACCGCGGTGCGCATCACCAGCATCGACTCGGTCAGCAAGTAAGGGGATAGCGAAAAATGGCACACAAGAAGGGCGCAAGCTCTACTCGTAACGGCCGTGACTCGAACGCCCAGCGCCTCGGCGTGAAGCGCTTCGGTGGCCAGGTCGTGTCGGCCGGCGAGATCCTCGTCCGCCAGCGTGGCACCCACTTCCACCCGGGTGCCGGTGTCGGCCGTGGTGGCGACGACACCCTGTTCGCGCTGACCGCCGGTGCGGTGCAGTTCGGCAACCGTCGCGGCCGCAAGGTCGTCAACATCGTGGCCGTCGAGGCCTGAGTCCGAACGGACTCCCGAGTCTGCTGAGGACTCACACTGAAGGGTGGGCCGGAATTCTCCGGTCCACCCTTCGCGCTTCACGTAGAAGAACCCTTCCCCGTACTGGAGGCACAACCATGACCACCTTCGTGGACCGCGTCGAACTGCACGTCGCCGCGGGTAACGGAGGCCACGGCTGCGCCTCCGTTCACCGTGAGAAGTTCAAGCCGCTCGGCGGACCGGACGGCGGGAACGGCGGTGAGGGCGGCAGTGTCATCCTGACCGTCGACGCCCAGGTCACCACCCTGCTCGAGTACCACCACTCGCCCAAGCGCAAGGCCACCAACGGCAAGCCGGGCGCGGGCGGCAACCGCACCGGCGCGGAGGGCGACGACCTCGTCCTGCTGGTGCCGGACGGCACCGTGGTGCTGGACCGCAAGGGCAACGTGCTCGCCGACCTGGTCGGCCACGGCACCAGCTTCGTCGCCGCCCAGGGCGGCCGCGGCGGCCTCGGCAACGCCGCGCTCGCCTCGGCCCGCCGCAAGGCCCCCGGCTTCGCGCTGCTCGGCGAGCCCGGCGAGTCCCGCGACATCGTGATGGAGCTCAAGTCCGTCGCCGACGTGGCCCTGGTCGGCTACCCGAGTGCCGGCAAGTCCTCGCTGATCTCGGTGCTCTCCGCCGCCAAGCCGAAGATCGCGGACTACCCGTTCACCACCCTCGTCCCCAACCTCGGCGTGGTCACCGCGGGTGACACCGTCTACACCATCGCCGACGTGCCCGGCCTGATCCCGGGCGCCAGCCAGGGCCGGGGCCTGGGCCTGGAGTTCCTGCGGCACGTCGAGCGCTGCTCGGTGCTGGTGCACGTGCTGGACTGCGCCACCCTGGAGCCCGGCCGCGACCCGCTGACCGACCTGGAGACCATCGAGGCCGAGCTCGCCGAGTACGGCGGTCTGGAGGACCGCCCGCGCCTGGTCGCGCTCAACAAGGTGGACGTCCCGGACGGCCAGGACATCGCCGACCTGACCCGCGCCTCGCTGGAGGAGCGCGGCTACCAGGTGTTCGAGGTCTCCGCCGCCTCCCGCAAGGGTCTGCGCGAGCTGAGCTTCGCGGTGGCGAAGATCGTCGCCGAGGCGCGTGCCGCCAAGCCGGTCGAGGAGTCCACCCGGATCGTGCTGCGGCCCACCGCCGTCGACGACGCGGGCTTCACCATCGAGGAGGAGGACGGCGCCTACCGCATCCGCGGCGTCAAGCCGGAGCGCTGGGTCCGCCAGACCGACTTCAGCAACGACGAGGCCGTCGGCTACCTGGCCGACCGGCTGGCCCGCCTCGGGGTCGAGGACCGGCTGTGGAAGGTCGGCGCGCACGAGGGCGACACCGTCATCATCGGCCCGGACGAGAACGCCGTCGTCTTCGACTGGGAGCCGACCATGGCCGCCGGCGCCGAGATGCTCGGCCGTCGTGGTGAGGACCACCGGATGGAGACCCAGCGCCCGGCGGTCGACCGCCGCCGCGAGAAGCAGAAGGGCCGGGACGCGGCCGAGGCCGAGTTCCTCGCCTTCGAGGCGCTCTCCAGCGGCCGGCAGGCCGCGATCGAGGACGACGAGGACCACTGAGTCGGCTCCTCGTCGAGGACCGCTGAGTCGGCCCCGCCGCGAAGCGGACGGCCCCGCCACCTGTCGAGGTGGCGGGGCCGTCCGCTTCGTTCTGCCATGACGCACCGTCACTTCGCCTGCGGGGCCTGGAAGTTGAGCAGCTCGGCCGGGTCCGGCCCGGTGGTCGGGGCGAGTCCAGCCGGTGAAACCCCCTGGGGACGACCTGCGGGGATCGCGTAGATTTCGGCCATGACGGCCGGGCCGGGCCCCGCCGCACCCGCACCACACCGGAAGGGCGTACAGCGAGATGAGCGAGGACTCACTGCGGGAGGAGGTGCTGACCGCACGGCGGATCGTGGTCAAGGTCGGCTCCTCCTCACTCACCACGGCGGCCGGCGGCCTGGACGCCGACCGGGTGGACGCCCTGGTGGACGCGCTCGCCAAGGTGCGCAGCCGCCCCGGGGCGCCCGAGGTGGTGCTCGTCTCCTCCGGCGCCATCGCCGCCGGGCTCGCCCCCCTCGGCCTGGACAAGCGGCCCAAGGACCTGGCCCGCCAGCAGGCCGCAGCGAGCGTCGGCCAGGGGCTGCTGGTCGCGCGGTACACCGCCTCCTTCGCCCGGTACGGCATCCGGGTCGGCCAGGTGCTGCTCACCGCCGAGGACGCCAGCCGCCGCGCCCACTACCGCAACGCCTACCGGACGCTGGACCAGCTGCTGGCGATGGGCGCGATGCCGATCGTCAACGAGAACGACACCGTCGCCACCGCCGAAATCAAGTTCGGGGACAACGACCGGCTGGCCGCACTGGTCGCCCACCTGGTCCGGGCCGACCTGCTGGTGCTGCTCTCCGACGTGGACGGCCTCTACGACGGCGACCCGTCCCGGCCCGGCACCAGCCGGATCGCCGAGGTGAGCGGCCCGCACGACCTCGACGGCATCCAGATCGGCAGCGCCGGCAAGGCGGGCGTCGGCACCGGCGGCATGGTCACCAAGGTGGAGGCGGCCCGGATCGCCACCGGTGCGGGCATCCCGGTGGTGCTCACCGCCGCCAGCCACGCCGCCGACGCGCTGGCCGGGCGGCCCACCGGCACGCTCTTCCGGCGCACCGGCAGCCGCACCTCCGACCGGATGCTCTGGTTGGCCCACGCCAGCAGCCCGCGCGGCGCCCTGCACCTGGACGCGGGCGCGGTCGAGGCGGTCGTCTCCGGCGGCGCCTCGCTGCTGCCCGCCGGGGTGACCAAGGTCGACGGGGAGTTCGCCGCGGGTGATCCGGTGGACCTTCTTGCCGAAAACGGCCACATCGTGGCTCGCGGACTGGTCAACTTTGATGCGAGGGAGTTGCCCCGCCTGCTCGGCCGGTCCACCCGCGACCTGGCCCAGGAGTTCGGCGCCGGGTACGAGCGGGAGGTCGTCCACCGCGACGACCTGGTCGTTCTGCACGGCTGACCGGCCGTACGGCCGGCGGCCGGACGGCGCAGCGCGGTCGGCGGGCCGCTCCGTACCGGGAGCGGCCCGGCCGCGGGCGAGGAGGGGCGCAGCCGTACCGGTCGGCCGGGGGCCGGCGGGCCGGTGCGGGACGACACGAGATCGCCGAACAGGAGGCCGCCGGTGGAACGCAGGCGCGAGGCAGCGCTGACCGGAGGGACGGCGGGCCGGCGGCTGACCAGCATCGACGGCGGACGCGGGGACGGCCCCGCCGAGCCGGCCGGTCCGCCGTCGCAGGGGTCCGGCGGGGTGCGCCGGCTGCGGCCGCAGCGCGCGCAGGCGGCGGATCCGCCCAGCGTGCCGGAGCAGGCCCGGCTGTGGCACGTGGTGCTGAGCGTGGCCGGGCAGACCACGCCGCTGTCCGCGCTGCGGGCCTCGCTGGAGCGGCTGGCGCACGACCACTCGTTCTTCCTGACCGCCCGCTACGCGGCCGACCACGCCGAGATCCGCTACTGGGAGCAGGCCCGGGACCTGCACGACGCGGCGGCGATAGCGCTGCGGCTGTGGGGCGAGCACAAGGCGACCGCGAGCCTGCCTCCGTGGGAGATCGTCGGGCTGGAGGTGGTCGACCGGGCGACGTACCACAAGCGGGTCGCCGAGGGCTTCGGCGATCCGCCGCCGCACCTGGGCGGGGTGCACCCGTACTGAGGGCGGGGCGCACCGCGTACCGAGGGCGGGGCGCTCCCCGTACTGAGGCGGGGCGCGCCGCGTATCGAGGGCGCGCGGAGCCGTCCGTGCGCCGTCTCACCCGGCGAAATGACGGCTCGGCGGAGCGGGTGCAGTCGCTACCCTTGCGGCATGACCAGCGACCTCGCCACCGCCGAAAGCCCCGTCCTCGCCGTAGCGCGCCGTGCCCGGGAGGCGGCCGCCGCGCTCGCCCCGCTGCCGCGCCGGGCCAAGGACGCCGCGCTGCTGGCGATCGCGGACGCGCTGGTCGCCCGCAGCGCCGAGATCGTCGAGGCCAACGCCGAGGACGTGGCCCGGGCCCGCGCGGCGGGGACGGCCGAGTCGGTGGTCGACCGGCTGAGCCTGACCGGCGAGCGGATCGCCGCGATCGCCTCGGACGTGCGGGACGTGGCCGGCCTGGCCGACCCGGTCGGCGAGGTGGTGCGCGGCTACACCCTGCCGAACGGCCTGGACGTGCGTCAGGTGCGGGTGCCGCTGGGCGTGGTCGGCATCATCTACGAGGCCCGGCCGAACGTCACCGTGGACGCCGCCGCGCTCTGCCTCAAGTCCGGCAACGCGGTGCTGCTGCGCGGCTCCGCCTCCGCCTACCGCTCCAACACCGCGCTGGTCGCCGTCCTGCGGGACGCCGTCGTCGCGGCCGGGCTGCCGGCCGACGTGATCCAGCTCGTTCCGGGGGAGAGCCGGGACTCGGTGCAGGAGCTGATGCGCGCCCGCGGCCTGGTCGACGTGCTGATCCCGCGCGGCGGCGCCTCGCTGATCCGCACCGTGGTCGAGGGTTCGACCGTCCCGGTGATCGAGACCGGCACCGGCAACTGCCACGTGTACGTGGACGCCCGGACCGACCTGGCGATGGCCGTCGGCATCCTGCTGAACTCCAAGGCGCAGCGGGTCAGCGTCTGCAACTCCGCCGAGACGCTGCTGGTGCACCAGGACGTCGCGGACGCCTTCCTGCCGCTCGCGCTGGCCGCCCTGGCCGAGGCCGGGGTGACGGTGCACGGTGACGAGGCGGTGCTCAAGGCCGCCGAGGGCACCGGCGTCACCGCGGTGCCCGCCACCGACGAGGACTGGGGCGCCGAGTACCTCTCGTACGACCTGGCGGCGGCCGTGGTGCCCTCGCTGGACGCGGCCGTGGAGCACATCCGCCGCTGGTCCTCGGGCCACACCGAGGCGATCGTCACCACCTCGCAGGCCGCCGCCCGCCGGTTCACCCAGTTGGTGGACTCGACCACGGTGGCCGTCAACGCCTCCACCCGGTTCACCGACGGCGGTGAGTTCGGCTTCGGCGCGGAGATCGGCATCTCCACCCAGAAGCTGCACGCCCGCGGCCCGATGGGCCTGCCGGAGCTGACCAGCACCAAGTACATCGTCACTGGTGACGGGCATGTCCGCGGCGAGGCGACGCAGACGGTGGGCGGGGGCGCGGACGCCGGGTGAGGGCGCCGCGCGGGGCGGTCGTCACACGTGTGACGGACCAACTGCCGGGAGCCACAGACAAATCGCCCGGCCGGTAATACGCTGAATCCGTGGCTGAGGATGTGGGGGGCTTGCCGTACCCCGACGGCGCCGACCACGGTGGTGCGGACGACGAGTTCGCCACCGTGGTCTTCGATGAGGCCTTCGTCCGGTCCGCCGCCGTGCACGAGCCGACCGCCAAGGAGCGGCAGCTCGCCGCCGCCGAGGCGCGGTTCGAGCCGGATTCCGCGGGACCGGGCTGGAGCTATGACGTGCCGGCCGGGGACGGGCTGCCGCTGGAGCTGCGCCCGTACCCGAGCGGACTCGACGAGGACCACCTCTACCCCGACCCCTGGTCGGGCCCGGGCCGGGCGGCCGGCCGCCAGGGCCGGCGCTGGGGTCGGCGCCACGACCCGGTGCGGGCCCGCGGGCGGTACGTGGCCCAGCAGCGCTGGCACCGGCCGGTGGCCTGGGTGCTGGCCGTGATCATGGGCGTGAGCCTGGTGGCGGTGGCGGTCGCGGCGGTCTACCAGGGCGTGGGCGGCTCCTCGGGGGCGCCCCGGCGCCCGGAGTCCGGCAGCAGCAGCCCGGGCGCGGACCCCCGGTCGGCGCCGGCCGAGCCGTCACTGGTGGCGTCGACCCCGTAGCGCGGCTCCGGGAAGTGTCCAGGGGCGCACGCCCCGGGGCGGTGGTCACGGAGCGTTCCCGGCAATCTGCGCCGGGGCCCTCGTGGCGGGCCCGGTGTGCGCCTACCCTGGTGCTATGGGTGACCCGCGCGAGCCTCCTGAGGGTACGCCCGAGGGCGGTTCCGGCAATGAGGACGAGTTCCGGTCCGTCGTCTTCGACGAGTCGTTCGTCCGGGCTGCCCGGATCCAGGAACTGTCCGCCCGGGAGCGGCTCGCGGGCTCCTTCGGCAAGGCCACCCGGGCCCGGGTGCGGCTCGGGCCGCTGGGCAGCGTGCCGCGTCAGGCGCTGGCCCTGCTGCTGCTCATCCTGCTGGCCTTCGGGGCCGCGGTGTACTTCGGGGTGAACTCGCCCAAGGGGATCCCGGCCCGGCCGGAGGGCAGTCAACTGACCGTCAGCCTGGTCGCGTTGAGCCCGGCTTCGGCCGTGCGCCCGGTCGCCGACCCGGCGCACCCGTTCGCCGCGCTGCCGCCCGGGTACGGCGACGGGGCGGCCGGACTGAACACCCCGAGCGGCGCGGGCACCGAGCATTTCAGCAAGGTCGAGGTGACCAAGGCCCTCGACACCGTGCAGCGCTACCTGGTCACCTCCTCGCTGACGCCGGCGGTGCTGGTCCAGGGCGCCACCACGGACGTGCGGGCCTTCGTCACGCCCGGTGAGCAGGCCCAGTTCGACGCGAGCGTCGCCCAGCCGGTGGACGACCGGCACCACGCGGTGACCGGCTGGATCGTCCGCTTCGACCCGGCGCAGGTCGCGCTGGCCTCCGACACCGTGAAGGTGGTCGGCGCGATGCGGGTCGACGAGTCGGACGGCGGGACGCTGCAGATCACCACCGACCACACCTTCGTCTACGCGTTGAAGCCCGCCGGGGCCCCGGCCGGCGCCCCGGTCACCCTGGAGACCGTGCGGCGCGAGCTGACCTTCCAGCTCGACCGGGTCGACCTGGGGCAGGCGCAGCTGCGGCTGGTGGACGCGGTGCTGCAGGCCGGCCCGGAGCCGTGCACCACCTCGATGGCGGGCTTCCTGCAGCCGGTGCTGGCCACCGCGCAGGGCACGGCGGTGGCCGCGCCGACGCCGGTCGACCCGGGTAACCACGCGCGGCCGGCCTGGCAGGTGTGCGGGGTGCTGGCCGGGAGCTGAGCGGGGGCGCAGGCTGGACGGCTTGAGCAGTCCCGGACGCAGCGCGGCCGGTGACCCGGGCGGGTCACCGGCCGTGGGTGCCGGAGCGGTGCCGGAGCCGTGGCGGGGGAGGCTCCCCGCCGAGGTCAGCCGTCGGTGCGGTTCCCGGAGCCGCCGTGCTCCCCGGAGCCGTTGCGGGGGCCCGAGTCGTTGCGGCCGCCGCCGGTGAAGGTGTCCCGCAGCTTGCCGCCGACGGTCGCGGCGCCGCCCGCCACGTCCCGCAGCAGGCCCATCAGCGGGTCCTTGCTCTCCTTCACCGAGGTCGTGTAGTGCTCGGCGGCGGCCTTCCACTGCTCGCCGACCGAGGCGTCCCGGTCGTCGGTGCGGCGCGGGTAGGCGCCGGCCATGATCGAGCGGTACTCGTCGCTCTCCGCCCACTTCTTGAGCTGGGCGACCCGGACCACCGCGAACGGGTGGGTCTGCGGCAGCAGCTGGAGCAGCTTGAGGACGCCGTCGCGCAGGTCCCCGGCCTTCTCGTACTCCTCGGCCTGCTCCAGGAAGGCGTCGACGTTCATCTCGGCCAGGTTGTGCCCGCCGGCCAGCTTCATCAGGGCCCGCATGGACGCCTGGAGGTCCTGCCCGGCGAGCAGGCCGGCCCGGTCGCTGGACAGCTCGGCCTTGCGGAACCACTCCTTGAGCGCGGTGACGATGGCCATGATCGCCAGGTTGCCGAGCGGCACCCAGGCGATCCGGGTGGCGATGTTGGTGAGGATCATCAGCATCGTCCGGTAGACCGCGTGGCCGGACATCGCGTGGCCGACCTCGTGGCCGATGACGGAGCGCAGCTCCTCCTCGTCCAGCAGCTCGACCAGGCCGCTGGTGACCACGATGATCGGGGTGTCGATGCCGATGGTGAACGCGTTGACCGTCGGGTCCTGGCTGACGTACAGGTCCGGGACCTGCTCCAGGTCGAGCACGTAGGCGGCGTCGCGGACCATGCTGTGCAGCTCCGGGAACTGGCGCTCGGAGGTCTTCACGGCGGTGGCCAGGAACATCAGCCGGATCGAGCGCTCGGAGACCAGCCCGGCGAGCTTCCTGAGGACGTCGTCGAAGCCGGAGAGCCGGCGCAGGGCGACCAGCGCCGAGCGGTCGGCGGGGTGCTCCCAGGCCCGGGTGGAGATCTCGGGGAAGCGTTGGCGACGGCGGCTCGGTGCGTTCGCGGTCGTGTCGGTCATGGTCTGCGTACCTCCTGGTCGACGGCGGTCCCGGTGCAGCGCCCGGCCCCCCGCTGGTCTTCGCCTGCAGTGACTCGTCTGCAACGACTGCCTGTGCAACGTCCGCGGTTGCGTACTCGTCCCCGGGGGCGGCCGGAGGGGCGCCGGGGGAGGGGTCGGCGGCGGCGTGGGGACGGGCCGGCGGAGGCCCGGGCGCGGCGCGGGGGCCGGTGGGCGGTGCCGGTGTGAGGCCGGTTTACCCTGAATGCCCTGGAGAACCGAGACCGGACCCGGCCGCGGTACCGAGCAGTTCGAGGAGTCCCTCAGATGTCCACCGAAGCGCTGGTCAGCCTGGCCACACCCATCTCCGACGAGGCCGGCCCGGGCCTGTTCCTGCGGATCATCGTGATCGCCTCCTTCGTCGGGATCGGACTGCTGGTCTGGATCATGGCCCGCGCCTTCCGGGGCCAGTAGCCGCCGCGTCCCACTCGGTTCGCTCACGCCCGGTCAGCGGCGGTGGGCCGCCGAGCGGTTGCCGCGCAACCCCCCGTACGATGACGGATGGGCCCTCACCGGCCCGGAACCACCCCCCAGGTCCGTTCACCGAGCCGAGAAGGTCCCGCCGACCATGAGCACTGCTGCCGCACTCCCCGTCCTGAACCTGCTCGCCGAGGGCGAGGGGGGCAACCACGACAGCCTGAACCCGCTGCTGACGGGCGGCGCCGCGCTGTTCATCCTGCTGCTCCTGCTCTTCATCACCACCCGCTTCAACCGGGACCGCTGAGCTCGGTCCCGGGACGGCTCGGGGAGCGTCCGGCCAGTGCGCCGGCCGCTCCCTCACGCATCTGCGGGCAACCCCCACACGGGCGTTCCCGCACCGCAACGGGCGTCGCGTAAGGTGTGGCGGCATGGGAGAGCAGGCCGGGAATCCCGGCGGACCGGAACCGGTGAAGAAGCGCCTCGGAGTGATGGGCGGCACCTTCGACCCGATCCACCACGGCCACCTGGTCGCCGCGAGCGAGGTGGCGAGCGCGTTCCACCTGGACGAGGTGATCTTCGTCCCGACCGGTGAGCCCTGGCAGAAGAGCGACCGCCAGGTCACCCCGGCCGAGGACCGCTACCTGATGACGGTCATCGCCACCGCCGAGAACCCGCAGTTCTCGGTGAGCCGGATCGACATCGACCGCGAGGGCCCGACCTACACCGTCGACACCCTGCGCGACCTGCACGCTCTGCACCCGGCCGCCGACCTCTTCTTCATCACCGGCGCCGACGCGCTGGCCCAGATCCTGTCCTGGCACGACTCGGACGAACTCTTCTCGCTGGCCCACTTCATCGGCTGCACCCGTCCGGGGCACACTCTGTCGGACGCCGGGCTTCCGGTGGGCGGGGTCTCCCTGGTGGAGGTCCCGGCGTTGGCCATCTCCTCCACGGACTGCCGCAACCGGGTCGCCAAGGGCGAGCCGGTCTGGTACCTCGTCCCGGACGGGGTGGTCCGCTACATCGACAAGCGGGCGCTGTACGCGCCGCACGGGACCTGAGCCAGGAGCGGGCGTGACCGATCGCAGCGGTAACGGCAGCGGCAACGGCGGGCAGCAGCCGGAGGAGTGGTCCACCGGCCAGTACCAGCAGCCGTACCAGGGGCAGGGCCAGGGTCAGGGACACCCGCAGGGGCAGCAGCAGCCCCCGGCGTACGGGCAGCAGTACGAGCAGCAGTACGAGCCGCAGGCGTACGACCAGTACGACCAGTACGGGCAGCCGGTGTACGGGCAGGGCACGTACGGCGGGCAGCAGGCCCAGGCGGCCCAGGGCTACCAGCAGACCGGGCAGTTCCCGCAGCAGCAGGGGTACGGGCAGCAGTACGAGCCGCCGATGTACGACCAGTACGGGCAGCCGGTGTACGGGCAGGACCCGTACGGGGGCTACCAGCAGCAGGGGTACCAGGGGCAGCAGGGGTACCAGCAGCCGTACCAGGCCGCGCCGGTGGTCGCCGAGCCGCAGCCGACCGTGCCCCAGCCGTCCGCCCCGGAGCCGTCCGCCCCGGCGGGGCCCGCCGTCGTACCGCCGCCGCGCCGCCGGACCCCCCGGCCGGCCGCGGAGGCCACCCCGGCCGCGGCGGAAGCGCCGTCCGAGCAGGTGGCCGGGGCCAGGCCCGGGAAGGCCGGCGGCCGGGCGCCCAAGGACTCCTACCAGACGGGCGAGTTCACCTTCGTCGACGAGGAGGCGGAGGAGTCCGAGGACGTCATCGACTGGCTGAAGTTCGCCGAGTCCCGCAGCGAGGTGCGCGCCGAGCGCCGCCGCAAGCTCAAGAACCGGCTGATCGGCCTCGGCGTGGTGCTGACGCTCGCGGCCGGCGGCGTCGGCGGCTACCTGTGGTTCACCGGGGACAAGCCGACCGCGGCCGCCGCGGCGGGCGGGCGGCAGGTCAACGTCGTCCACCTGCGCGACCTCCAGGGCAAGGTGTCCAGCGCACTGCTGGTCGACGACGCCTCCGGGCACAAGGGCACGGTGCTGCTGCTGCCCGACGTGCTGCGGCTGCCCGGCCCGGGCGACCCGCCGGTGACCACGGTCGGCCAGGCCATGGACGCGATCGGCGCCTCGGCGACCCGCGACGGCCTGTCCACGGTGCTCGGCGCTCCGGTGGCCGGCACCTGGCGGCTGGACACCCCGTACCTGGAACTGCTGGTCTCCCAGCTCGGCGGCGTCCGGGTGGACACCAACGCCGAGACCCACGAGGGCGGCAAGCCGGACGGCAAGCTGCTCTCCGCGGCGGGCAAGAACACCCTGCTCAGCGGGAAGGCCGCGGTCGCCTACGCCACCCTCCAGGGCCCGGGCGAGAACCGGGACGCCCAACTGGCCCGGTTCGGCCAGGTCATGGACGCCGTGGTGCGCACCATGCCGACCCAGTTCAAGGACGCCAAGGACGACGTGCACCGGATGAACGCGGTGCTCGACCCCTCGCTGCCCGAGGACGCCCTGGCCGGCGTGCTCGCCCAGCTCTCCCAGCAGGCCAAGGACGGCCACTTCGGCACCACCGCGCTGACCGTCAAGCCGGACGGCACCCTGGACGAGGCCACCGCCGGCAAGCAGGTCAAGGACGTGCTCGGCGGCACCGTGAAGTCCGCGGCGGCCGGCGACGCCCCCGCCCGGGTCTCGCTCCAGGACGCCTCCGGCAACGACGCGGCGGGCGCCGCGGCCCAGGTCCAGATCGTCAACTCGGGCCTGACGTTCATCCCGGGCGGCGCCAAGACCGCGCCGCAGGCCACCAGTGAGATCCGCTACACCGACGACGCCCGGCAGGGCGCGGCGAAGTCCCTGGCGACCAGCCTGGGGCTGCCGGACACGGCGGTGAAGAAGGTCGGTGACGCCCAGAACGCGGACCTGGTGGTCGTGCTCGGCAAGGACTACCAGCCGCCGAAGACCCCGTAGCGGACCGGCTCCGGCCCCTCGCCCGCCCCCGCGGCCCCGGAAAAGCGTTCCGAGGCCGCGGGGACGGCGTGAGATCCTGGAAGGCGACCCCTGCCGCCGTGCGGGGGCCGCCCCAAGCCGCCGAGCCGGAAGAACACCGTGACCGTCACCGACCACAGCCAGCAGCTCATCAACGTCGCCGCCCAGGCGGCGGCCGACAAGCTCGCGCACAACATCATCGCCTTCGACGTCAGCGAGGTGCTGTCGATCACCGACGCCTTCCTGATCGCCTCCGCGAACAACGACCGCCAGGTCCGCTCGATCGCCGAGGAGATCGAGGACCAGCTGCGCGAGCAGCTGGACATCAAGCCGGTGCGCCGCGAGGGCGAGCGCGAGGGCCGCTGGATCCTGCTCGACTACCTGGACATCGTCGTGCACGTCCAGCACTCCGAGGAGCGCTCCTTCTACTCGCTGGACCGCCTCTGGAAGGACTGCCCCGAGCTGCCGCTGCCCGCGGACGCCCTGGAGTCGCGCAACCGCCCGGACGCGATCACCGACGACGCCGGCAACGCCGTCGCCCCGGCCGACGACTTCGGCAAGCCCGAGGACCTGCACTGAGTAGGGACGCGCGCGGCCCGCGCATCGTCTTCTGGCGGCACGGCCAGACCTCCTGGAACCTCGAATCGCGCTTCCAGGGCACCACGGACATCGACCTGACCGGCCAGGGCGTGCTGCAGGCCCAGCGGGCGGCCCGGCTGCTCTCCGGCCTGCGCCCCGACCTGCTGATCTCCTCGGACCTCAAGCGCGCCCGGCGCACCGCCGACGAGCTGGCCGCGGTCACCGGACTGGACGTGCAGCACCACGAGGGGCTGCGGGAGACGTACGCGGGCTCCTGGCAGGGCCTGACCAACGCCGAGATCCGTGAGCGCCACCCGGAGGAGTACGCGGCCTGGGCGGCCGGGGAGCCGGTGCGCCGCGGTGGCGGCGAGCTGTCCACCGAGGTCGCCGACCGCTCGGTGCCGGTGGTGCTGGAGGCGGTCGCCAAGCTGCCGGAGAACGGCACCCTGGTCGTGGTCAGCCACGGCGGCACCATCCGGACCATGCTCGGGCGGCTGCTGGGCCTGGAGCCTCCCCTGTGGGAGTGCTTCGGCGGGCTGTCCAACTGCTGCTGGTCGGTGCTCGGCAGCGGGGCGCGCGGTTGGCGGCTGCTGGAGCACAACGCGGGCACGCTCCCGCAGCCGGTGATCGGCGACGACACCTGACGGCACTCGGCGACGGGGGCTCGGCGGCAGGCACCCGGTGACGGGGGCGTCGCGGGTGCCGGTGACGGAGGCTTCGAGGGGGCCCGGAAGGAGCGGATTTCGCAGTTCCGGGCCTGACCAGCTAGAGTCTTCCTCGTTCGCAGGGAAGGAACGCGGCCCGGAAGGGAAGCGGGAGATCCGGTGAGTGCGGGGCTATAGCTCAGTTGGTAGAGCGCTTGCATGGCATGCAAGAGGTCTGGGGTTCAATTCCCCATAGCTCCACTCCGCATCGGCGGTCGTGGACATCGGAGTTCCGGAGCCAGGTCGCCAGTGTCGCGGGGCTATAGCTCAGTTGGTAGAGCGCTTGCATGGCATGCAAGAGGTCTGGGGTTCAATTCCCCATAGCTCCACAGTAGTTCGAGAGGCCGTCACCCGAGGGTGGCGGCCTCTCGTGGTTCCCGTGGTCCCCGGCGCTCAGGGCTTGCAGGTGTGCCGCCAGCCGCCCGGCGGCAGGGAGTTGAGCCGCTCCACCAGCTCGCGGTCGTCCGGGCCCTCCGGGACGTACACGACGATGTAGCACTCGGGCACGCCCGGCATCGTCAGATAGGTGGCGTTCAGCCGCATCACGCCGAGCTCCGGGTGGCGGAAGATCCGCAGCAGGGTCTTCGGCGGCGCCACCTCCTGGCGGTCCCACAGCTCCCGGAACAGCTCGCTGCGGGCCGACAGTTGCCGCACGTGCTCCTCCCAGGCCGGCTCGCCGACGTGCCGGCCGTACGCCGAGCGCAGCACCGCCACCATCCGCGGCAGGGTCTCCTCCGGGTTGTCGCACGGGTTGCAGCACTCCGGCGCGGTCAGCATGCACCAGAGGCTGTTGAAGAACACCCCGTGGGACGGGCGCATCCGCTCGGTGCCGAACAGCGAGCGGTACGGCCGGTTGAAGCTCAGCACGTCGAACCGGGTGTTGGAGACCGCGGCCGGCAGCGGCGCCAGTGAGTCCAGGATCACCTGGATCGCCGGGCTCAGCTCCGGCGGGGCCGGCCGGGTCAGCGCCGAGGGGGTCGCCCCGGCCAGCCGGAACAGGTGCTGGCGCTCGGTGCCGTCCAGCCGCAGCGCCCGGGCCACCGCCAGCAGCACCTGCTCGCTCGCGTTGATCGGCCGCCCCTGCTCCAACCACGTGTACCAGGTCACCCCCACCCCGGCGAGCTGCGCGACCTCCTCGCGCCGCAGCCCCGGGGTGCGGCGGCGCAGCCCCGGCGGCAGGCCGACGTCCTCCGGGGTGACCCGCGCCCGGCAGGCCTTCAGGAAGCGGGCCAGCTCGGTGCGCCGCCGTTCACGGCCGCCGGTCGCGGCGGGGAGTTCCTCCAGCACGGTCATGCCGTCCATCGTGCCGCAGCGGGCGCGGGCGATACAGGTGCTGCCAGTACCAGGATCGGCAGGCTCTAACCACCAGTACCGGCGCCGCCCCAGGCTGGTGGCCATGACCGACCTCCAGACCCGGCCCGGCGCGGCCGCGGGCACCACCGGGGCACCGGCCGCACGGCCCGGGCCGCTCCTCGCGATCGTGCTGAGCGGGCAGTGCATGGCCGTGCTCGACAGCTCCATCGTCAACGTCGCGGTGCCGACCATCCGGACCGACCTGGGCGCCTCCGGCGCCGCCCTGCAGTTCGTGATCGCCGGCTACACCGTCGCCTACGCCGTCCTGCTCATCACCGGCGCCCGCCTCGGCGCCCGGTACGGCTTCGGCCGGCTGTTCCAACTGGGCCTGGCAGCCTTCACCCTCGCCTCGCTGGCCTGCGGACTCGCCCCGACCACCGGCTCGCTGATCGCCTTCCGGCTGCTCCAGGGCGCGGGCGCGGCCCTGATGGTGCCGCAGGTGATGAGCCTGCTCCAGCGCACCTTCACCGGGGCCGCCCGCACCCGGGCGATCGGCCTCTACTCGGCGGTGCTGGCCGTCGGCGTCGCGCTCGGGCAGGTGCTCGGCGGGGTGCTGGTCAGCGCCGACCTGTTCGGCACCGGGTGGCGGCCGGTGTTCCTGGTCAACGTGCCGATCGGGCTGGTGCTGCTGGTGGCCGGCGCCCGGCTCCTGCCGAAACTGCCCGGCGACGCCTCGCGCGGCTTCGACGTCCCCGGCCTGGCGGTGCTGGGCTCGGCGCTCGGCCTGCTGGTGGTGCCGCTGGTGCTCGGCAACGAGCTCGGCTGGCCGGTCTGGGGCTGGGCGATGATCGCGGGCAGCGCGCTGCTGTTCGGCCTGTTCGTGGCGGTCGAGCGCCGGGTCGCCCGGCGCGGCGGGCAGCCGCTGATCCCCGGCCGGGTGCTGCGCGCCCCTGGGCTGCGCCCCGCCGCCGTCGGGCTGTTCACGATCATGGCCGCCTACGCGGGCTTCATGTTCACCTTCGCCCTCCACCAGCAGGCGGCCCTCGGCCACAGCGCGCTGCGGGCCGGGCTCTGCTCGGCGCCCGTCGCGGTCGGCTTCGGCCTGGCCAGCCTGCGCTGGCACCGGCTGCCGGGCCGGCTGCACGGCCCGCTGCCGGTGCTCGCCGGGGTACTGCTCGGCGGCGGCTACCTGCTGCTGGGGGTGCTGCTCGGCGGCGGTGACGGGATCGGGGTGGTGGTGCTGGTGGAGACGGCCGCGCTCGGCCTGGTCGCCGGCTGCGCCTACGCCCCGCTGTTCGCCCGAGCGCTGGCGGGGGTGGCACCGGAGGACGCGGCCGACGCCAGCGGGGTGACGGTGACCGTCCTGCAGCTCGGGCAGATGACCGGGGTCGCGGTGATCGGCTCGGTGTTCCTCGGGCAGGTGGACCTGCCGGCGCCGGCCGGGGAGTCGGGGCACGCGCTGCTGGTGACCCTGGCGGTCAACGGCGCGGTGGTGCTGGTCGGGGCGGGGTTCGCGGCGTGGAGCCGGCGGGCGGTGCGCTGACGGGGTGGCTGGCGCGGGTGGCGCGCTGACGGGGTGGCTGGCGTGGGTGGCGCGGTGTTGGCCGTGCCACCTGCCGTGGCCGGCGGTGGTGGGCCCGGGAAACGGATTTCAGGAGCACGCCCAGGACCGTGTAAAGTAGTCGATGTCGCCGAGGGAAACCGGACGGAAACGACGGGAAACCCGGCGACATCGCAGGTCAAGGGGCTATAGCTCAGTTGGTAGAGCGCTTGCATGGCATGCAAGAGGTCTGGGGTTCAATTCCCCATAGCTCCACAGTGACAGAGAGCCGCCTCCCGCTACGGGGGGCGGCTCTTCGCCGTTGTGTGCATGCCACCGGCGGGCGGGAGGGAAAGACCGCTACCGTCGTGCCATGGCCGATCTGCAGCGAAGGCGGAACGAGGAGCTGGCCCGGATACTGCACCAGCTCGGCTGGAGTCCGGAACGGCTCGCCCGTGAGGTGAGCCTCGCCCTCCCGCCGGGCCTGGCGATCAGCTCCACCGCCCCGTACAAGTGGCGCGACCGCGGCATGGTGCCGCGCAGCCCGCACGACCAGACGGTCTGCGAGGTGCTCAGCCGCACCCTCGGCATAGCCGTCACCTACGAGCAGCTCTGGGGCCGGATGGGCGGCCACCGCGGCGCCAAGATCCTCTCGCCCCGGCTGCTCACCGACCCGTGGACCGCCGACACCGCCCAGACCGCGCTGCGTGAGGCCGCCACCGACGCCGGACCGGTCCGGCTCACCGACCTGTTCCGCGGCGCCGACCTCGACCACGCCGCCGAACGGCTCTCCTCACCGCCGCCACCGGTCGGCGGCGGCGAGGGCGCGCTGCGCGTCGACCCCACCCTGGCCGGTGAACTCGGCCTCTCCTACCGCAGCAAGCAGCGCCTCGAACGCTCCTGCGGCGGCGGCCTCGTCCTCGGCCCCACCCGCGCCGAACTCGCCATGCTGGCAAAGCTGTTGGAACTCGGTGCGTACGACGAACGACTCGGCCGCGAACTGTACGGCACCGCCAGCAGGCTGGCCCGGCTGGCCGGCTGGGCCGCATTCGACCTCGGCCACGACGCGGCCGCCCAGCGGGCCTTCGTCGCCGCGCTGCGCGCCGCCCACGTCAGCGGCGACGTCCGGCTCGGGGTCGCCGGGCTCGGCGCGCTGGTGGCTCTCGCCACCCAGGGCAGCGGCGGGCGCGGCCTGGACGCCGTCACCGCGCTGCGCACCGCCCTGGACGCCCACGGGCCCGCGCTCAGTCCCACCGGGCGGGCCCGCCAGTACGGCCGGATCGCCCGCGCCCACGGCCGCCGCGGCGAGGCCGAGCGGGCCGAGGAGGCCGCCGCCCGGGCCTTCGCCGAGATCGACGGCGTCCCCGGCACCGAGGAGGCCCGGGCCGACCTCGCTGGGATGGTGGGGGAGGGGCGGCTGGCGCTCGGTCAGCACCGGATGGCGAAGGCCCTGCTCGCCGAGGCCGTCGCCGGGCTCGGGCCGGGGCGGGCCCGTTCCAAGGCGCTGCTGATGGTCCGGCTGGCCGAGACGCACCGGCGGCTCGGCGACCAGCGGGAGGCGGCCCGGACGGCGGGGCTGGCGCGCTCGCTCGCGGCGGGGATGCAGTCGGAGCGGCTGGCCAGGGCGCTGCGGGACTTCGAGGCGGCGGGGCTGCGGGACGGCGGGGCAGCGGGGCTGCGGGTCGGCGGGGCGGCGGGATTGCGGAACGGCGGGCCGGGGCGGGCGGCTGCGCCGTAGGCGGTGCGGGACTGCGGGACTGCGGGGCGGCGCGGACGGCCAGGAGACCGCTGACCTGCTTGCGGTACCCTGAGCCCATGCGAACCGTGCGCCTGCTCCTTAGCCGGCCGCGCTGACCAGGACCGGCCGCGCCCTCGGGCGGTGCCGGAGTCGGCGTGGCGTCCCCTCCTGCGAGGGGATTTTTTGTTTTCCGCCCCCGCCCGCGTCGTGGGACGGGTCCACGGTCGGCCGCGTCGCGGTTCGCCAACTGACACCGATGGAGCTTGAAGGACCATGAGCGAGACGACCCCTGCGTCCGGCGCGGCCGAGACCGCGACCGAGCCGTTCCGGTACAGCGCCGCGCTGGCGGCGGAGATCGAGTCCCGCTGGCAGGACATCTGGGAGAAGGAGGGCACCTTCCACGCCCCCAACCCCACCGGTGAGCTGGCCGACCCGGCCGCCGGCGACGTCGCCGCGAAGCCGCACAGCTTCATCATGGACATGTTCCCGTACCCCTCGGGCGCGGGCCTGCACGTCGGCCACCCGCTGGGCTACATCGCCACCGACGTCTTCGCCCGCTACCAGCGGATGACCGGCCACAACGTGCTGCACACGCTGGGCTACGACGCCTTCGGCCTGCCCGCCGAGCAGTACGCGGTGCAGACCGGCACCCACCCGCGGGTCTCCACCGAGGCCAACATCGCCAACATGCGCCACCAGCTGCGCCGGCTGGGCCTGGGCCACGACCCGCGCCGCTCGATCTCCACGATCGACCCGGACTACTACCGCTGGACGCAGTGGATCTTCCTGCAGATCTTCAACTCCTGGTACGACGAGGCGGCCGGCAAGGCCCGCCCGATCGCCGAGCTGGTCGCCCAGTTCGAGTCCGGCGCGCGTGAGGTGCCGGGCGGTCGCGCCTGGGCCGACCTGTCCGCCGGTGAGCGCGACGAGGTGCTGGGCGAGTACCGCCTGGCGTACGCCAAGGAGGTGCCGGTCAACTGGTGCCCGGGCCTGGGCACCGTGCTGGCCAACGAGGAGGTCACCGCGGACGGCCGCTCCGAGCGCGGCAACTTCCCGGTGTTCAAGTCCAACCTGCGCCAGTGGATGATGCGCATCACCGCGTACTCCGACCGCCTGATCGCCGACCTGGACCTGCTGGACTGGCCCGAGGCCATCAAGCTGCAGCAGCGCAACTGGATCGGCCGCTCCGAGGGCGCCCGGGTCGACTTCGCGGTCGACGGCGGGAAGATCACCGTCTTCACCACCCGGCCCGACACCCTGTTCGGCGCCACCTACATGGTGCTGGCGCCCGAGCACGACCTGGTCGACTCGATCGTCCCCGCCGCCTGGCCGGAGGGCGTGCCCGCCGAGTGGACCGGCGGCGCCGCCACCCCCGCCGAGGCCGTCGCCGCCTACCGGGCCGCCGCCGCCGCCAAGTCGGACGTCGAGCGCCAGGTCGAGGCCAAGGTCAAGACCGGTGTCTTCACCGGCGCCTACGCCGTCAACCCGGTCAGCGGCGAGTCCGTCCCGGTGTTCATCGCCGACTACGTGCTGATGGGCTACGGCACCGGCGCCATCATGGCCGTGCCCGCCCACGACCACCGCGACTTCGCCTTCGCCCGTGCCTTCGGGCTGCCGATGCGCTGCGTCGTCGAGCCCACCGACGGGCGTGGCTCGGACCCGGCGGAGTGGGACGACGCCTTCGACACCTACGACTCGGTCATCGTCAACTCGGTGCGCTCCGAGGGCGATTCGGCGCAGTCCGGGTCCGCGTCCCTGTCTCTGGACGGGCTGAGCGTGGTCGACGCCAAGGCCGCCGCCACCGCCTGGCTGGCCGAGCGCGGCATCGGCGAGGGCACCGTCAACTACCGCCTGCGCGACTGGCTGTTCAGCCGTCAGCGGTACTGGGGCGAGCCGTTCCCGATCGTCTACGACGAGGACGGCGTGATGCACGCGCTGCCCGAGTCGATGCTGCCGGTCGAGGTCCCCGAGGTCGACGACTACTCGCCGCGCACCTACGACGCGTACGACTCCGCCTCCTCGCCGGAGACCCCGCTGTCCCGCAACGAGGACTGGGTCAACGTCGAGCTGGACCTGGGCGACGGCGTCCGCAGGTACCGCCGCGAGACCAACACCATGCCCAACTGGGCGGGTTCCTGCTGGTACGACCTGCGCTACGTCGACCCGACCAACGCCGACGCGGTGGCCGACCCGGCCAACGAGCGCTACTGGCTGGGCCCCACCGAGGCCAAGCCGGCCGGCGGCGCCGACCTGTACGTCGGCGGTGCCGAGCACGCCGTGCTGCACCTGCTGTACGCCCGCTTCTGGCACAAGGTGCTGCACGACCTGGGGCACGTCTCCTCCGTCGAGCCGTTCCACAAGCTGTTCAACCAGGGCATGATCACCGCGGACGTCTACCGCGACGAGCGCGGTTTCCCGGTGCCCGCCGCCGAGGTCGAGGAGCGCGACGGCAAGTACTTCTGGCAGGGCGAGCCGGTCAAGCGCGAGGCCGGCAAGATGGGCAAGTCCCTGAAGAACGCCGTCGCCCCGGACGAGATCGCCGACGAGTACGGCGCGGACACCCTGCGCCTGTACGAGATGTCGATGGGCCCGCTGGACGTCTCCCGCCCGTGGGACACCCGGGCCGTCGTCGGCTCCTACCGCTTCCTGCAGCGGCTGTGGCGCAACGTCGTGTCCGAGACCACCGGCGAGCTGGTCGTCACGGAGGAGGAGCCGGACGACGCGACGCTGCGCGCCCTGCACAAGGCCATCGACGGCATCCGCGGCGACATGGCCGGGCTGCGCTTCAACACGGCCGTCGCCAAGGCGATCGAGCTGAACAACTACCTGGTCAAGCGCGGCTCCACGCCGCGGGCCGTGGCCGAGCAGCTGGTGCTGATGGTCGCGCCGCTGGCCCCGCACATCGCCGAGGAGCTGTGGCGCCGGCTGGGCCACGGCGAGTCGCTGGCGCACACCGACTACCCGGTCGCGGACCCGGCGTACGTGGTCGACGAGTCGGTGACCTGCGTGGTGCAGATCAAGGGCAAGGTCAAGGCCCGGCTGGAGGTCGCGCCGAGCATCACGGACGCGGAGCTGGAGGCACTGGCGCTGGCGGACCCGGCGGTGGTCGCGGCGATCGGTGACGCGGCGGTGCGGAAGGTGATCGCGCGGGCGCCGAAGCTGGTGAACATCGTGACCGGCTGAGGTCGGTTCGGGAGCGGAACTGATCCGGATCGGGACTGATTGGGTTCGGGGCTGATTGGGTTCGGGTCCAGGGTCGGAGTTGATCGGGCGGGTGTCCTTCGGGGCACCCGCCCGGTGTTCTGTGGAGGTGGGGTGCAGGGGTGCGGGGGTGCGGGCGGGGTGCGGGCCGGGCCCTCGGGGAGATCCCGGATCTGTCCCTGATCTCCGTCCGCCGGGCCCGTTCCGGGCCTTCCGGGCCCGGGTGCGGCCGCTACGGTGGAACCCACGGCAGTGCGGCCCGCGTTGGGCCCGGCGGGGGCCGAAACGGCGGCGGAAGGTGACGCGCGATGGACGTGTTCGGCGTGATGATCGGCTTGGTCCTGCTCTTCGGGATCGCGACGCTCGTCCTGGCCGTGGTCGGTACGGTCAAGGCGGCCAAGGCCGTCGCCGCGAAGGTCGAGAAGCACGAGGCCAACGCCCGGCGCGCCGTCGAGACCGCCACCCTCAAGGCGAAGACGTACACCAAGGTCGGCCCGCCCGCGCAGATCGCCACCGTCCGCCTCAAGCTGCGGACCTCGCTGGACGGCACCCGGCAGGTGCTGGAGGGCGGGCTGGAGCAGGACGGCCAGCTCGGTGAGTCCCTCGCGCTACTCACCCGGCTCGACGCGCACGCGGCCGAGCTGGACGGCGAACTGCGGGTGCTGGAGCGCGAGCCGGACACCGCGCGGATCGCGGCCAAGCTGCCGGAACTGCGGGAGCGCGCGGAGCGGATCACCCACGCCGCGGAGACCATGCGGTGGGCGGCCCAGGACCGGATGCACCGGTTCGCGGACGACGAGCTGAGCCGGCTGAGCCAGGAGTGCGAGAGCGAGGCGGGGGCGCTGCGGCACTGGGACACGGCGGAGGGCGGTGCTTCCGGTGCTTCGGGTACTGGCGGTGCGGGCGGTGCCGGTGTCGCTGCGGGTGCGGGTGCGGGTGCGGGTGCTGGGGCAGGCGGGGGTGCGGGAGCCGGTGCCGGTGCCGGTGCGGCCCGGGCCGGGCTGACGGACGGCCGGGGACGGCCCAGCGCCGAGGACCTCCTCGGGCTGGCCGATCCGCTGGCGAAGCTGGCGCAGCGGCTGCGGAAGCCGTCGGCGGGGCCCTCCACGGGGCCGTCCGCGAGCTGATTCCCGCGCGCGGCCGGGCCTGCCCAGGAGTGCGCGGACAGCTGCTGTCATCCCGGACGAACGGGGAGTAACCTCCGCCTCATGCCCTCCGACCTCGCACTTGTCACCGATTCCACGGCCTACCTGCCGCAGGCGGCGCTCGACCGGCACGGGATCACGGTGGTACCGCTGAGCGTCGCGATCGGTGACGAGGTCCGCTGCGAGGGCGTCGAGATCTCCCCGAAGGACGTCGCCGAGGCGCTGCGCGGCAAGCAGCGGGTGACCACCTCCCGGCCCAACCCGGAGACCTTCGCCGCCACCTACCGGGCGGCCGCCGAGGCCGGGGCGCGGGGGATCGTGTCGGTGCACATCTCCGGCGAACTGTCCGGCACGGTCGAGGCCGCCCGGCTGGCCGCCGTCGAGGCGCCGGTGCCCGTGCGGGTGGTGGACAGCCGGCTGGTCGGGATGGCCCTCGGGTACGGCGTGCTGGCGGCGGCCGAGGCGATCGAGGCCGGGCTGGGCCTCGCGGAGGCGGCCGGGGCGGCGGCCGAGCGGGCGGCCGGGACCAGCGGCTTCTTCTACGTGGACACCCTGGAGCACCTGCGCCGGGGCGGGCGGATCGGGGCGGCGCGGGCGCTGCTCGGTTCGGCTCTGGCGGTCAAGCCGTTGCTGCACCTGGCCGGGGGGCGGATCGAGCCGCTGGAGAAGGTGCGGACGGCGTCGCGGGCGATCGCGCGGCTGGAGGAGATCGCGGTCGAGCGTTCGGGGGAGGGCGGGGTGGACATCACCGTCCACCACCTGGCCGCCGAGGAGCGGGCCGAGCAGCTCGCGGAGCGGCTGCGGGCGCGGGTGCCGGGGTTGCGGGAGCTGTACGTGGGCGAGGTCGGGGCGGTGATCGGCGCGCACGTCGGGCCGGGGCTGCTGGCGGTGGTGGTCGCGCCGCGCTGAGGCGGGGGTGGGGGAGGGCGGGGCGGCTCGGGCTGGGGGCGAGGGTGGGCCGGGGTCGGGGGCGGGTCAATCGCGTGATAGCGCTGCCACTCGTGTGAGTGACACTTTTTGTCCACAACCCCCGGGTTTTCCACAGGCTTTCGGAAATTTCCGCACGTTCCGCGAAGTGCTCCTAGCGTCCTCGCCATGACGACCTTGGGCCTGGGCGCGGCGAAGCGCCAAGCAATCGACGAGACGGTACGGCTGCGGATGGCGGCGCTGCTACCGACGAATGACGAGCCGGTGGTTCGTGAGCCGGCGGGCCGTGAGTCGGCGGTCTGTGAGCCGACTGCGGGTCAGCCGCCGGAGGGCGGTCCGGTGGCGGCCGTACCGCCCGCCGCAGTGCCGCCGGGGGCGGGCCCGCCCGAGCCGGTGCACCTGCCCGATCCGCCGGGCGCCGGGGCGCGGCTGCGGTTCGCCTCGGCCCTGGCGCTCGACCGGCGGGCGGTGGCCGGGCTGGCCGTCCTGCTCCTCTTCGCGGTGGGCTATGCCGTGCAGCACTTCTGGCTGGCCCGGCCGGAGGCGGTGGCCGTTCCGGCACTGGCGGCCGCGTCGGCGCCGCCGGAGTCGGGCCCGCCCGCCACCGACGGCCCGCCCGGCAGCGGGGCCGGGCCGCCGACGGGCTCCGCGGGCCCGGGTGCCGAGCCCGCCGTCGTCATCGACGTCGGCGGCCGGGTCCACCTGCCCGGTCTGCACACCCTGCCCGGGGGATCGCGGGTGGCCGACGCGCTGCGGGCTGCGGGTGGTCCGCTGCCGGAGACGGACACCCGGGGCCTCAACCTGGCCCGCGTCCTGATGGACGGTGAACAGATCACGGTCGGTGAGCAGGCGCCCGTTCCCGTCTCCGTCCCCGCTCCCGGGGGTGCCGGCGGACTGCCCGGCGCCGGCACGCCCCGACCACCCGTCAGTCTCAACCGCGCCACCCTCGAACAGCTCGACGCCCTCCCGGGCGTCGGCCCGACCCTCGCCCAGCGCATCCTCGCCTACCGCGCCTCGCACGGTTCGTTCCGCTCGGTCGACCAGCTCCGGCAGGTCAGCGGAATCGGTGCCCGCACCTTCGCCGAACTCCGTCCGCTCCTCACACTCTGACGTTCTTCCGTTTCCTTCCCTTCCCTCCCCTTCCCCGGCCTCGCTGCCGGCCCTGTCGTCGATGCCGAAAGGAGGTACCGCCGTGTCCGCCACCACCGCGCCGCTCCCGCGCACCCGCTCCTCGGGTGCCGACTTCCGACTGTTGCTGCCTGCCGTGTCGGCCTGGCTGGTCACGGCGGTGCTCCTGCCCGTGGAACCAGGGTTCGAGCCGTTGATCCTGCTGTCGGCCGGTGTCGTCGTGCTCGCGGCCGTCCTGCTGCTCGTCCGGCCGGGCCTGCTGCCCCGGCGCGGGGCAGCGGTGGCGCTGGCGGCCGTCCTGCTCACCGGTGCGGCGGCCGCGATCGCGACCCCGCTGCACACCGCCGACCTGCACCGGGGTCCGCTGCCGGAGCTCGCCCGCGCGGCCGAGCACGCGCCGCCGCGCGCTCCGGGCACACCCGCCACGGCGGTCGAGGCGGAGCTGACCGTCGCGGGGGACCCGAAGGTCCATACCTCCCGGGGCGGCACCACCGGCGGGCAGACCATCCTCACCGTCGAGGCCGTGGCCGACCGCGCGACCGTCCTCCCGGACGGCCGGGCCACCCGGACGCACACCCCGGTGACGGTCATGGTCCGCGGGCCGGAGAGCGACTCCTGGCTGCGGGTGCTGCCGTCCGAGCGGCTGGCCGTCGAGGCCGAGGTACGGCCGGCGGGAGAGGGCTACGACACCGAGTCGGCGGCGCTGCTGCTCGTCCACGGCCCGCCCCGGCAGCTCGCACCGCCGAGCCTGCCGCAGCGGATCGCCGGGCGGCTGCGCGAAGGCCTACGCACGGCCAGCGACGGGCTGCCGCCGGACGCGCGGGGGCTGCTCCCCGGGCTGGTCGTCGGCGACACCTCGCGACTGCCCGACGACCTGGTGGACGCCTTCCGTGCCACCGACCTGGTGCACCTGGTGGCCGTCAGCGGGGCCAACCTGGCGATCGTCCTCGGCGTGCTGCTGGGCGCACCGGCGCAGGCAGGCACAGCGGAGCGGCGCGGACTGGCCGCGCTGTCGGGGCTGTCGCTGCGCACCAGTGCCCTGGCCGGTACGGCGCTGACCCTGGCCTTCGTGACGGTCTGCCGTCCCGAACCCAGCGTGCTGCGGGCGGCGGGCACGGGACTGATCGGCATGCTGGCCCTGGCCACCGGCCGGCCCCGCCAGGCCGTACCGGCGCTCGCCGGGTCCGTCCTGGTCCTGGTGCTGCTGGACCCGTACCTGGCGCGTTCCTTCGGCTTCCTGCTGTCGGTGCTCGCCACCGCCGGGCTGCTCGTGCTGGGGCCGCACTGGGCCGAGTCCCTGCGGGCCCGGCGCTGGCCGCACCACCTGGCGGGCGCGCTGGCGGCCACGGCGGCGGCGCAGGCGCTGTGCGCGCCGGTGACGGTGGTGCTGTCCGGGCACATCAGCCTGGTCGCGGTGCCGTGCAACCTGCTGGCCGAGCTGGCGGTGGCCCCGGCGACGCTGCTCGGTTTCGGGGTGCTCGTGGTGCAGCCGTTCTTCCCGTCCCTGGCCCGGCTGCTGGCCGAGCCGGCCGGGGTGCCGGCGAGCTGGCTGGCCTTCGTCGGTCGGCGCGGGGCCGAGCTGCCCGGTGGGCAACTGTCCTGGCCCGGAGGCTGGTTCGGGGTGGTGACGGTCGCCCTGGCGACCTTGGCGGCCTGCTGGGCGGCGCCGCTGCTGCTGCCCCGTCGGGCGGAGCCCGGCCGTCGCGCGGGCGTCCGTCGCCGCTGGGCCCGGGCGTTGGTGACGGGTGTCCTGCTGGTGGTGCTGTTGGGGGTGCTGCTGCGCCCGCCGCAGCTGGCCCGGATCGCCACGGGCTGGCCGCCGCCAGGGTGGCGGCTGGCGATGTGCGATGTCGGGCAGGGAGACATGTTGGCCCTTGCGACCGGTGTGGCGGACAGCGCGGTGGTGATCGACACCGGGCCGGACCCGGACGCCGCCGACCGGTGCCTGCGTGAGCTGGGCATCACGACCGTGCCACTGCTGCTCCTGACCCACTTCCATGCGGACCATGTCGAGGGTGTGCCAGGGGTGTTGCGGGGGCGCCAGGTGGGTGCGGTCGAGGGCACGGTCCTGGACGACCCGCCGGGGGAAGCGGCCCGGGTGAGGGCCTGGGCGGCGGGGGCCGGCGTGCCACTGCTGCGCGCGGGCCGGGGTGAACGGCGCTCGGCCGGTGCGGAGTTGTCCTGGGAGGTGGTGTCGCCCGTTCCCGGGGCGGCCGTCGACGCGCCGGGTGCGAACAACGCGAGCGTGGCACTGCTGGTGTCGTCGGTCGGCGGTCTGCGGATGGCGCTGCTCGGCGACCTCGAACCACCCGCCCAGTCGGCCCTGTTGGGGCGCCTCGGAAGAGTGGACGTCCTGAAGGTCGCGCACCACGGCTCGGCCCACCAGGACTGGGACCTGACCGGTGCCCTGCGGCCCCGGCTCGCCCTGATCTCCTGCGGCGAGGGCAACCCGTACGGGCATCCGTCGCCCCGTACGGTCGATCACCTGCGTGCGTTGGGCGCCACGGTGCTGCGTACGGACCGGGTGGGGGACGTCGCCGTGACCGGCGACTCCCCGTCCACCCTCGCTGTCGCCGTCCACCCCCAGCCCGCCCACGGCACCCGTGCCGGGCATGCCGCCCCGGGGCACTCCACCCGTGGGCCCCGCGCCCCGCCCCCGTGACCCCGCTCTCCTTCTTCCCTCCACGAGGTGGGGTGGGCAGGGGGTAGGGGTGGGGGAGGTGGAGGGAGGAGGGTGGGAGGGGGGCGGGGGCGGGGGCCCCGGGGAAAGGGATTGCGGCGCGCTCCGGGCAGGCCCGGAGCGCGCCGCCGGGGCAATGCGCCGATGGGTGCGGGAAGTTGGGAAATGCGGCAAGGCCGCCCGCACGGGGAATCAGGACAGCATGTTGATCCGGTACTGCATGATCCGGTAGTTCGTCAGGTCGTACCACTGGCTGACGACGATGTGGAAGTTGCCGAACGTCGAGCCGGGGATGACGAAGCCGCCGTACGGGCTGGCCACGAAGTTGGCGGTCTCCTGCCCCGGAGCGCAGGGGAGGATCATGGCCTGTTCCAGGGTCCGGGTCAGGTCCGAGGTCGGGAGCGCGAAGACCATCGCCCTGATCGACAGTGGGTCCGTGTTCAGCCAGGTGAGGACGTACTTGCCGTCCATGGCGCGGAAGCACAGCTCGCCCCACTTGCGGGTGCCGAAGACCGTCGTCGGGGCGGGGGCGTTCCACTGCCAGTTGCCGTCGGTGTAGCCCCAGGGCTCGTAGGCGTCCGGGTTGCCGAGGCTCTCCTTCCGCACCCGGTGCAGCAGCATCCCCGACTCCACCTCACGGTTGAAGACCGTGGACAGCACGTAGCAGTAGCCGTCGTCGGCCACCGCGTACGTCTTCTGCTGGAACTGCCCGCCGTGCAGGTCGCCGGGCCACTGGCACAGGTACTCCCAGGTCTGCCCGTTGTCGGTGGAGCGCCAGAAGTCGGTGTGGTGGGTGTCGTAGATGACCCCGCGCATGAGGTGCATGTACATCACGCCGTCGACGACGAAGGCGTCGGAGGGGATCGCGGTCGTGTGCGCGGTGTCGCCGACCGGGGTGTGCGGCTCGTCGACGAGGCTGATGCCGTGGGCGCCCCGGACGACGCCGTCGATGCGCAGGTTGTCCAGGTCCGCGCTGCTGGAGCGCAGTCCGACGGGCGCGTTCCAATGCCCGGCGAAGACCTGGTCGCCGTCGAAGGTGTCGCCGCCGACGAAGAGCATGGTGCCGTCCGGGCATCGGACCGGGATGCCGAGGTCGGTCCACGCTGCGCCGAGCGCCCCGGTCTCGGCCGGGCCGCTGAGGTTCTTGAGCTTGGTCGCGATCGTCGGACTGGCCGGGTCGTACGGGCCGTTGGCGAGCGCGGCGGGCGCGCCGGAGCCGATGGCCCCGGCCCCCACGGCGACGCCGATGCCGATCCTGAGCAGTTGGCGGCGGGAGGGCCCGCCGGTCGTCTCGTCGTTTCCGCCCGCTGAGCGTGTCATGGTGTCGGTGGCCTTCCGGATCGACGGATCCCGCACCTTCGCCCGGATCGCGCACCCGAGCGGCGACGGGGCGCCATCGAGGCTATGGCGACGCATTGCTGTCCGGTCGGTGGGTGGACGGACCTTCACCCGAATTGGGTAGGGCCTGCGGAGGCCGGTGATGCGGGGTAGTCCGGGCACTGGTCGACCCAGCGGAGGTTCACGGACGAAGTCCTCCAGCGCGGCGAGTGCCGCGAGCGCGGCAGGTCCCTAGCGCGGGGCCGCCGCCATCGACGTACCGGTTCGGCCGGCCCGGAGCAGGGCGGGCAGTCCGGCGGTGTCGACGAGGTGGGCGCGGGAGGGGAGGACCCGTCGGAGCAGGGTGTCGTGGAGGTCGGGGTCCGGGTCGGCGACGCCGTCCGAGAGGACGTGCAGGCGGTAGTCGCGGTCGGCCGCGTCGAGGACGGTGGACAGGACCGCGCCGCCGGTGCTGAGGCCCGCGACGACCAGGGTGGTGATGCCGCGCCCGCGCAACTGCCGGTCGAGGTCGGTGGTGGACAGGGCGCCGTGGCGGGTCTTGCGTACCACGAGGTCGCCGTCGCGGGGGGTCAGGCGCTCGTGGACGGCGGTGGCCCGGTCCTGGTGGTGCAGCGCGCGGTGCCGCGCCAGTGCGGCGAAGGTCGCGTTGGCGACCGGGACGGCCGCCCAGTCGGCCTCGGTGACGCCGAGGCGCACCGAGGCGATGGTGCCGCCCGCCGCCCGGACGTCGGCGACGGCCCGCTCCAGGCGGGCGAGCAGGGCCTCGCGGGCTCCGGTGTCGGGCAGGGCGGCCAGGACCGCGGGTTGGCAGTCCAGGACGAGAAGGGCGGTGCTCATGGGGGTGGACTCCAGGCGGGGGCTGCGGTCGGACGGGCCTACGGCCGGACGGGGCTACGGTTTCCGGCGGCTTTCAGGAGCGGCTGGGGGACGGTTCCGGCTCGTGCGGCGAGGGCTGCTGGTCGCCTCGCGGGAGCAGCAGCGGGGTGGCCAGGATGAGCAGGCCCGCGACGGTGAGGGCGGTGCGTGGGCCGGTGGCATCGGCGAGCAGGCCGCCGAGCGCGGTGCAGACGGCGATGGCGGCCTGCTGGCCGATGGACCAGGCGGACAGGGTGCGGGCGAGGAGGTGCTTGGGCGTGCGTTCGAGCCGGTGGGTGGCGAGCACCGGGGTGTAGAGGCTCATGTTGATGATGATGGCGAGTTCGACGGCCATCACGGTGACCAGGCCGACGATGCCGGGGCGGACGAGGACCAGGCCGATCAGCCAGACGGAGCGCAGGGTGCCGACGGTCCGGAAGACCCGGCGGCGGCCGTAGCGGGTCACGACGCGCTGGGCGAGCCGGGAGCCGATGAGTCCGCCGAGACAGGGGGCGGCGAAAGCGAGGCCGTACTGCCAGGGCGGGAAGTGGAGTTGGCGCAGCATGAGGACGGCCAGCAGCGGTTCGGTGGCCATGATCAGCCCGGAGACGAGCAGGTTGTTGAGGTAGAGCGCTCGCAGGTCGGGGTCGCCGAGGATGTGCCGCCAGCCGTCGAGGACCGAGCCGGCCCGCCCCGGGTTCCGTCCGGCGGGCTGCGGGGCCTCCTCCCGGCCGCGGATGGCGCCGATGCCGAGGGCGGAGAGCAGGTAGCTGAGCCCGTCGGCGATCACGGTGGTGACCGGCCCGAACAGGCCGATGGCGGCTCCGCCCAGGGGCGGTCCGATCGCGATGGAGCTCCAGTTCGTGGATTCGAAGCGGGAGTTGGCCACCAGGAGGTCCTCGGGCCGGACCAGGGCCTTGAGGTGGGCGCCGGCGGCCGCGTTGAACGCGATCTTGGCCGCGGCGACGACGGCCGAGACCGCCAGCAGTTGGGCGAAGCCGAGGAGTCCGAGGGCGTAGGCGGCCGGGATCGTCGCCATGGCCGCGAACCGGACCAGGTCCATGGCGATCATCACCGGGCGTTTGCGCCGGAACTCCACCCAGGGCGCGAGCGGCAGCGCGATCAGCGCCCCCACGGCGGGGCCCACGGCGGACAGTGCGGACACCTGGGCGGGCCCGGCGTGCAGCACCAGTACGGCCAGCAGTGGCAGGGCGCCGAACCCCAGTCCGGACCCGTACGCACTGACCGCGTAGGCCGCCCACAGCCAGCCGAACCCCGGGCCGAGCCGTCTCCTGCCGAACCTGCCCGCCGCACCTGCCGTGCCCGCCGCGCCTGCCGTGCCCGTTGCGCCTGCCGCACCCGCTGCGCCCGCCGCACCTGCCGCGTCCCCCGTGCCCACCATGTCCGGCGCACTCCCTCGACATTCCGTTCGAACAAACCGACGTTGACCGGGGAGAGCTAACCGAGCGCCACAATCGCAGGTCAAACAACCGACCCACCCGCCGGGTACAACCGTCCGTTGTTCTCTAAGGTGGGCCGACGTGGACCTCGAAGCCGTACGCACCTTCGCCGCCGCCGCCGAGGCCGGCCAGTTCCAGAAGGCCGCCGTCGACCTGGCGGTCACCCAGCAGGCCGTCTCCAAACGCATCGCCGCCCTGGAGCGCGACCTCGGGGTGCGCCTGTTCACCCGCACCCCGCGCGGCGCCGAACTCACCATCGACGGACAGGCGTTCCTGCCCCACGCGCGCGAACTGCTGCGCGCCGCCGAGCGGGCCGTTGCCTCGGTGCGGACGGGCCGGCGGCCGCTGCGGGTCGACATCATCGCCTCGCGCGGCGCCGGGTCGGGTCTGATGCGCGACTTCCACCGGGCGCACCCCGGGATCGAGTTGGACGTGGTGATGCTGTTCGACGTGGCGGCGGCCGTCGCCGCGATCCGCTCGGGGGCGATCGACGCGTCCTTCCGCGCCGTCGCCGCGCCCGGGCGGCCCTTCCCGGAGGACATCGAGTCCGTCCGGGTGCTCGACGAGCCGTTGCAGTTGCTCACCGGTCCGGCGCACGCGCTGGCGGGCGCCCGCTCGGTGACCGTCGCCCAGCTGGTCGGCCACCGGATCTGGATGCCCGGCATCGCCCCCGGCACCGAGTGGGCCGCCTACTACGACGACCTGGTCGCCGAGTTCGGCCTCACCATCGAGGCGACCGGCCCCAACTTCGGCTCCGACGCGCTGCTGGACACCGTCGCCGACACCCCGGCCCTGGCCACCTTCATGAGCGAGCGCACCCGGCTGGTCTGGCCGGCCGGCCACGGTCTGCGCCGCATCCCGGTGACCGACCCGACACCGGTCTACCCGCACTCGCTGCTGTGGCACCGGGACAACCCCAACCCGGCGCTGGCCACCCTCCGGGCCCACCTCGCCGCCACGTCGCCCGCCCGGGACGCCCCCGGCACCTGGCGGCCGGACTGGGTGCTGCCGAACTGACCACCTCGGGGAACGCCGGGGGCGTCGGGGCCAGGCGTCGAGGACGGGTATCGGGGCCGGGCGACGGCCCGGTCAGGCTTCCTCGCGCCAGCCCTCGTAGGAGGCCGCGAGGGTGTCGAGGGCGTGCAGGAGGGCGGGGGTCCAGCCGTCGGACGGGGGGTCGAGCACGACGAGCCACTGGGCGTCCTCGGCGTCGTCCTCGCCGGCCAGCGCGTCGCGGACGATCTCCAGCTCGCCGAGGTCGGGGTGGGCGGCGGAGAGTTCCTCGGCGGCCTCGTCGGCGGTGTCGCGGTCGGGCAGGACGAGCAGCTGGCGGACGAACGGGTCGTCGACGTCCGGCAGGTCGGTGGAGTGGTTCTCGGTCACCGGACCATTCTCCAGGTCCGGCCGCGCACCCCCGCAGGGCGGTCGGCCTTCGCCGATCCCTGGTCCCGGACCCCCGTCCCCCTGGCCCGGCCCCTGGCCCCACCCCCCGGCCGTACGGGCCCCGGCCGTACGGGCGGGAGTGTCCGCCGCGCGTGGGATGCTGGTAGGCGATGGCCAGGAAGAGTGCACCCGACGACCTGCTCGCCCCGCTGACCCTCGCGGTCGGTCAGGAGGAGCTGCTGCTGGACCGCGCGGTCGCCCAGGTGGTGGCCGCGGCCAGGGCGGCGGACCCGGACACCGACGTGCGGGACCTCCCGCCCGGCGGGCTGCAGCCGGGCAGTCTGGCCGAGCTGACCACGCCCTCGCTGTTCGCCGAGCGCAAGGTGATCGTGGTGCGGGCCGCGCAGGACCTCTCCGCCGAGTCGGTGAAGGAGGTCAAGGCGTACATCGAGGCCCCGGCCGAGGAAGTGATCATGGTCCTGGTGCACGCCGGCGGGGCCAAGGGCAAGGGCCTGCTGGACGCCGGGCGCAAGGCGGGCGGGCGCGAGGTGGCCTGCGCCAAGCTGGCCAAGGCGGGCGAGCGGCTGGCCTTCGTCAAGGGCGAGTTCCGTACGCTGGGCCGCTCCGCGACCCAGGAGGCCTGCCAGGCGCTGCTGGACGCGCTCGGCAGCGACCTGCGCGAGCTCGCCGCCGCGTGCAGCCAGTTGACCTCGGACGTCGAGGGCACGATCGACGAGACGGTGGTGGCCCGCTACTACAGCGGACGGGCCGAGGCGACCGGGTTCGAGGTGGCCGACCTGGCGGTCACCGGCCGGGCGGCCGAGGCGCTGGAGCGGCTGCGCTGGGCGCTGGCCGTCGGCCAGCCGCCGACCGGCATCACCTACGCGCTGGCCTCCGGCGTGCGCAGCATCGGTCGGCTGGCGACGACCGGGCGGAACATGCGTCCGGCCGATCTGGCCCGCGAGTTGGGCATGCCGCCGTGGAAGGTGGACCGGGTCCGCCAGCAGATGCGCGGGTGGACGGGCGATGCGGTGGCCACGGCGCTCACCGCGATCGCCCAGGCCGACGCGGCGGTCAAGGGCGGCTCGGCCGACCCGGCCTTCGCCCTGGAGCGGGCGGTGGTGGCCGTCGCCAAGGCCGCCCGGGCCGGCTCCCGCCCCGCGTACTGACCGCGGCGGCGGCGCGGCGGCGAGCCTACGGGGGCGGCGAGACGGCGAGACGGCGGAGGCGGCGGACCGCTACTTGCGCATGGCCCGTACGGCGTTGTCGGCGTCGGTCTGCAGGTCGTTGCGGAGCTCGGTCATGGACGGCGGGTTGGACTTCCCCTGGGTGTAACTGGCGTTGTAGCTGATGTAGTAGGTCATCCCGCCGTCGCGGATCTGCACCTCGGCGAACAGGCTGTGGTACGAGCCCGTGCCGCCGTCGTCCTTGTAGATGAAGTACGCGTCCTCGCCGATCCCCTGGATGTCGGTGATCTGGTAGCCCCGGGCCCGGTAGAGCTCCTTGCCGGACGCCTGCTCGGGCGCCGGGTTGACGGCCTTGTGCAGGTCGGCGCGGATGTACACGCTGGCGTACTCGCTGTCGCTGCCGCCGCCGGTCCGCTTGAGCGACATGGAGCAGTTCATGCTGTCCAGGGCGGCGGTCCGGTCGGTGTGGTGGGACGGCGAACTGCTGTCCGTGGTGACGGTGTAGCTCTCCAGCAGCCGGGAGGGCTTCGCGGTGGCGCAGAAGTCGTCGGAGAGGTGGTAGTTGCCGAGGCTGCGCGGTGAGGAGTCGTTGCTGACCAGGTCCGGGACGACCGCCACGGCGGCAGCCCAGCCGGCCGAGGCGAGGACCGCGCCGACGAAGGCCCAGACGGCGTTGCGGCGCAGCCCGCCGCCCTTGGGCGGCGCGGCGGGCAGCCCGGGCGCGGTCGGCAGCCCGGGCGGCGGCCCGAAGGCGCCGGCCCCCGGCCCACCCGGCCCACCAGGCCCACCCGAGCCCGGTACGGGCGCCGCAGCCGCCTGCTGCGGAAAGCCGTAGCCGGGCCCGTTCGGGCCGGCACCCTGGCCCGGCGACGGCGACGGCGGTGGCGGTGGCGTCGACATGGAAGTTCCCCCCTCGGGACTGGCGCCGTGGGTGCTCCCCGCACCCCCGGTCGCGCCTGACCGACCCTAGTGGCCGGGACGCGGAACGCGACAGGCGCCGCAGTCGGCCTCGGGGAGAGGCTGACTGCGGCGCCTGCCGTACAGCTCATGTGCACCGCACCCGCGTGGCGAACGCAGGCCGCGTGCGGTGCGAGTCTCGCACGCCTCGGGGTTCCGGGTAGAGGGCCGGGTCGCCCTGAGGCGGTGGGGGCCGGAGCCCCCGGGGGCGTCAGGCCTGGGCGGCGGTGTTGACGCGCTTGGTGATGGCCGACTTCTTGTTGGCGGCCTGGTTGGCGTGGATGACGCCCTTGCTCACGGCCTTGTCGAGCGCCTTGGAGGCGGCACGGGCCAGCACGGTGGCCTTCTCGGTCTCACCGGCGGCAGCGGCCTCGCGGGCCTTGCGCAGAGCGGTCTTCAGCGAGGACTTGACGGCCTTGTTGCGCAGGCGCGCCTTCTCGTTGGTCTTGTTGCGCTTGATCTGGGACTTGATGTTCGCCACGAAGGAGCCTCAGTCTTGTGAATGGTTACTGGGGGTCCCCCCGGCCGGAGGCTGGGGGAGGGTTGCACCCCGCGGCCGTCGGACCAGCTGAGAGGGCATGCCGAGGCCAGGTGCAGCTGACCACGCTACCAGGGGCCCGCCGCCCGCCCCAAACCGGCGGCCGGCCCGCAGCCGCCCCGGGGCGGCGGGCCCGCGGGCGGGTCAGGCGCTCAGCACCGGCTCCCCGTAGTGCTCGACCTCCGGGAACGGCCGGTAGAAGTGGTGCAGCAGCTCCCGCCACCGCGCGTACTCGGCCGAGCCGCGGAAGCCCTCGGTGTGGTCGGCGAGGGTCTCCCACTCCACCTGCAGCAGGAAGCGCGAGCCACGCCCCTCGTCCAGGCAGCGGCGCAGCTCCAGGGAGCGGAAGCCGCGTTGGACGGCGATCAGCGGGCGGGCCTCGGCGAAGGCGGCGAGGAACTCGTCCTCCCGGCCGGGCAGGACGTCGAGCAGGGCGCTTTCCAGGATCATGAACAGCCATCCTGCCGCCTCACGGGCGTGCGGCGGAAGGCTGCGAGGTGCCCGAACGGCGTCCCGGCCCGTAGTCGTGGGAGGATGGGAGGAACTATTTCGATCGGACGAGACCGTCCGGTCCCCGGGATAGCCGGTCAGCGATGATCCGGACACCCCCGGCCCCGGACCAACGGAGAATCGGACCAAGGTGCCCGCGACCCCCAGCAATGTGCCAGAGCCCAGCCGTACCGACCCGGCGCTGATCCGCAACTTCTGCATCATCGCCCACATCGACCACGGCAAGTCGACGCTCGCAGACCGGATGCTGCAGATCACCGGCGTCGTCGACCCCCGGCAGATGCGCGCCCAGTACCTCGACCGCATGGACATCGAGCGCGAGCGCGGCATCACCATCAAGTCGCAGGCGGTCCGCCTCCCGTGGGCCCCGAAGACCGGGCCGGACGCCGGGACGACCCACATCCTCAACATGATCGACACCCCCGGCCACGTGGACTTCACGTACGAGGTGTCCCGCTCCCTCGCGGCCTGCGAGGGCACCATCCTGGTGGTCGACGCGGCCCAGGGCATCGAGGCGCAGACCCTCGCCAACCTGTACCTGGCGCTGGAGAACGACCTCACGATCGTCCCGGTCCTCAACAAGATCGACCTGCCGGCCGCCCAGCCGGAGAAGTACGCCGCCGAGATCGCCCACATCATCGGCTGCGACCCCTCCGACGTGCTCCAGGTCAGCGCCAAGACCGGTCTCGGCGTCGAGGACCTGCTGGACCACATCGTCAACACCATCCCGGCCCCGGTCGGCGTCAAGGACGCCCCGGCCCGCGCGATGATCTTCGACTCGGTGTACGACTCCTACCGCGGCGTGGTCACCTACGTCCGTGTCGTGGACGGCCAGCTCACCAAGCGCGAGCGCATCCAGATGATGTCCACCGGCGCCACCCACGAGCTGCTGGAGATCGGCGTCATCTCGCCCGAGCCGAAGGTCGCCGACGGCCTCGGCGTCGGCGAGGTGGGCTACATCATCACCGGCGTGAAGGACGTCCGGCAGTCCAAGGTCGGTGACACGATCACCTCGATGCACAAGGGCGCCACCGAGCCGCTCGGCGGCTACAAGGACCCGCGCCCGATGGTGTTCTCCGGCCTGTACCCGCTGGACGGCTCGGACTACCCGCTGCTGCGTGACGCGCTGGACAAGCTGCGCCTCAACGACGCCGCCCTGGTGTACGAGCCGGAGACCTCGGTCGCGCTCGGCTTCGGCTACCGCTGCGGCTTCCTCGGCCTGCTGCACCTGGAGATCATCCGGGAGCGCCTGGAGCGCGAGTTCAACCTCGACCTGATCTCCACCGCCCCGAACGTGGTCTACCGGGTGGTGATGGAGGACGGCAGCGAGCACACCGTCACCAACCCGAGCGAGTTCCCGACCGGCAAGATCTCCGAGGTCTTCGAGCCGGTCGTGCGCGGCACCATCCTGGCGCCGAACGAGTTCGTCGGCGCGATCATGGAGCTCTGCCAGTCCCGCCGCGGCAGCCTCCAGGGCATGGACTACCTCTCCGAGGACCGGGTCGAGCTGCGCTACACCCTGCCGCTCGCGGAGATCGTCTTCGACTTCTTCGACCAGTTGAAGTCCAAGACCCGTGGCTACGCCTCGCTCGACTACGAGCCCATCGGCGAGCAGGCCGCCCAGCTGGTGAAGGTCGACATCCTGCTGCACGGCGACGCGGTGGACGCGTTCTCCGCGATCGTGCACAAGGACAAGGCCTACGGCTACGGCGTGATGATGGCCGGCAAGCTGCAGAAGCTCATCCCCCGCCAGCAGTTCGAGGTGCCGATCCAGGCCGCCATCGGCTCCCGGGTGATCGCCCGCGAGACGGTCCGCGCGATCCGCAAGGACGTCCTCGCCAAGTGCTACGGCGGTGACATCTCCCGCAAGCGGAAGCTGCTGGAGAAGCAGAAGGAAGGCAAGAAGCGGATGAAGATGGTCGGCAGTGTGGAGGTCCCGCAGGAGGCCTTCATCGCCGCGCTGTCCACCGACGCCGAGACGCCGAAGGACAAGAAGTAGGCGTAGCGGGAAGCGGTACCAGGAGGGCCCGGGCAGCAGCCCGGGCCCTCCGGCGTTTCCAAGAGGCCCTCGCCGTCGGCTGCTCGAGCCCACGGGGCGGGGTGGGCGCCGACGTGCGCGGAGCCGGGACGGAGGGTTCCGTCCCGGCTCCGCGGGTGGCGACGGGTCAGTCCACCTCGGCCACGGCCTCCGCGAACTGGGCCTGGTAGAGCCGGGCGTAGGCGCCGTCGGCGGCGATCAGCTCGTCGTGCGAGCCCTGCTCCACGATGGAGCCGTTCTCCATCACCAGGATCACGTCGGCGTCCCGGATGGTGGAGAGCCGGTGGGCGATGACGAAGCTGGTACGGCCGGTGCGCAGCCGGGCCATGGCCCGCTGGATGAGCACCTCGGTGCGGGTGTCGACGGAGCTGGTGGCCTCGTCGAGGACCAGGATGGACGGCTGGGCGAGGAAGGCCCGGGCGATGGTGATCAGCTGCTTCTCGCCCGCGCTGACGCCGGTGCCCTCGTCGTCGATGACGGTGTCGTAGCCGTCCGGGAGGGTGCGGACGAAGCGGTCGACGTGGGCGGCCCTGGCGGCCTCGACGACCTGTTCGCGGGTGGCGGAGCCGGCGCCGTAGGCGATGTTGTCGGCGATGGTGCCGCCGAACAGCCAGGTGTCCTGGAGGACCATGCCGATGCCGGAGCGCAGGTCCTCGCGGGACATCGCGGCGATGTCGACGCCGTCGAGGGTGATGCGTCCGGAGCTGACCTCGTAGAACCGCATCAGCAGGTTGACCAGGGTGGTCTTGCCGGCGCCGGTGGGGCCGACGATGGCGACGGTCTGGCCGGGTTCGACCTTGAGCGAGAGGTCGTCGATGAGCGGCTTGTCGGGGTCGTAGCGGAAGGACACGTCCTGGAAGGCGACCCGGCCGTGGACGGTGTCGGGCTTCTCGGGCATGGCCGGTTCGGGGCTCTGCTCGGGGGCGTCGAGCAGTTCGAAGACGCGCTCGGCGGAGGCGACCCCGGACTGCACCAGGTTGGCCATGCTGGCGACCTGGGTGAGCGGCTGGCTGAACTGCCGGGAGTACTGGATGAAGGCCTGGACGTCGCCGATGGACAGCGCGCCGCTGGCCACCCGCAGGCCGCCGACCACGGCGACCAGCACGTACTGCAGGTTGCCGATCAGCATCATCGCGGGCTGGATGATCCCGGAGATGAACTGGGCGCGGAAGCTGGCGTGGAACAGCGCGTCGTTGTGCTCGCGGAAGGTCTCGGCGGACTCGCGGTGCCGGCCGAACGCCTTGACCAGGTTGTGGCCGGTGTACATCTCCTCGATGTGGGCGTTGAGTTGGCCGGTGGACTTCCACTGCTGGACGAACTGCGGCTGGGCCCGCTTGCCGACCTTGGCGGCGACGACCACCGAGAGCGGTACGGAGACCAGGGCGATCGCGGCGAGGACGGGGGAGATCCAGAACATCATCGCGAGCACACCGACCACGGTGAGCAGCGAGTTGACGATCTGTCCCATGGTCTGCTGCATCGACTGGCCGATGTTGTCGATGTCGTTGGTGACCCGGCTGAGCACCTCGCCGCGCGGCTGCTTGTCGAAGTAGCTGAGCGGCAGCCGGGCGAGCTTGGCCTCGACGTCCTGGCGCAGCCGGTAGCTGGCGGACTGGATCGCCCGGGTGGCCAGCCGGCCCTGGACGATGCCGAAGAGGGCGGAGGCGACGTAGATGCCGAGCACCCAGAGCAGGACGGAGCCGATGGCGCCGAAGTCCATGCCCTGGCCGGGGGTGAAGTCCACGGCGGAGAGCAGGTCGGCGATGCCGCCGTCGCCGTGGGCGCGCAGTCCGGCGATGACCTCGGCCTTGGAGGTGCCGGCCGGGAAGCGGGCGCCGATGACGCCGGCGAAGATCAGGTCGGTGGCGTCGCCGAGGATCTTCGGGCCGGTGACGGCGCAGCCGATGCCGAGCACGCCGAGCAGCAGGACGCCGATCAGGATGGTGCGTTCGGGGCGCAGCAGGCCGAGCACGCGTTTGCCGGAGCCCTTGAAGTCCATGGACTTCTCGGTGCCCTGGCCGCCCATGAAGCGGCCCGGTCCGGCCGGTCCGCGGCGGGCGGCGGCGGCCTGGGAGTCGCTGGGGAGCCGGTCGTCGGGCTGTCCGGCGCCCGGTCCGGCGGGGGTCCCGGCCGGCTGCCCGGCCGGCTTTCCGGCGGGCTTTCCTGGGCTGGTCACGCCGCCTCCTGCTCGGTGAGCTGGGAGAGCACGATCTCCCGGTACGTCGGGTTGTCGGCCATCAGTTCGTGGTGGGTGCCGCTGCCGACGACGGCGCCCTCGTCGAGGACGATGATCCGGTCGGCGTCGCGGATGGTGGAGACGCGCTGGGCGACGATCAGGACGGTGGCGTTCGAGGTCTCGCGGGCGAGGGCCTTGCGCAGCCTGGCGTCGGTGGCGTAGTCGAGCGCGGAGAAGGAGTCGTCGAAGAGGTAGACGTCGGGCCGCCGGACGAGTGCCCGGGCGATGGCCAGGCGCTGGCGCTGGCCGCCGGAGACGTTGCTGCCGCCCTGGGCGATGGGGGCGTCCAGGCCTTCGGGCAGCTTCTCGACGAAGTCCTTGGCCTGGGCGATCTCCAGGGCGTGCCAGAGTTCCTCGTCGGTGGCGTCGGGACGGCCGTAGCGGAGGTTGCTGGCGACGGTGCCGGAGAAGAGGTAGGGCTTCTGCGGGACGATGCCGACGCTGTCGGCGATCGTGTCGGCGGAGAGTTCGCGCACGTCGGTGCCGTCGAGCAGGACCTGTCCGGAGGTGGCGTCGAAGAGCCGGGGGACGAGGCCGAGCAGGGTGGACTTGCCGGCGCCGGTGGAGCCGATGATGGCGGTGGTCTCGCCGGGGCGGGCGGTGAGGTCGATGCCGCGCAGCACCGGGGCCTCGGCGCCGGGGTAGCGGAAGGCGACGTCGCGCAGTTCGAGGTGGCCGCGGCGCAGCAGCTCGGTGACCGGGGCGGCGGGCGGGACGACGCTGGAGGCGGTGGAGAGGACCTCCTGGACGCGTTCGGCGCAGACCTCGGCGCGCGGCACCATCATGAACATGAAGGTGGCCATCATGACGCTCATCAGGATCTGCATCAGGTAGGAGAGGAAGGCGGTGAGTCCGCCGATCTCCATGCCGCCGCTGTCGATGCGGTGGGCGCCGAACCAGAGCACCGCGACGCTGGAGACGTTGACGACCAGCATCACGGCGGGGAACATCACGGACATCAGCCGGCCGACCTGCCGGGCGACCTGGGTGAGGTCCTCGTTGGCGTCGGCGAAGCGCTGCTGCTCGTGGCCGTCCTTGACGAAGGCGCGGATGACCCGGATGCCGGTGATCTGCTCGCGCAGCACCCGGTTCACGGTGTCGATCTTCACCTGCATGCTGCGGAACTTCGGCCGCAGGGCGCGCACCAGCAGGACGACGACGACGCCGAGCGCGGGGATGACGGCGAGCAGCAGGCCGGACAGCGGGACGTCCTGGTTGAGCGCCATGATGATGCCGCCGACGCACATGATCGGTGCGGCGACCATCAGGGTGAAGCTCATCAGGGCCAGCATCTGGACCTGCTGGACGTCGTTGGTGGTGCGGGTGATCAGCGACGGGGCGCCGAACTGGCCGACCTCGCGGGCGGAGAAGCTCTGCACCCGGTCGAAGACGGCGGCCCGCAGGTCGCGGCCGAAGGCCATCGCGGTGCGGGCGCCGTAGTAGACGGCGCCGATGGAGCAGAGCGCCTGGAGCAGGGTGACGCCGATCATCACGGCGCCCAGGCGCAGGATGTAGCCGGTGTCGCCCTTGACCACGCCCTTGTCGATGATGTCGGCGTTGAGTGTGGGCAGGTAGAGCGCCGCGAGGGTGGACACCAGCTGGAGGGCCACCAGCAGGGTGATCGGTCGGGAGTATGGGCGCAGGTACGCCCGGAGCAGTCTGATCAGCACTGGCACACTCTTGTCGTCGCCGGTCGGGTTCGCACCCCAATTCTCGTCGTTCTGTAGCGTCGTACAGACGATTCGGGGGCCGTCCGGCGGAGGTTTGCCGGGCCTTTGCCTTCGGGGCCCGGTTCGCGCCCCCGGTGGGACCGGCACCGGCGCTTCGGGGGCGTGCCAGCTGGGGCCGCCCCCTTACGGAATGACCGGTTTCCCCCTAGGCTGCTGACTACGCCCTTGTTACTGACCGGTACCGACCACGTTAACCGGGGCCCGGCGGCCGCCCCCACGGACGCCGCGACAATCCCTCAGACGGCCACCCGCCCCCGGAGGTCCTCGTTGAGTTCCGCGCAGTCCCTGATCGACTCCGGCAGTGCCGACATCGTCGCCGGGCGTCCCGCCTCCGTCGCCCACCTGTTCCTGGAGCGGGTCGCCCTGACCCCGAACGCCGAGGCCTACCGCTACCCGGCCTCGGTCGACGAGCACGCCGCGGACGGCGCGCCGGGCGCCGAGCAGTGGCGCTCGCTCACCTGGGCGCAGACCGCCGTCCGGGTCAAGGCGGTGGCCGCCGGCCTGATGGCGCTCGGCATCCAGTCGGAGGACCGGGTCGCGCTGGCCTCCTCCACCCGGGTCGAGTGGATCCTCGCCGACCTGGGCGCCATGTGCGCGGGCGCCGCCATCACCACCGTCTACCCGAGCACCAACGCCGACGAGACGGCCTTCATCCTCTCCAACTCCGGCTCCCGGGCCATGTTCGCCGAGAACGCCGACCAGCTGGCCAAGGCCGTCGAGCACATCGACGAGCTGCCCGAGCTGCGCACCGTGATCCTCTTCGACGCCCCCGCCGGGGAATCCGGGCCGGAGGCGCTCCCGACGGCCGGGCTGGACCTGATCACCCTGGCCGAGCTGGAACGGCGCGGCGCCGAGTACCTGGAGCAGCACCCGGACGCGGTCGAGAAGGCCGTGGCCGGGCTCGACAAGGAGCAGCTGGCCACCCTCATCTACACCTCCGGCACCACTGGCCGCCCCAAGGGCGTGCGCCTGGTGCACGACTGCTGGGCCTACGAGGGCCGGGCCCAGGAGGCCAGCGGCCTGCTCGGCCCCGACGACGTGCAGTTCATGTGGCTGCCGCTGTCGCACGTCTTCGGCAAGACGCTGATCTCCGGCCAGATCGCCACCGGCCACGTGATGGCCGTGGACGGCCGGGTCGACCGGATCATCCACAACCTGCCGGTCATCCGGCCGACCACCATGGCCTCGGCGCCCCGCATCTTCGAGAAGGTCTACAACGGCATCGCCGGGCGGGCCCGGGCCGAGGGCGGCGCCAAGTACAAGATCTTCCTGTGGGCCGCCAAGGTCGCCCGCGAGTACGCCCGGGCGGTCCAGGAGAGCCGGGTCGCCACCGGCGTCGAGAGCGCCCCGCTGGGCCTGCGGCTGCAGCACGCGCTGGCCGACAAGCTGGTGTACGCGAAGATCCGGGCCGCCTTCGGCGGCCGGCTGCGCGGCGCGGTCTCCGGCAGCGCGGCCCTGGCCCCCGAGATCGGCTACTTCTTCCTCGGCGCCGGGGTGCCGATCCTGGAGGGCTACGGACTGAGCGAGACCAGCGCCGGCTCCTGCGTCAACCGCAAGGAGGACGTCCGGATCGGCACGGTCGGCCGCCCGCTGCCCGGCACCGAGGTGCGGATCGCCGAGGACGGCGAGATCCTGCTGCGCGGCCCCGGCGTGATGCGCGGCTACCACAACCTGCCGGAGAAGACCGCCGAGGTGCTGGAGCCGGACGGCTGGTTCCACACCGAGGACATCGGCGAGCTCAGCCCCGACGGCTTCCTGCGGATCACCGACCGCAAGAAGGACCTGTTCAAGACCTCCGGCGGCAAGTACGTGGCGCCCAGCGAGGTCGAGGGCAAGTTCAAGGCGGTCTGCCCGTTCGTCAGCAACATCCTGGTGATCGGCAACGGCCGCAACTACTGCACCGCGCTGATCGGCCTGGACGAGGCGGTGCTGATGCCGTGGGCCGCCGAGCGCGGCCTGGCCGGCAGGAGCTACGCCGAGCTGACCGCCGACCCGGCCGTGCACCAGCTGATCGAGGGCTTCGTCAAGCGGGTCAACGCCGACCTCCAGCGCTGGCAGACGATCAAGAAGTTCCACCTGCTGCCGCGCGACCTCGACATCGAGCACGGCGAGCTCACCCCGAGCCTCAAGATCAAGCGCCCGGTGGTCGAGCGGACCTACGCCGACGCGGTGGCCGCCATGTACGCGGGCGCCAACGAGGCCTGAGCCACCCCCCTCCCGTACGGCTCACGAGTTCGGGTGAGTCGTACGGGACAATGGGGTCATGCCCTCCGCACTCCCCGACGGCGAACCGGTGCCGTCCGACGGTTCCCTGCCCGCGCACGCCCTCACCGGGCTGGGCGACCGGCCGTTCGGCTTCTACCTGCACGTCCCGTACTGCGCCAGCCGCTGCGGCTACTGCGACTTCAACACCTACACCGCCACCGAGCTGCGCTCCTCCGGGGCCGTCGCCTCCCAGGAGACCTACGCGGACAACGTGGTCGCCGAGATCCGGCTGGCCCGTCGCGTCCTCGGGGACGTCGACCTCCCGGTGCAGACCGTCTTCCTCGGCGGCGGCACCCCGACCCTGCTGCCCGCCCGCGACCTGGTGAAGATGCTGGCCGCGCTGCGTGAGGAGTTCGGGCTCGCCCCGGGCGCCGAGGTCACCACCGAGGCCAACCCCGAGTCCGTCGACCCGGCGTACCTGGCCGAGCTGCGCGAGGGCGGCTACAACCGGATCTCCTTCGGCATGCAGAGCGCCCGCCCGCACGTCCTGCGGCTGCTCGACCGCCACCACACCCCCGGCCGCCCCGAGGCCTGCGTGGCCGAGGCCCGCGCGGCCGGCTTCGACCACGTCAACCTCGACCTGATCTACGGCACCCCCGGCGAGTCCGACGACGACTGGCGGGCCTCCCTGGACGCCGCGATCGGCGCCGGGCCCGACCACGTCTCCGCGTACTCCCTGATCGTCGAGGACGGCACCAAGCTGGCCGCCCGGGTCAAGCGCGGCGAACTGCCGATGATCGACGACGACGTGCACGCCGACCGCTACCTCATCGCCGAACAGGCGCTCAGCGCGGCCGGCTACTCCTGGTACGAGGTCTCCAACTGGGCCACCACCCCCGAGGGGCGCTGCCGCCACAACGAGCTCTACTGGACCGGCGCCGACTGGTGGGGGGCCGGCCCCGGCGCCCACAGCCACGTCGGCGGCGTCCGCTGGTGGAACGCCAAGCACCCCGCCGCCTACGCCCAGGCCCTCGCCGAGGGCCGCACCCCGGCCCTGGGCCGCGAGGTGCTGTCGGAGGAGGACCGCCGGGTCGAGCGCATCCTGCTGGAACTGCGCCTGGCCGACGGCATCCCCCTCGACCTCCTCGCCGAGGCGGGCCGCCGGGCCGCCGCCAAGGCCCTCGCCGACGGCCTCCTCGCCGAGACGGCCTACGAGCAGGGCCGCGCCGCCCTGACCCTCCAGGGACGGCTCCTGGCGGACGCCGTCGTGCGTGACCTGGTGGACTGACCGGGGACCTATCGTGTTCGCGTGACTACTTCAAGTACGCGGGTGCAGAGGGTCCTTGAGCGGCTCGAAATCCCGGAAGGTGTTCGTGTCGAGATCATCTTCGGGGAGATCCTGCTGTCTCCGAGCTCCGACCTGGCGACCAACCTCATCGTCGCGTCCCTGCTCGACCAGATCCCCTACGGGAAATGGCATGGCTTGACGAAGCAGAGCCTCTCCTTCCCGGGTGACGCCGGTGAGCCGCAACCGGACCTGGTTGTGTTCGAGCGCGGGCCCGTTGAGGAGTTGCCCGCAGCCGCGGTCACTCTGGTGGTCGAAGTGGTCACGAAGCCCAGCGCGCTCCGTGACCACCGAACCAAGCGGGAGCTCTATGCCCAGGGTGGGATTCCCGCGTATCTGATCGTTGACCCGCTCAAGGCCGTCTGTGTGCTGCTGACCGAGCCGACCCGGGCGAGTGTCTCCGGACTGCCGGACTACACGGTGATGCGGACCGTCGAGTTCGGCGAGCCCATTCCGGTGGATCTGCTGGACGTCACGCTCGACACCTCGGAGTTCCAGGCCTACTCCTGACCCGGCAGGGCGGTGAAGTCGATCAACTCCTCGACCTTGGCCAGCAGTTCGGGCTCCAGGTCCTTGTAGGAATTGACCTTCGACAGGATGTGCTTCCAAGCGGCCGGGGTGTCCACCGGCCAGCCGAGGCGGCGGCAGGTGCCCTCCTTCCAGTCCTCGCCGCGGGGGACGGCGGGCCAGGCGGGGATGCCGACGCTGGACGGCTTCACGGCCTGCCAGATGTCGATGTAGGGGTGGCCGACGACCAGCACCGACTCGCCGGTGACCTGGGCGGCGATGCGGTGCTCCTTCGTCCCCGGGAGCAGGTGGTCGACCAGGACGCCGAGGCGGCGGCCGGGGCCGGGGGCGAAGTCGCCGACGATCGCCGGGAGGTCGTCGATGCCTTGGAGGTACTCGACGACGACGCCCTCGATGCGCAGGTCGTCGCCCCAGACCCGCTCGACCAGTTCGGCGTCGTGCCGGCCCTCGACGTAGATCCGGGACTCGCGGGCGACCCGGGCCCGGGCACCGGGCACGGCGATCGAGCCGGAGGCGGTGCGGGCGGGGGTGCGCGGCGCGGCCGGGGCGGCCGGGCGCACCAGGGTGACCACCCTGCCCTCCAGCAGGAAGCCGCGCGGCACCAGCGGGAAGACCCGGTGCTTGCCGAAGCGGTCCTCCAGGGTGACGGTGAACCCCTCCGCGGTCCGCTCGCAGCGCACCACCGCCCCGCAGTAGCCGGTGGCCGCCTCCTCGACCACCAGGTCCCGCTCGGCCGGCACCTCGGGTGCGGGCTGCTGCTTCTTCCACGGCGGGGTGAGGTCCGGTCCGTACTGGTGGCTGTGCATGGGGCGATTTTACGGACGGGGTGTCAGAGACCCGGCGCGCCCCAGACCGGGAACCAGCGGCTGAGGTCCTTCTCCAGCCGCAGGTCGTTCCCCAGCATCGCGTTCACCTGGAGCTCCAGCGGGCTGTTGCGCCGCTCGCCGCCGCCGGGCATCGGGGCGAAGGGGTAGAAGGTGCCGCGCTTGTAGAGGTAGACCAGGGCCAGCGACTGGCCCTCGGCGTTGCGGAAGACGACCAGGGAGCAGAGCAGCTGCGGGCCGAAGCCGTTCGCCTCCAGTTCGCTGTTGACCGCGTGCAGGTCGTTGACCAGCTCCGGGAGTTCCTCGGGGGTGTGCCGGGTGAGCAGCCAGGAGTAGCCGTAGCCGTCCTTGGAGGCCTCCACCGGGACGCCGCCGCGCTCGGTGTCCGCGTCCAGCAGGGCCCGGACCTGCTGCTCCACCTGGACGAAGGCGGCGCCCTCGACGGCCGCGAAGCAGACCGAGCCGAGCCCGGTGGGGAGGAACCCGGCCCCGGCCTCCAGGGTGAGCGCGGCGGACGGCAGGCCGAACAGCTGGTCGAGGTCGGGCTTGACGGGCTTGGTGCGGCCGAACAGGGCGTCCAGGAATCCCACGGCGGTCCTCTCGGGCGGGGCAGGGCGGGGCGGGTCGGTGGGGGGTCAGCGGCCGAGCTGCTCGGAGATCTTCGCCAGCTGGGCCAGCCGCTTCTCCAGCGTCGGGTGGGTGGAGAGCAGCTGGGAGGCGGTCTCCCTGGCGCTCAGCGCCGGGGCGAAGTAGAAGGCGTTGTAGGGCTGGGCCTTGCGCAGGTCCTCGGTGGGGATGGCGGCGATCTGCCCGGTGACCTTGGTGAGCGCCGAGGCGAGGGCACTGGGCCGGCCGGTGAGCTGGGCGGCGGCCCGGTCGGCGGCCAGTTCGCGGTAGCGGGACAGCAGCCGGGTGAGCAGGAAGCTGATCGCGTAGACCACGATCGACACCAGCGGGATGACCAGCGCCGCGATGGCCGCGTTCTGGTCGTTGCTGTTGCGGTTGCCGCCCATGAACCCGCCGTACATCGCGACCCGGGTCATCGCCCCGGCGAGCACGCCCAGGAAGCCGGCGATGGTCATCACCGCGACGTCCCGGTGGGCGACGTGCGACAGCTCGTGCGCCAGGACGCCCTCCAACTCCTCGGGTTCCAGTCGGCGCAGCAGGCCGGTGGTGACGCACACCACGGCGTTCTGCGGGTTGCGGCCGGTGGCGAAGGCGTTCGGCATGTCGTTGTCGGCGACCGCCACGCGGGGCTTGGGCATGTCGGCCAGGGCGCAGAGCCGGTCGATGGTGCCGTGCAGCTGGGGGTACTGCTCCTCGGTCACCTGGTGGGCGCCCATGGCCCGCTCGGTGATCTTGTCGCTGAACCAGAACTGGGCCACGAACAGCCCGCCGGAGATCAGCACGATCAGCGGCCAGGCCCCGCGCAGCAGCGCGATCAGCAGGCCCGTGAAACCGACGTACAGCAGCCCGATCACGAACATCGTCCCGACCATGCGGCTGGTCAGGCCGCGGTCGGGCGCGAAACGGGTGTGCTGGCCCGAGCTCGACATCGCTTGCTCCTCCGTTCGCCGTCGCTTTCGATGCTGCCACCCGGACGGCCCCGGGGCACCACCCGTGCACGCGGAGTGTCGCGGTGGCCGTCCGGAACTGCGGGCAGGATCACCCCGGCCGGGCCGTTCCTGCGGTACGACCCGGGCCGTACACTGGCAGGTACGGTTTTGGCACTCGTGCGTGCAGAGTGCCAGGGTCGGGGCCCTCCCCGGAGCGGCTCGCAGCATCACAGACGGACAACGTGCGAAGACGGAGGTGCGTGCCCCATGGCCGGAGAGGTCCGCCAGCTGGACGACCGCAAGCTCGCCGTGCTGCGCGCGATCGTCCAGGACTACGTGGGCACCGAGGAGCCGGTCGGCTCCAAGGCCCTGGTGGAGCGGCACAACCTCGGGGTGTCCCCGGCCACCGTGCGCAACGACATGGCGGCGCTGGAGGAGGAGGGGTACATCCACCAGCCGCACACCAGCGCCGGGCGGATCCCCACTGACAAGGGCTACCGGCTGTTCGTCGACAAGCTCGCCGAGATCAAGCCGATGAGCTCCCCGGAGCGCCGGGCGATCCGGCACTTCCTGGACGGCGCCGTCGACCTGGACGACGTGGTCACCCGTACGGTGCGGCTGCTCGCCCAGTTGACCCGCCAGGTCGCCGTGGTGCAGTACCCCTCGCTGACCCGCTCCACCGTCCGGCACATCGAGTTGGTGGCGCTGGCCCCGGCCAAGGTGATGCTGGTGCTGATCACCAACACCGGCCGGGTCGAACAGCGGATGGTCGACTGCCCGGGCACGGTCGGCGAGACGGTCCTGGCGGACCTGCGCTCGCGGATCAACACCCGGGCGGCCGGCCAGCGGCTGCCGGACGTCCCGGGGCTCCTGGAGGAGCTCCCGGCGGCCTTCGAGGCGGCCGACCGGCCGACCGTCAGCACGGTCCTGGCGACGCTGTTCGAGGCGCTCGCCGAGCAGAACGAGGAACGGATCATGCTGGCCGGCACCGCCAACCTGACCCGCTTCGGGCACGACTTCCCGCTCACCATCCAGCCGGTGCTGGAGGCCCTGGAGGAGCAGGTCGTCCTGCTCCGCCTCCTGGGTGAGACCACGGACGCCGCGATGACGGTCCGGATCGGGCGGGAGAACGCCTACGAAGGGCTGAATTCCACCTCGGTCGTTTCGGTCGGCTACGGTTCGGGCGACGAGAGTGTGGCCAAACTGGGTGTGATCGGTCCGACCCGGATGGACTACCCGGGCACAATGGGGGCGGTGCGGGCGGTGGCACGGTACGTGGGCCAGATCCTGGCCGAGTCGTAGCACACCGCCGGCCGTTGGATTCGCAACGGCCGGCGTCCAGTCGCAGCACTACTACAGGCGGAACAAGCGGAGCATTTGGTGGCCACGGACTACTACGCGGTACTCGGCGTCCGACGGGATGCGGGGCAGGACGAGATCAAGAAGGCGTTCCGGCGCCTGGCACGCGAACTGCACCCGGACGTCAACCCGGACCCGAAGACGCAGGAGCGGTTCAAGGAGATCAACGCCGCCTACGAGGTGCTCTCCGACCCGCAGAAGCGCCAGGTCTACGACCTGGGCGGCGACCCGCTGTCGCCGGGCGGCGGCGGTGGCGCGGGCGGCTTCGGCGCCGGCGCGGCGGGCTTCGGCTTCTCCGACATCATGGACGCCTTCTTCGGCGCCGCGGCCGGCCAGCGCGGCCCGCGCTCGCGCACCCGCCGCGGCCAGGACGCCATGATCCGGCTGGAGATCACCCTGGAGGAGGCCGCCTTCGGCACCACCAAGGAACTCCAGGTCGACACCGCCGTCACCTGCACCACCTGCAACGGCGAGGGCGCGGCCCCCGGCACCTCGGCCCAGACCTGCGACATGTGCCGCGGCAAGGGCGAGGTGTCCCAGGTCACCCGCTCGTTCCTGGGCCAGGTCATGACCTCCCGCCCGTGCCCGCAGTGCCAGGGCTTCGGCACCGTGGTGCCGACCCCCTGCCCCGAGTGCGCCGGCGACGGCCGGGTGCGGGCCCGCCGCACCCTGACCGTGAAGATCCCGGCCGGTGTGGACAACGGCACCCGGATCCAGCTGGCCGGCGAGGGCGAGGTCGGCCCCGGCGGCGGCCCGTCCGGCGACCTGTACGTCGAGATCGCCGAGACCACCCACGCGGTCTTCCAGCGGCGCGGGGACGACCTGCACTGCACCGTCACCATCCCGATGACGGCGGCCGCGCTCGGCACCCAGGTGCCGCTGCAGACCCTGGACGGGCTGGAGGAGGTCGACATCCGGCCCGGCACCCAGTCCGGCCAGTCGATCCCGCTGCACGGCCGGGGCATCACCCACCTGCGCGGCGGCGGCCGGGGCGACCTGATAGTGCACGTCGAGGTGCAGACGCCCACCAAGCTCGACGCCGAGCAGGAGGAGCTGCTGCGCCGGCTCTCGCTGCTGCGCGGCGAGGAGCGGCCGTCCGGCCAGTTCGCGCCGGGCCAGCAGGGCCTGTTCTCGCGCCTGAAGGACGCCTTCAACGGCCGGTAGTCGTCCATGCAGGGGTGCCGGGGGGAGGACCCCCGGCACCCCTGCGGTGTTTCCCCTCCCCGGCCGCAGGCCACCCCAGGAAAGGTTCCCCGCCATGACCGCGCCCGTCTTCGTCGTCGAGACCGAGCGGATCGCCGCCGCCGCGCCCGGGGCCGTACTGCGGCTCGACGGGCCCGAGGGGCGGCACGCGGCGGCGGTGAAGCGGCTGGCGACCGGCGAGGCGGTCACCCTGGCGGACGGGCTGGGGCTGGGCGTGGACGGCACCGTCGCCGCGGTGCTCGGCAAGGACGCGATCGAGGTCACGGTGGCCGCCGTGCGGCGGGAGCCGGAGCCGGCGCCGCGGATCGTGGTCGTCCAGGCGCTGCCCAAGGGCGACCGCGGCGAGCTGGCCGTGGAGACCATGACCGAGGTCGGCGTGGACGTGGTGGTCCCCTGGGCCGCCTCGCGCTGCATCACCCAGTGGAAGGGCGAGCGCGGCGCCAAGGCGCTCGCCAAGTGGCGGGCCACCGCCCGGGAGGCGGGCAAGCAGTCCCGCCGGCTGCGCTTCCCCGAGGTGCGCGAGCCGATGACCACCCGGCAGCTGGCACCGCTGCTGGCCGGGGCCGCGCTCGCCGCGGTGCTGCACGAGGAGGGCGCCGAGCCGCTGGCGCAGGCCGCGCTGCCGGCCGACGGGGACATCGTGCTGGTGGTCGGCCCGGAGGGCGGGGTCTCCCCGGAGGAGCTGGCCGCCTTCGCCGAGGCCGGCGCCAAGCCGTACCGGCTGGGCCCCTCGGTGCTGCGCACCTCGACCGCCGGGGTGGCGGCGGGCGCGCTGCTGCTGGGGCGCACCGGCCGCTGGGCCTGACCCCGCCGGCAACTCCCGTGCGCCCGCCGGGAGTCTGCGGAAAACGGAGCGGCTCGTACCCGAAGCTGCCTACGCTGGCGGCGTGACGGACTCCCTGAGCACCTCTGCGGGCGCCTATCTGCGCCATCCCCATCTGCACGGTGACCTGGTCGCCTTCGTCGCCGAGGACGACCTGTGGCTCGCCCCGCTGGACGGCGGCCGGGCCTGGCGCCTGACGGCCGATCACCTGCCGGTGCAGCACCCCAGGTTCTCCCCGGACGGGCGGCACATCGCCTTCACCTCCACCCGGGACGGCGCCCCCGAGGTGCACGTGGTGCCGGTGGACGGCGGACCGTCGCGGCGGCTGACGTACTGGGGCAACGCCGAGACCCGGGTGCAGGGTTGGACCGCCGACGGGCGCCCGATCGCCACCACCGGCGCGGGCGAGTCCGGCGTGCGCCGCTGCTGGGCGCACGCCGTGCCGCTGGACGGCGGCGAGGCGGTGCGGCTGCCGTACGGGCCGGTCGGCGGGCTCGCCTTCGAGCCGGACGGCGACCGGGTGCTGCTGGTGACCGTCAACAACCGCGAGCCGGCCTGGTGGAAGCGCTACCGGGGCGGCCGGGCCGGCAAGTTGTGGATCGGGCAGGACCGGTTCGTCCGGATCCACCAGGAGCTGGCCGGGCAGCTCGACTCCCCGCTCTGGGTGGCCGGGGACGGCGACGGCCGGATCGCCTTCCTGTCCGACCACGAGGGCGTCGGCGAGCTGTGGTCCAGCCGCCCGGACGGCTCCGACCTGCGCCGCCACAGCACCGACCCGGACGGCTTCTACGCCCGCAACGCCACCACCGACGGCACCCGGGTGGTGTTCCACCGGGCCGGCGACCTGTGGCTGCTGGACGACCTGGAGACCGCCACCCCGCGCCGGCTGGACGTCCGTCCGGCCGGCTCGCGGGCCCGCCGCCGCCCCCACCCGGTGCACGCCGCGCACTGGTTGGAGTCCGTCGCCCCGGACCGCACCGGCCGGGCCGGCGCCGTGGTGGTGCGCGGCAGCGTGCACTGGCTGACCCACCGCGAGGGCCCGGCCCGGGTGCTGGACGAGACCCCGGGCGTGCGCGCCCGGCTGGCCCGGGTGGTGCCGGGCGAGGACGGCGCCCAGGGCGTGCTCTGGGTGTCCGACGCCGAGGGCGAGGACGCCCTGGAGTACGCCCCCGCCGTGCACGACCCCGAGCGGCGCCGGCTGGCCGCCGGGCGACTGGGCCGGGTCAACTCGCTGGTGGTCTCCCCGGACGGCAGGCGGGCCGCGGTCGGCGTGCACGACGGCCGGGTGCTGGTGGTCGGCCTGGCCGACGGCGCCGTGCACGAGCTGGAGCGCAGCACCGACGGCGAGGTCAGCGGACTGGTGTTCAGCCCGGACTCGGCCTGGCTGGCCTGGTCGCGCCCGGTGCACCGGATGGGCCCGTACTCGCTGCGCCAGATCGTGCTGGCCGACCTGGCCACCCGCACCGTCGGGGAGGTCACCTCGCAGCGCTTCCTGGACACCTCGCCCGCCTTCACCGCGGACGGCCGCTACCTGGCCTTCCTGTCGGTGCGCAGCTTCGACCCGGTCTACGACGCCCACGCCTTCGGCCTGTCCTTCCCGAACGGCTGCCGCCCCTACCTGGTGACGCTCGCCGCCGAGACGCCGCCCCCGTTCGGCCCGCAGCGGTCCGGGCGGGCGCCCGGCGGGGAGGAGGACGAGCCCGGGGCCCGCACGGCGGACGGCGAGGAGGCCGCGGGCGGGGCGGCGCCGGCCGTCCGGGTGGACCTGGACGGCATCGCCGACCGGATCGTCCCCTTCCCGGTCGAGGGCGGCCGCTTCCACGCGCTGCGCGCCGCCAAGGACGGGGTGCTGTGGACCAGGGCGCCGCTGCTCGGCGAACTCGGCGACGAGGCGGCCTCGTTGGACGACGACCGGCCCCGCCCGGTGCTGGAGCGCTTCGACCTCAGGAAGCGCCGGGTCGAGCAACTGGTGCACGGCGTCGACGGGTTCTCGGTCAGCGGGGACGGCACCCGGCTGGCCGTGCTGGACGGGGGCGAGCTGCGGATCGTCCCGGCCGACCGCAAGGCCGGCGGCGAGGACGACGAGACCGCCGTCGACCTCACCCGGCTGCGGGTGACCGTCGACCCGGCCGCCGAGTGGCGGCAGATGTACGCCGAGAACGGCCGGCTGATGCGGGACAACTTCTGGCGCCCCGACCTCGGCGGCGTCGACTGGGCCGGGATCCTGGAGCGCTACCGGCCGCTGGTCGAGCGGGTCGGCTCGCACGACGAACTGGTCGACCTGCTCTGGGAGGTGAACGGCGAACTCGGCACCTCGCACGCCTACGTCGTCCCGTACGGCCGCTACACCGAGCCCGCCCGACGCCAGGGCCTGCTCGGCGCCGACCTGGTCCGGGACGGCGAGCAGTGGCGGATCGGCCGGATCCTGCCCGGCGAGTCCTCCGACCCCCGCGCCCGCTCGCCGCTGGCCGCGCCCGGCGCGGCGGTCCGCCCGGGCGACGCCGTGCTCGCCGTCAACGGCCGCCCGGTCGACCCGGTCACCGGCCCGGCCCCGCTGCTGGCGGGCACCGCCGGGCAGCCGGTCGAGCTGACCGTGGCCGGAAAGGACGGCACCGACCGGCGCCACCCCGTGGTCGTCCCGCTCGCCGACGAGGAGGCGCTGCGCTACCACGACTGGGTGGCCGGCCGGCGGGCGAAGACGCGGGAGCTGTCCGGCGGCCGGCTCGGCTACCTGCACATCCCCGACATGCAGACGGCCGGCTGGGCGCAGCTGCACCGCGACCTCTCCACCGAGATGGCCAAGGAGGGCCTGATCGTGGACGTCCGGGAGAACCGCGGCGGCCACACCTCGCAGCTGGTGATAGAGAAGCTGGCCCGGCGGATCGTCGGCTGGTACGCGATCCGGGACACCGAGGGCCGGGTGCCCTACCCGATGGACGCCCCGCGCGGGCCGGTGGTCGCGATCGCCAACGAGCTGTCCGGCTCGGACGGCGACATCGTCAACGCCGCCATCCAGGCGCTCGGCATCGGCCCGGTGGTCGGCACCCGGACCTGGGGCGGGGTGATCGGCATCGACAGCCGGTACCAGCTGGTCGACGGCACCCTGGTCACCCAGCCCAAGTACGCGATGTGGATGGAGAACTACGGCTGGGGCCTGGAGAACCACGGCGTCGACCCGGACGTCGAGGTGCCGTTCGCCCCGCACCACTGGGCGGCCGGCGAGGACCCGCAGCTGGCCGAGGCGGTGCGGATCGCCCTCGACACCCTGGCCGCCACCCCGGCCCGCACGGCGCCGCCACTGCCCTGGGGGTAGCCGGCGCGGGGCCCTTCGGGGCGCGGGGGTCCGGCGCGGCCGGGCTCCCGTGCCGGGGCGTGGGTAGGATGCGGGGCTGTTCTTGATCACGATCGTGATCTGGTCGACGGCTCACGGGGGAGCACACCATGGCGCAGGGCTATCCGCCGCCGCAGTACCCGCAGCAGCAGTACCCGCAGAACCAGCAGTACCCGCAGAACCAGCCGTACCCGCAGCAGCAGTACCCGCAGAGCGGCCCGGGGCCGAACCCGTACGGCCAGGGTCCGTACGGGCAGCCCCCGCAGCCGTACCCGCAGCAGCCCCAGCCGTACGGGCAGCCCCAGCCGTACCCGCAGGCCCAACCGCCGTACGGGCAGGCCCCGTACCCGCAGGCGCAGCAGCAGCCCTACCCGCAGCAGCAGAACCACCAGCAGCCGCAGCCCGCGCTGCCGCCGTGCCCCCCGGAGGCGGGCGGCTTCCGGCGCTTCCTGGCGATCGTGCTGGACTTCGCCCTCGCACTGAGCCTCGGTTTCTCCGCCGCCGTCGCCTCCGACGAGGCCGCGGGCCGCACCAAGCCGGTCGCGGCCGCGGCCGGCCACGCCGCCCAGCACGCGAGCGGCACGGTGGTGCAGTTCTGGGCGGCCTTCCTGGGCGTCGGCCTGCTCGCCTCGTTCCTCAACCAGGTGGTGCTCGCCCGGCTGACCGGTTTCAGCGTGGGCAAGGGGATCCTGGCGATGCGGGTGGTGCGCCGCAAGCGGGTGATGCGCCCCAACACCTGGCGGCTGACCAGGCGCTGGCTGCTCGGCTTCGTCTTCCTGGCGGTGGCCTTCCTGTCCGAGGACTTCGACCTCGAGGAGGGGGACGTGGTCGGCATGCGCTCGGTGCGCTGGAAGCACCTGAGGGAGTACCGGCAGGCGGTCGGGCGGCTCGGCTAGGCTGCGCCCGTACGGCCCGTGCAACGTGATCGACGACCGAACCGAGGAGATTCCGATGGCCGGCGAGCCGCAGTCCGACTGTGTGTTCTGCAAGATCGTGTCGGGCGAGATCCCGGCGACCGTGCTGCGCAAGACCGAGCGCGTCCTCGCCTTCCGCGACATCGCCCCCAAGGCCCCCGTGCACGTCCTGGTGATCCCGCACGTCCACTACCCGAACGCAGCGGCGCTGGGCGCCGCCGAGCCCGAGATCGCCGGCGAACTGCTGGCCGAGGCGGGCGCGGTGGCGCGGGACGAGGGCGTCGAGGACTACCGGCTGATCTTCAACACCGGTGCGGGCGCCGGGCAGACCGTGTTCCACGCCCACGTGCACGTGCTCGGCGGGATGCCGATGAACGAGAGCATGGTCTGATCCCAGGTGTCCCAGCGCGAACTCGTCGTCCTCGGCACCGCCAGCCAGGTGCCCACCCGGCACCGCAACCACAACGGCTACCTGCTCCGCTGGGACGGCGAGGGCCTGCTGTTCGACCCGGGCGAGGGCACCCAGCGCCAGATGCTGCACGCCGGGGTCTCGGCCACCCAGATCACCCGGATCGCGGTGACCCACTTCCACGGCGACCACTGCCTGGGCCTCGCCGGGGTGATCCAGCGGATCAACCTTGACCGGGTCCCGCACCCGGTGGACGTCTACTTCCCGGCCTCCGGGGAGGTCTACTTCGAGCGGCTGCGGCACGCCACCGCGTACCACGAGACCGCCGTGCTGCGGCCGCGGCCGATCGACGAACCCGGCCCGCTGCCCGCGCCCGGCGCCCGCTTCGCGCTGGACGCCGTCCGGCTGGACCACCCGGTGGAGTCCTTCGGCTACCGGCTGTCCGAGCCGGACGGCCGCCGGCTGGTGCCCGAGCGGCTCGCCGAGGCCGGCGTGCGCGGCCCGGCCGTGGGCCGGCTCCAGCACGAGGGCGCGGTCGAGGTGGACGGCCGCACTGTCACCCTGGACGAGGTCAGCGAGCACCGGCGGGGCCAGCGCTTCGCCTTCGTGATGGACACCCGGCTCTGCGAGGGGGTGCACCGACTGGCCGAGGGGGCCGACCTGTTGGTGGTCGAGGCGACCTTCACCGACGCCGACGCCCACCTCGCCGAGGACCACGGCCACCTCACCGCCGGCCAGGCCGCCAAGGTCGCCGCCGAGGCCGGGGCGCGGACCCTGGTGCTGACCCACTTCTCCCAGCGCTACCCGGACCTGGGCCAGCACCTGGCCGACGCCCGCAAGCACTTCGACGGGGAGCTGGTGCTCGCCGAGGACCTCGCCCGGGTGCCCGTCCCCGCCCGCCGTCACCCGTGAACGGCGCGGCGCCGGCGGTGGACGCCGCGCGGGCTCCCCGCGAAAAGGGCTCGCGCCGCCCCGCGATCTGCCGCAGCATCGTCGGGTGCGGCCCCGCCGCCCGCCGCGGCGATCACGCTCGCGGCGTACCCTGGTGCCCCGGAGAGACCGAGCGGCACACGAGACCACGGATGGGATGAGGCAGGCCCAGCGCCGACCCATGAGTGACACATCGCAGACCCGTACCGACGGACAGTCGCGCCCCGAACCGACCGACGACGGCCGGGTGAGCGCCCGGATCGTCATCCCCGAGAAGCATCCGATGGTCACCCTGCTCGGCACGGCGGACTCGCTGCTGCGCGTGATCGAGCAGGGGTTCCCCGCCGCCGACATCCACGTCCGCGGCAACGAGGTGACCGCCACCGGGGAGCGCGCCGAGGTCGCCCTCGTGCAGAAGCTGTTCAACGAGATGATGCTGGTGCTGCGCACCGGCCAGCCCCTGACGGAGGACTCCGTGGAGCGCTCCATCGCCATGCTCCGCGAGGAGGACCCGGACAGCCCGGCGCCGTCCCAGGTGTTCACGGCGAACATCCTGTCCAACCGCGGCCGCACGATCCGCCCCAAGACGCTCAACCAGCAGCGCTACGTCGACGCGATCGACAAGCACACGATCGTCTTCGGCCTCGGCCCGGCCGGCACCGGCAAGACCTACCTGGCGATGGCCAAGGCCGTCCAGGCCCTCCAGGCCAAGGAGGTCAACCGGATCATCCTGACCCGCCCGGCGGTCGAGGCGGGCGAGCGGCTGGGCTTCCTGCCCGGCACCCTCTACGAGAAGATCGACCCCTACCTGCGCCCGCTGTACGACGCGCTGCACGACATGATGGACCCGGACTCCATCCCGCGCCTGATGGCGGCCGGCACCATCGAGGTCGCCCCGCTCGCATACATGCGCGGCCGCGCGCAACCGGTCTTCACCAAGGTGCTCACGCCGGACGGCTGGCGTCCGATCGGCGACCTCCAGGTCGGCGACCTCGTCACCGGGTCGAACGGCGAGCCGACGCCCGTGCTGGGTGTGTACCCGCAGGGCGAGAAGGACATCTACCGTGTCACGGCTCAGGACGGGGCATCGACGCTCTGCTGCGGAGAGCACCTGTGGACGGTTCGGACAGCGGCGGACCGCCGCCGGAACAAGCCCTGGCGGGTTCTCGAAACCCGGGAGATGATCGGGAACCTCCGGGCCGCCCACGCACGGCGGTACGAGTTGCCGCTGCTCAGCCAGCCGGTCCGCTTTCCGGAGCAGGACGTACCCATGGACCCGTACGCCTTGGGTCTGCTGCTCGGTGACGGCTGCCTCACCGGCTCCACGACGCCCTCGTTCGCCACTGAGGACCCCGAGCTCGCGTCCGCCCTCGAGGCGGCACTGCCAGGGATCGAGGTCCGGTCGAAGGGCGGAGTCGACTACACGCTGAGCCGGGTGAAGGCGCCGGGCGACCTGATGACCCTCGCGAACCCGGTCACCGAGGTCCTTCGGGAGCTGGACCTTTTGGGCGGCAGGTCGTCGTCGAAGTTCGTACCCGAGGTCTACCTCCGCAACTCCCCGGCGATCCGCTCGGCCGTCCTCCAGGGACTGCTGGACGCGGATGGTGGGCCGGTGACACAGGCCGGTCGAACCTGTCGGGTCCAGTACACGACCACCTCGATCCTGTTGCGCGACGACGTGATCGAACTGGTCCGGTCCCTCGGCGGGGTGGCCTACACCCGGCGCAGACTGGCGGAAGGCCGGAAGCCGGGCCGTGCGCGGGGCCGCGACGTCCACCACCGCCGCGATGCCCACGTCGTCGACATCCGCCTTCCCGAAGGGGTCGAACCCTTCAGGCTCCGGCGCAAGGCGGAGAAGTACCTCACCGCCGGCGGCGGAGGTCGGCCGATGCGGCACATCGACCTCATCGAGCCCGCCGGGCGCGAGGAAGCCGTCTGCATCCAGGTCGCGGCGGCCGATTCGCTCTACGTGACCGAGGGCCACCTACTGACACACAACACCCTCAACGACGCCTTCATCATCCTGGACGAGGCCCAGAACACCTCGCCCGAGCAGATGAAGATGTTCCTCACCCGCCTCGGGTTCAACTCCCGGGTGGTGGTCACCGGCGACACCAGCCAGATCGACCTCCCGGGCGGCACCCGCAGCGGGCTCAAGGTCGTCCAGGAGATCCTGGCCGACGTCCCGGACATCCACTTCTCCGTCCTCACCAGCACCGACGTGGTCCGCCACAAGCTGGTCGGCCGGATCGTGGACGCCTACGAGCGCTGGGACGCGCTGCAGGAGGCCGAGGAGAACTCCCCGGCCGCCCGCAAGCCCGCCCAGCGGCGCCCCGGCAAGACCGCCGCGGCGCGCGCACCCCGACAGTCCCATCGCACCGAAAGCTGAGCACACAGCCCGTCATGTCGATCGACATCGCCAACGAGTCCGGTTGGGACGCCGACGAGGAAGCCATCCTCGACGTCGCCCGCTTCGCCCTGGACAAGATGCGGATCCACCCGCAGTCCGAACTGTCCGTGATCCTGGTGGACGGTGCGGCGATGGAGGAGCTGCACATCCAGTGGATGGACCTGCCCGGACCGACCGACGTGATGTCGTTCCCGATGGACGAGCTGCGTCCCGGCAAGGAGGGCGAGGAGCTGCCGCAGGGCCTGCTCGGCGACATCGTGCTCTGCCCCGAGGTCGCCGAGCAGCAGGGCAAGGCGGCCCCCTCCAAGCACTCGATGGACGAGGAGCTCCAACTGCTCACCGTCCACGGCGTGCTGCACGTCCTCGGCTACGACCACGAGGAGCCGGAGGAGGAGGAAGAGATGTTCGCCCTCCAGAAGCGGATCCTGGACGACTGGCGGGCGGGCCGGGGCCTCGGCGGCATCTCCCCGGCTCCCACCACCCACTGAGCGCGGGGCCCGAACTCCCGTGAGTGGTGAGAGTACGAGCTTCATCCTCGGTGCCGTGGCCCTGGTCGTGCTGGGCTGGCTGGCTGCGTGCGCCGAGGCGGGCGTCTCCCGGGTCTCCCGGTTCCGGGCCGAGGAGGCCGTGCGCAACGGCCGGCGCGGCTCCGCGCGGCTGCTGGCCGTCGCCTCCGACCCGTTCCGCTACCTCAACCTGGCCACCCTGATCCGGGTGGCCAGCGAGATGGCGGCCGCGGTGCTGGTCACCGCGGTGTGCGTGCGCAACATCCACCCGACCTGGCAGGCCGTGCTGCTGGCCTTCGGCGTGATGGTGCTGGTGTCCTTCGTCGCGGTGGGCGTCTCGCCGCGCACGATCGGGCGCCAGCACCCGATCTCCACCGCGACCGCGGCCTCCTTCGTGCTGCTGCCGCTGGCCGCGGTGCTCGGTCCCATCCCGCGGCTGCTGATCCTGCTGGGCAACGCGCTGACCCCGGGTAAGGGGTACCGGGAGGGGCCGTTCGCCTCCGAGGCCGAGCTGCGGGCGCTGGTCGACCTCGCCGAGAAGGACGACCTGATCGAGGACGAGGAGCGCCGGATGGTGCACTCGGTCTTCGAACTGGGCGACACGATCGTGCGCGAGGTGATGGTGCCGCGCACCGACCTGGTGATGATCGAGCGGCACAAGACCGTCCGGCAGGCGCTCACCCTGGCGCTGCGCTCGGGCTTCTCGCGGATCCCGGTGGTCGGCGACAACGAGGACGACGTGGTCGGCATCGTCTACCTCAAGGACCTGGTGCGCCGCACCCATATCAACCGGGAGGCGGAGGCCGAGGAGGTCGGCGCGGTGATGCGCCCGGCCGTGTTCGTCCCGGACTCCAAGCCGGCCGGCGACCTGCTGCGGGAGATGCAGCAGCGCCGCTCGCACGTCGCGATCGTGATCGACGAGTACGGCGGCACGGCGGGCCTGGTCACCATCGAGGACGTCCTGGAGGAGATCGTCGGCGAGATCACCGACGAGTACGACCGGGAGATCGCGCCGGTCGAGGACCTCGGCGACGGCTCGTACCGGATCACCGCCCGGCTGCTGGTGGAGGACCTGGGCGAGCTGTTCGGGATCGAGCTGGAGGACGAGGACGTCGAGACCGTCGGCGGCCTGCTGGCCAAGCACCTGGGCCGGGTGCCGATCCCCGGCTCGGCCTGCGAGATCCCGCTGCCCGAGCCGGCCGCGGACGGCCTGACCGGCATCCTGCTGACCGCCGAGTCCTCGGCCGGGCGCCGCAACCGGATCGGTTCGATGGTCGCCGCGCCGGTGCGCGGGTCGGAGACGGTGCGGGCCGCGGGCGAGTAGCGGGTGGGCGGTCGCCGCGCGACCATGGAGGGCATGACGCACAAACTTCGCGCGGAGTACGGCCCGCAGGGGGCGGCCGGCGGAGTCAAGTCCTGGCACGTGGTGCGGGACGAGGACCCGTCGACCGCGCTCTGCGGCCGGACCATGCCCGCCGACGCCGAGACCCGGCCCGAGCAGGAGTGGGGCACCGGACTGCGCTGCTGCCAGCAGTGCGGCTCGCTCTACATGCACGAGACGCCGCACATGCAGGGGAGCCATCCCTACAGCTAGCCGTGCCCTTCGGCCGTGCTTGTCGGCCTGGGCCGAGCTCTGGAGGTCGCCATGAAGCTGCAAGACGAACTGCCGACCGTCGATCGACGGCTCGCCCTGGTGTGGCGGGTCGGGGCGGGGCTCGGGGGGATCTTCCTGATCGTGTTCGGGATCCTGGGGCTGACCGACCATCCCGGCTTCCTGGCCACCCACGGTGACCGGATCGCCGGGCTGTCGACCAACGGGGCGCTGAGCATCCTGTCCATCGTGGCGGGGGCGGTCCTGCTGGCCGGAGCGGTGATCGGCGGGAACTTCGCGTCCAACCTCAACATGGTGGTCGGCGTGCTGTTCGTCCTGTCCGGCTTCTACGGGCTGACGGTGCTCGGCCGGCCGGACGCGAACATCCTCAACTTCCGGATGTCGAATGTGCTGTTCGCGTTCGTCTTCGGAGTCGTCGTGACCACCTTCGGGATGTACGGCCGGGTGAGCAGCCACCTGCCGCACGACAACCCGTTCTGGCGCGAGCGGGCCTCGCACGAGGAGCCGCTGCCGTCCGGCGCCGCGAAGACCTTCGTCAAGGTGCTCAACCCCAACCCCGGCCGTACCCACCCGGTCGGCCACTGAGGTGTGACGGTGACTCGCCCGCCCGGGCGGGGGAGCGGCCGCCTATGCTCGGCGCATGAGTGACATCGTCGAACTCGACCCCGAGGACAAGAAGATCATCACCCTGGCCCGCTCGGCCCGCGCCCGCAACGGCGTGGCCGAGGGGGCCGCGGTGCGTGACGAGACCGGCCGCACCTACGTGGCCGGCACGGTCGCGCTGGAGTCGCTGCGGCTGAGCGCGCTGCAGACGGCGGTGGCGATGGCGGTGGCCAGCGGTGCGAAGTCGCTGGAGGCCGCCGCCGTGGTGAGCGAGGCCGAGCAGCCCGCCGAGGCCGACCTGGCGGCCGTGCGGGACCTGGGCGGGGCCGGTACGCCGGTGCTGCTGGCCGGGCCGGACGGGACACTGCGGGTGGCGGCCGAGGCCCGCTGAGCGGCCTCCGGCGGCCCGTCGGGGCAGCTGCGACGGGCCGCGCCCCTGTATTCAGCAGATAATCTCACCGGAGGGGTGGACTCGGTGAGGGGCTGGGGCATGGGGGCGTTGGCGTTCGTCGCCGGGCTGGTGCTGTTCGTGATGGGCATGGGCAAGTGGCAGGAGACCGGCACGGTCTACTGGCTCTGGGGCTCACTCGCCTTCCTGCTCCTGTTGGTGGTGTTCTCGCTGGTCGGACGGGGCGGCGGCAAGGGCTGACCGTCCCCGACGGACCGGCCCCGGACGGCGGGGCTCCGTTGATCAGGGAGAATGGGGCCCATGAATGCCCCTTCCTCCTCGTACCGCTCCGGGTTCGCGTGCTTCGTCGGCCGTCCCAACGCGGGCAAGTCGACCCTGACCAACGCCCTGGTGGGGACGAAGGTCGCGATCACCTCCGACCGCCCGCAGACCACCCGGCACACCGTGCGCGGCATCGTGCACCGCCCGGACGCCCAGCTCGTGCTGGTCGACACCCCCGGCCTGCACAAGCCCCGCACTCTCCTCGGCGAGCGTCTCAACGACCTGGTCCGCACCACCTGGGCCGAGGTCGACGTGATCGGCTTCTGCCTGCCCGCCGACCAGAAGATCGGCCCCGGCGACAAGTTCATCGCCAAGGAGATCGCCGGGATCAAGAAGACCCCCAAGGTCGCCATCGTCACCAAGACCGACCTGGTCGACTCCAAGCGCCTGGCCGAGCAGCTGATCGCCATCCACCAGCTCGGCATCGAGCTGGGCTTCGAGTGGGCCGAGATCATCCCGGTCTCCGCGGTCGGCGACAAGCAGGTCGAACTGGTCGCCGACCTCCTCACCAAGCTGCTGCCCGAGGGCGACCAGCTCTACCCGGAGGGCGACCTCACCGACGAGCCCGAGCAGATCATGGTCGCCGAGCTGATCCGCGAGGCCGCCCTGGAGGGCGTGCGGGACGAACTGCCGCACTCGCTGGCCGTCGTGGTCGAGGAGATGCTGCCGCGCGAGGGCCGCCCGGCGGACCGCCCGCTGCTCGACATCCACGCCAACGTCTACATCGAGCGGCAGAGCCAGAAGGCGATCGTGATCGGCGCCAAGGGCGCGCGGCTCAAGCACGTCGGCACCACCGCCCGCAAGCACATCGAGGCGCTGCTCGGCACGCCGGTCTACCTGGACCTGCACGTCAAGGTGGCCAAGGACTGGCAGCGCGACCCCAAGCAGCTGCGCAAGCTGGGCTTCTGACCGGGGGAGTACAGCGACGGGCGGTGAGCCGCCCCGGGCCCGTCCGGACGCCGTACGCGCGCGTCGGGCGGGCCCGTGCCGCACCGGACCCGTGCCGCACCGGGGCCCGCGTGAGGGGCCTACGCCCCCTCGCGGAGCACCAGCGAGACCAGCTCCCGCTGCGAGTCGGTGAGTTTGGGGTCGGCGCAGTACACCGTCCGCCCGTCGACGGTGATCTCGTAGTGGAAGCCGTCCGGCACCCCGTACGAGGGCGCGCGCAGCCCGCCCGCGACGGCCTCGCGGGCGAGCGCGTGGACGTGCGGGGCGTCCGTGCGGTCGACGGTGTCGAGCTCCGCGTGACGGAGGATTCCGGCGAGCCCGCCGGTCCGGGTGACCTGGATGCGCATGGTGTCCATCGTGCTACGCAGGGAAGGCTTTTGCGGCTCTTTTCCCCGACCGTGACCTCGAAACCGGTCCCGGACCGGTCCCGAACCGGTCCGGACCGGCGGTGAACCGGTCGTCCGCGGTCACCCCGGGCTGACGCCGACCTGGGCCCAGGAGGCCGTCACGGTGTCGGCGATCGGGGGCTTGTCGGGGTAGCGGGCCTTGGCGGCGGCCACGGTGGCCCGGGCGAATGCGGTGAAGTCGGCGGTGGCGGTCAGCGTGCCGCCGGTCAGGGCGTCGTACCAGATCCGCCCGGCCTGCTCCCAGGAGGATCCGCCGAGGGCGGTGGCCAGCAGGTAGAACGCGTGGTTGGGGATGCCGGAGTTGATGTGCACCCCGCCGTTGTCCTCGGCGGTGTTCACGTAGTCCCGCATGTGGGCGGGCTGCGGGTCCTTGCCGAGCTGGGGGTCGTCGTAGGCGGTGCCGGGGGCCTTCATCGAGCGCAGCGCCACGCCCTGGATGCCGGGGGCGAGCAGCCCGGCGCCGATCAACCAGTCGGCGGAGGCGGCGTCCTGGTGCAGGGCGTACTGCTTGACCAGCGAGCCGAAGACGTCGGAGACCGACTCGTTGAGCGCGCCGGGCTGGTCCTGGTACTCCAGCCCGGCGGTGAACTGGGTGACGCCGTGGGTGAGTTCGTGGCCGATGACGTCGATGCAGGCGGTGAAGTCGCCGAAGATCTGGCCGTCGCCGTCGCCGAAGACCATCTGCCGGCCGTTCCAGAAGGCGTTGTCGTAGTTGCGGCCGTAGTGGACGCTGGCGTCCATCCGCAGGCCCCGGCCGTCGATCGAGTCGCGGCCGAAGACCTCCGAGTAGAGGGCGAAGGTGGCGCCCAGGCCGTCGTAGGCGTGGTTGACGGAGGTGTCGGCGACCGGGGCCTGGCCCTCGGTGCGGACGGTGCGCCCGGGCAGCCGCTGACCGTGCCCGGCGTCGTGGATCAGCCGGCTGAGCCCGGGGGCGCCGGCGGTCGGCGGGGGAGCGGCGAGGCGGGCCGCGCGGTGCGCGGCGTCCAGGGCGAGGGAGTGGACGGCGGGCTGGTGACCGGCCTCGGCGAGGCGGTCCAGGACGTACGGCGGGACGATCGCGCAGCGCGGGACTCCTGCAGTCATGCGGCCCAGGGTGAGGCCTCGATGACCGGATGTCACCACCTGCGGCAGGACCGGTCCACGTCTCAAGGGGTGGAACGGTAGCCCGGATCACTTCGGGGGCGCGCGGGCCTGGGTTACGCTGGGCCACATCATGCGCAACGGGCTGCTTCTTCTTAGCTGCCGCGTCGAGGGCCTGTAGTCCACCGGGCCGGCTCCCTCGCCGCGGGGAACGAGCTGTGCGCGGAAACGGCGACGCGAGGGCGCGTCGCGGGGCGCAGCAGCGGCCGGCCAGTCGGTGTCGATCCCTCCCGACCGCCCGCATCACGCATCCACAGGAAGCCGAGAGTCCCCTCCATGACCGAGCAGACCTCCGCCGCGTCCGTCCCCGCCGCTCGCGCCTTCGTCGACCGGCCGACCCCGATCACCGCCGCCTCCGTGCGCCAGCGGCCCTCGGGCATGCGCCACGGGCGCTACCTGCCGTTCGGCACCGTCGACCTGCCGGACCGCACCTGGCCGGACCAGGTGATCACCAAGGCGCCGCGCTGGCTCTCCACCGACCTGCGGGACGGCAACCAGGCGCTGATCGACCCGATGTCCCCGGCCCGCAAGCGGAAGATGTTCGACCTGCTGGTGGCGATGGGCTACAAGGAGATCGAGGTCGGCTTCCCGTCCTCCGGCGCCACCGACCACGCCTTCGTGCGGTCGCTGATCGAGGAGGGGGCGATCCCGGAGGACGTCACCATCTCGGTGCTGACCCAGGCCCGTGAGGAGCTGATCGAGAAGACCGTCGAGTCGCTGGTCGGCGCCCCGCGGGCGACCGTCCACCTGTACAACGCGACCGCGCCGCTGTTCCGCCGGGTGGTGTTCCGCAACGACGAGGCGGCCACCAAGGCGATCGCGGTGGACGGGACCCGGCTGGTGATGGAGTACGCGGAGAAGCTGCTGGGCGACGACACCGTCTTCGGCTACCAGTACTCGCCGGAGATCTTCGTGGACACCGAGCTGGACTTCGCGCTGGAGGTCTGCGAGGCGGTGATGGACGTCTGGCAGCCCGGCGAGGGCCGCGAGATCATCCTGAACCTGCCGGCCACCGTCGAGCGGGCCACCCCGAACGTCCAGGCCGACCAGTTCGAGTGGATGTCGCGCAACCTGTCGCGCCGCGAGTTCGTCTGCCTGTCGGTGCACCCCCACAACGACCGCGGCACCGCCGTGGCCTCGGCCGAGCTGGCCTACATGGCGGGCGCGGACCGGATCGAGGGCTGCCTGTTCGGGCAGGGCGAGCGGACCGGCAACGTCGACCTGGTGACGCTGGGGATGAACCTGTTCTCGCAGGGCATCGACCCGCAGATCGACTTCTCCGACATCGACGAGGTGCGCCGCACCGCCGAGTACTGCAACCAGATGGAGGTGCACCCGCGCCACCCGTACGCCGGGGACCTGGTGTACACCTCCTTCTCCGGCTCGCACCAGGACGCCATCAAGAAGGGCTTCGACGCCCTGGAGGCGGACGCGAAGGCGGCCGGGGTGCCGGTGGCGGAGCACACCTGGGGCGTGCCGTACCTGCCGATCGACCCGAAGGACGTCGGCCGCACCTACGAGGCGGTCATCCGGGTCAACAGCCAGTCCGGCAAGGGCGGGGTGGCGTACGTCCTCAAGAACGACCACAAGCTGGACCTGCCGCGCCGGATGCAGATCGAGTTCTCCCGGATCATCCAGGCCAAGACCGACGCCGAGGGCGGCGAGGTCAGCCCGGCGGAGATCTGGCGGGTCTTCGAGGACGAGTACCTGCCGACCACCGGCAACCCGTGGGGCCGGCTGTCGCTGGCGGGTTCGCGCACCCTGACCACCGAGGACGGCCGGGACGCGCTGACCGCCGAGGCCGTGGTGGACGGAGTGCCGGTGACCCTGTCCGGCACCGGCAACGGCCCGGTCTCGGCCTTCGCGGACGCGCTGGCCCGGATCGGCGTGGACGTACGGGTGCTGGACTACGCCGAGCACGCGCTGAGCGAGGGCGGCGACGCCCAGGCGGCCGCGTACGTGGAGTGCGCGGTGGACGGCAAGGTGCTGTGGGGCGTGGGCATCGACGGCAACACCGTGCTGGCCTCGCTCAAGGCGATGATCAGTGCCGTCAACCGCTCGCAGCGGGGTTAACTCCCTGGGGCGTGTCTGACAATTCGCGCGCCCGGCGGGAATTGTCAGACACGCCCTAGGGTGGTACGCGAAGGGCCGTCCCGCGGGGCGGCCCTTCGCCGTGTCCGCAGGGCGTTCCGGCGGGCTGTGGCCTGCGCCACATTTTTTCGGATCGGAAGCCGTTCGAGGTACTGACACGTGCCGGTAACCGTGGCAACATCGATCCACCGGCAAGCCGGGTCGGTGGGACGGCCTCGGTGTCCGGTCGCGTGACCTGTCCATAGTTGTGCAGGCCGCCTGCCATGTCTGGGGAGTGGCGCCGTGACCAGGTTGTGGGGTGTCCGCCCGAGGTGGCGGACCGATGTTCTCGGTGATTTCTTCTGCCCGGGCTGCGGCGGGGACCGTAACTACCGCCGGCAGCACGGCCGGCGCTGGCTGCGCCTGCTGGGGACGCCGGTCGCGCCGCTCGGGCCGGTGATCGGCAGCGTGCAGTGCACCAGCTGCCACGGGCGCTACGGCGTCGAGTCCCTGGAGCAGCCCACCAGCGTGCGCCTCGGCGCGATGCTGCGGGACGCCCAGTACACCATCGCGCTGGCCCTGCTCGCGGCCGGCGGCACCGCCCACCGGGCGGCCCGCGAGGCGGCATGCACGGCGGTGCGCGAGGCCGGGTTCGAGGACTGCGGCGAGGCCCAGGTGCTGGCCGCGCTGGCCGCGCTCTCCGGGCTCGGCGGCGAACTCCACGACGCCCACGGGATGTCCGGCGGCCTGGCCGTGGAACTGCACGCGGTGCTCGAACCGCTCGCCCCGCACCTGGCCCAGCAGGGCCGGGAGCGGCTGCTGCTGCTGGGCGCCGCGATCGCCCTGGCGGACGGGCGCTACCTGCCGCAGGAGCGCGAGGCGCTGGCCGCCGTCGGCAGCTGCCTGGACCTGCCGCAGAGCCAGGTGCCGGCGCTGCTGGAGGCGGCGACCCGGGCGCCGTACGAGAACCTGTAGGGCCTCGGCCCCCGTCCCTCCGGACCTTCCGTATCCCCCACAAACGGGCCCGCTCGCCCCCGGCCTTCGGCCGGGAGGTGCCCCCCTCCGGACCCGCCGTGACCCGCACCGCAGTGGTCCTCCCCCACGGTCCCCGGTGCGGGCAACACGGCTGTCCACGGCTGTCCGTGCCCTGGGGGACAATGGGGGGCATGAGCCTTTTCCGGGACGACGGCGTCGTGTTGCGGGCGCAGAAGCTCGGCGAGGCCGATCGGATCATCACCCTGCTGACCCGCCACCACGGCAAGGTGCGGGCGGTGGCGCGCGGGGTGCGCAAGACCAAGTCCAAGTTCGGCGCCCGGCTGGAGCCGTTCTCGCACGTGGACGTGCAGTTCTTCAGCCGGGGGAGCGAGCTGATCGGGCGCGGGCTGCCGCTGTGCACCCAGGTGGAGACCATCGCCCCGTACGGCGGATCGATCGTCACCGACTACGGCCGCTACACCGCCGGCACGGCGATGCTGGAGACGGCCGAGCGCTTCGCCGAGAACGAGGGCGAGCCGGCCGTCCAGCAGTACCTGCTGCTGGTGGGCGGGCTGCGCACGCTGGCGGCCGGGACGCACGAGTCGCACCTGGTGCTGGACGCCTTCCTGCTGCGCTCGCTCGCGGTGAACGGGTACGGCGCGAGCTTCACGGACTGCGCCAAGTGCGGCCTGGACGGGCCGAACCGTTTCTTCTCCCTCCCCGCAGGGGGGGTGCTCTGCGCGGACTGCCGAGTGCCCGGATGTGCCGTACCCTCCCCTGAGACACTGGTACTGCTCGGGGCGCTGCTGTCAGGGGACTGGCGGACGGCCGACGCCTGCGAGCCGCGGTACTGGCGGGAGGGCAGCGGCCTGGTCGCGGCCTATCTGCAGTGGCACCTGGAGCGGGGCATCCGCTCGATGAGATACGTGGAGAAGTGAGCACATGGCAGCGCGACGGCTCTTCGGCGGTGGCAAGCAGCGGGTCTACGAACCCCCGACCCCGCACCCCAGCGGCGCCAGGCCCCCGAAGCTCCCCGGCGAGCTGGTCCCGGACCACGTCGCCATCGTGATGGACGGCAACGGCCGCTGGGCCAAGGAGCGCGGGCTGCCCCGCACCGAGGGCCACAAGATCGGCGAGTCCGTCGTGCTGGACGTGCTCAAGGGCGCGATCGAGCTCGGCGTCAAGAACATCTCGCTGTACGCGTTCTCCACCGAGAACTGGAAGCGCTCGCCCGACGAGGTGAAGTTCCTGATGAACTTCAACCGGGACGTCATCCGCCGCCGCCGCGACGAGATGGACGCGATGGGCGTGCGGATCCGCTGGGCCGGCCGGATGCCCAAGCTGTGGAAGAGCGTCGTCCAGGAGCTCCAGGTCGCCGAGGAGCAGACCAAGGGCAACGACGCCGTGACGCTCTACATGTGCGTCAACTACGGCGGCCGGGCCGAACTCGCCGACGCCGCGCAGGCGATCGCGCTGGACGTGGCGGCCGGCAGGCTGGACCCGAAGAAGGTCAACGAGAAGACCCTCGCCAAGTACATGTACCACCCGGACATGCCGGACGTGGACCTCTTCCTGCGCCCCAGCGGCGAGCAGCGCACCTCCAACTTCCTGCTCTGGCAGTCCGCGTACGCCGAGTTCGTGTTCCAGGACGTGCTCTGGCCGGACTTCGACCGCCGCGACCTGTGGCGCGCCTGCGAGCAGTTCGCGATGCGCGACCGCCGCTTCGGCGGGGCGATCCCGAACGAGCTGCCCTCGCCGCTGGAGCTGCCCGCCCAGCGCTGACGCCGACCGGCGCTGATGCCGACCGGCGCTGATACCGACCGGTGCGCACGTGCCGAAGGGCCCGCGGAACGAACCGTTCCTGCGGGCCCTTCGGCCGTCGTCCGCGCGGGCTGCCCCCGTACGGACGGCTGTTCAGCCCTTCTTGGCGCAGTCCGCGCAGGTGCCGAAGATCTCCAGGGTGTGCGCGATGTCGCTGAACCCGTGCTCGGCGGCGACCGAGTTGGCCCAGCGCTCGACCGCGGGGCCCTCGACCTCGACGGTGGCGCCGCAGTGCCGGCAGACCAGGTGGTGGTGGTGCCCGCTGCTGCACCGGCGGTAGACGGCCTCGCCGTCGGCGGTGCGCAGCACGTCCACCTCACCGGCGTCGGCGAGCGACTGGAGGGTGCGGTAGACCGTGGTCAGACCGACGGAGTCTCCGCGGTGCTTGAGCAGGTCGTGGAGCTCCTGGGCGCTGCGGAAGTCCGCGATCTCGTCCAGGGCCGCCGAGACGGCGGCTCGCTGCCGGGTCGAGCGGGCGCGCGGCGACGGGCCTGCGGTGGTCACCGTGGGTCCTCCTGGGGTCGTGGGCGTCACGCACCTCATTGTGCCAGCCCGGCCCGCCGCTCCGGAGTGGTCGCGTCGGAGGAACTCTTTCCCGGGTCCTGGCCGGGGAGTCGGACGTCGCAGACCTGGGGCCCCTGCCCGGCGTCGTCGCGGCGCCGGTGGCGTCGGCGGGCGAGCGGGGCGGCGATCGCGCTGAACACCGCGAACACCGCGATGGCGAGCAGCACGATGGCCGGTCCGGAGGGCACGTTCAGCTGGTAGGAGCCGGTGACGCCGGCCAGCGCGACCACCACGCCGAGCGCGATCGAGGCGGCCTGGGTGGCGGCGAAGGAGCGGGTCAGCTGCTGGGCGGCGACCACCGGGACCACCATCAGCGCGCTGACCAGCAGCAGTCCGACCACCCGCATGGCGACCGTGACGGTGACCGCGGCCATCACCGCGAGCAGCAGGTTGAGGGTGCGCACCGGCACGCCGGTGACCCGGGCGAAGTCCTCGTCCTGGCAGATCGCGAAGAGCTGGCGGCGCAGGCCGACGGTGACCGCGATGACCACCGCCCCGAGCACCGCGATGGTGGCCAGGTCGGCGGGGGCGACGGTGAGGATCGAGCCCCACAGGTAGCTCTCCAGCGAGCCGGCCCCGGCCTGGGCGGACATCGAGACGAGCAGCTTGCCGCAGGCCATGCCGCCGTAGAAGAGCATCGCCAGGGCGATGTCGCCGCGCTGGTTGCCGCGCGAGCGGACCAGCTCCATGGTGACGGCGCCGAGCACGCAGACCAGCACGGCCATCCAGACCGGGCTGGTCTGGAAGATGAAGCCGAGGCCGACGCCGGTCATCGCGACGTGGCCCATGCCGTCGCCCATCAGGGCCTGGCGGCGCTGCACCAGGTAGATCCCGACGGCGGGGGCGGTGATCCCGACCAGCACGGCGGCCAGCAGGGCGCGCTGCATGAAGTCGTAGGAGAGCATCTCGGTCATGCGAGCAGCCTCGGCGGGGTGAGGTCGGCGTGCGGGTGGACGTGGTCGTGGCCGGGCAGCGCGTGCAGGCCGGTGTTGGGCACCGGCGGGCCGTCGTGCGCGACGCAGCCGTCCCGCAGCACCACGGCGCGGTCGATCAGCGGCTCCAGCGGCCCGAGTTCGTGCAGGACGAGGAGGACGGAGGCACCGCGGCCGACCTCGGCGCGCAGGGTGTCGGCGAGCACCTGCTGGCTGGCGGCGTCCACGCCGGCCATCGGCTCGTCCATGATCAGCAGGTCGGGGGTGCCGACCAGGGCGCGGGCGATCAGCACCCGCTGCTGCTGGCCGCCGGAGAGGTCGGCGACGCCGTCCCCGGCCCGGTCCAGCATGCCGACGGCGGCCAGCGCGCCGTCCACCGCGGCGCGGTCCCGGCGGCGGAACGGCAGCAGCCGGTGCTGTGCGAGCCGCCCGGTGGAGACCACCTCGCGCACGGTGGCGGGGACGCCGGAGGCGGCGGTGGTGCGCTGCGGGACGTACCCGATCCGGTGCCAGGCGCGGAAGGAGCCGTACGGGGTGCCGAACAGCTCCAGGGTGCCCTGCTCCAGCGGCACGGAGCCGATCACGGCCTTGACGGTGGTCGACTTGCCGGAGCCGTTGGCGCCGAGCAGGGCGACGACCTCGCCGGGTCGGACGGTGAGGTCGACGCCGCGCAGCACCGGCCGGCCGCCGCGCGAGGCGACGGCGTCGCGGAGGCGGACGGCCGGGGGTATCGGGTGGGTCATGGTGGGGCGTCCCGTCAGCTCGCGGGGGTGGGGGCCGGGGCGGCCGCGGCGGGGGCGCCGAGGGCGGCCCGGAGGTTGGCCAGGTTCTGCTTCATGACGGTCAGGTAGTCGTCCTTGGACGGGTCCTTGACGCCCTCCAGCGGGTCCAGCACCGCAGTCTTGAGGCCGAGGTCCTTGGCGACGGTGTCGGCGAGCTTGGGGCTGACCAGGGTCTCGAAGAAGATCGTGGTGACGCCGTTGTCCTTGGCGGCCTTCTGCACCTCGGCGAGGCGGGCCGGGGTGGGCTCGGACTCCGGGTCGACGCCGTTGATGGCGACCTGGGTGAGGCCGTAGTGGTCGGCGAGGTAGCCGAAGGCGGCGTGGCTGGTGACGAAGGTCTTGGTCTTGACGTCCTGCAGCCCGGTCCGGAACTCCTGGTCCAGGGCGGTGAGCCGGGTGACCAGGTCGTCGGTGTTCTTCCGGTAGTCGGCGGCGTGCGCGGGGTCGGCCTTGGCGAACTCGTCGCCGACGCTCTTGGCGATCGCGGCGTAGCGGCTCGGGTCGAGCCAGATGTGCGGGTCGCCGGCCGGGCCCTCGTGCTTGTGGCCGTCGCCCTCGGCGGTGCCCTCGTCGAGGTGGTGGTCGACCAGCGGGCTGGCCGCGGTGGCGTCGATCTTGTGCTTGCTGGCCGACTGGTCGACGGCCTGGTCGACGGTGGGCTGGAGGCCCTTGAGGTAGAGGATCGCGTCGGCCTTCTGGACGCCGGCGACCTGCTTGGCGGTGAGCTCCAGGTCGTGCGGCTCGACGCCGGGCGCGGTGAGGTCGGTGACCGAGACGTGCTCCTTGCCGATCTGCTGGGCCAGGAACTCCATCGGGTAGAAGGAGGCGACGACGTTCAGCTTGCCGTCCGCGCTCTGGGCGCTGCTGCTGCCACCGCAGGCCGTGAGGGCCATGGAGGCGGCGAGGGCGGCGACGGCCAGGGCGGCGGTCCTGCGGGTACGGCGGCTGAGCAGTCCGATCATCATGACAATCATTCTCATCTGCAGTGGAAATGATTGTCAAATCACTCGGACGGGTGAACGGCAGGTGGCCCTGGCTGGGAGGAGCCGGACCATATCGATTTGAACCCCGTACCCGTCTGGCCGGTAACCTTGGGTATTCGGGTGCGAGCAACCAGCCGTGCCCTGACCGTGCCGTACGTACTGAAGAGAGCACTGTGGCCGCCGACAAGATCGACACGATCGTCAGCCTGAGCAAGCGCCGTGGCTTCGTCTACCCCTGCAGCGAGATCTACGGCGGTACGCGAGCCGCCTGGGACTACGGGCCGCTGGGCGTCGAGCTCAAGGAGAACATCAAGCGCCAGTGGTGGCGCGCGATGGTGCAGGCCCGTGAGGACGTCGTCGGACTCGACTCGTCAGTGATCCTCGCCCGTGAGGTGTGGGAGGCCTCCGGCCACGTCGCCACCTTCAACGACCCGCTGACCGAGTGCCTCTCCTGCCACAAGCGCCACCGGGCCGACCACCTGGAGGAGAAGTACGAGGCCAAGCACGGCTTCCCGCCGCCGAACGGCCTCAAGGACGTCAACTGCCCCGACTGCGGCACCAAGGGCCAGTTCACCGAGCCCAAGGACTTCTCGGGCATGCTCAAGACCCACCTCGGTGTCACCGAGGAGGCGAGCGGCCTGGCCTTCCTGCGCCCCGAGACCGCCCAGGGCATCTTCACCAACTTCAAGGCCGTCCAGTCCACCTCGCGCAGGAAGCCGCCGTTCGGCATCGCCCAGACCGGCAAGAGCTTCCGCAACGAGATCACCCCCGGCAACTTCATCTTCCGCACCCGCGAGTTCGAGCAGATGGAGATGGAGTTCTTCGTCAAGCCGGGCGAGGACGACCAGTGGCACGAGTACTGGCTCCAGCAGCGCTGGGACTGGTACGTCGACCTCGGCCTGCGCACCGAGAACATGCGCTTCTTCGAGCACCCGAAGGAGAAGCTCTCCCACTACGCCAAGCGCACGGTGGACATCGAGTACCGCTTCAACTTCGGCGGCAGCGAGTTCTCCGAGCTGGAGGGCATCGCCAACCGCACGGACTACGACCTGACGGTGCACAGCAACGCCTCCGGCCAGGACCTCCGGTACTTCGACCAGGAGTCCGGCGAGAAGTACTTCCCGTACGTCATCGAGCCGGCGGCCGGTCTCAACCGCGCGATGCTGGCCTTCCTGCTCGACGCCTACTTCGAGGACGAGGCGCCGAACGCCAAGGGCGTCATGGAGAAGCGCGTCGGCATGCGGCTCGACCCGCGCCTGGCCCCGGTCAAGGTCGCCGTGCTGCCGCTGTCGCGCAACGCCGAGCTCTCCCCGAAGGCCCGCGGCCTGGCCGCCGACCTGCGCACCGCGTGGAACGTCGAGTTCGACGACGCGGGCGCGATCGGCAAGCGCTACCGCCGCCAGGACGAGATCGGTACGCCGTTCTGCGTCACGGTCGACTTCGACACCCTCGAGGACAACGCCGTGACCGTTCGCGACCGCGACACCATGTCGCAGGAGCGCGTGTCGCTGGACCAGGTGAAGGGCTACCTGGCGGCGCGGCTGATCGGCTGCTGAGTCCGGTACTCCGGTACTCCGGGGAGCCCCCGGCCGTCCTCCCTGGTGGAGGCGGGCGGGGGCTCCCCGCTTTCGTACGGCCGGTGGGTCAGCGCCGGCCCCAGCGGGAGCGCGGGGCGGCCGGCGGGGCGGTCGGCAGGCCGGCCGTGCGGAGGGCGGCCAGGGTGGTGCGGTGGCGGGTGTCGTCGGCGAGCAGTGCCGCCAGCAGCTGCCCGTAGAGGTCCCGGTGGTTCTCCAGCGCGGCGGCCAGGCGGGCCAGTTCGACCGGCGGGCGGAGAGCGGCCAGCTCCTGCAGCAGGAGGGTGGCGAGCGCGGGCGGCAGCCCGGTCGCGAGTCCGACCAGGTCCGCGGTCGGGCGGCCGGCCGCCTGGCGCAGCAGCGTGCGGACGTCGGCGGGGCGGCCGTGCTGCTGGAGGCCGGCGGCCAGCGAGGTCAGCTCCGGGGTCGGCGCCGAGCCCCACTCCCAGAGCAGCGTGGCGCTGTCGGCGTGCTGCCCGGCCCGCTCCAGCGCGGCGAGCAGCGCCGGGACCGCGGCGGCCGGGTAGGCCCGGAAGGCGTGGAACAGCTCGGCGGCCTCCTCGGCCAGGCCCAGTTCGCGCAGCTCCGCCAGCACCACGACGGCGTGCTCCGGGGTGCTCCGGGCGGTCGTCCGGGCCAGTTGGAGCGAGGCGCCGGTCGGCCCGCGCCGGGAGAGCATCCCGGCCAGCAGGGCGGCCTCGGCGGGGGCGAGGTGGGCGGCGGCCCGGTCCAGCAGGTCCTCGGCCTCGGGGCGGGCCCCGCTGCGGTGGAGTCCGGTGATCCGCTCGGTGAGGGCACCGAGGTCGGGGCGGACGGGTGGAGCGGGGGGTGGCGGCGGTGCCGGTGCCGGGGGTGGTGCCGGGACCGGCGCTGGGATCGGCGCCTGTCTGAGGTGGAGCTCCAACTCCTGTAACTGATCGCTCAGTTGCAGGCAGCGCGCGCCCAGGCCCTCGCGTAGCGTGCGGGCCTGGGCGAGCTGCCGCAGCAGGTCGCCGTCCGGGCGCTGGCGGCCCGGGGTCGCCCGTATCGCCTCGCTCAACCGGCGTTCGCGTTGGCCCGCGTACCGGCTCGCGCGGAGCAACTCGTCCAGTTCCGAACGGAGTTCGGCGGCCCGTTGCTCGCCCTCCGGTTGCTGGCCTGCGGATTCTTCCGTCGACCGCATGCGCATGATCGCCCCAACCTGTCCATCTGTGCCCTGACTGCGGGACATCCTGGCGTCGGAATGTGGCGATGGAGTTACGAGAGCGCGACCAGTCATGCCCGAGTGGTGTCAAGGAGCGCGCAGAGGGCGGCCGTTGCGAGAAGTGCGCCGGTCGCGCTCCGCGGCAGGGGCCGCCCCGTTCGGAAGGGGCCGCCCCGTCCGGCAGGGGCACGACCGGTCTCATCCGGCCAGTCGGGCCCGCGCCTCCATCAGCGCGAACCCGAGCAGGTTCAGCCCCCGCCACTCCAGCGGTCGTTCGGCCCGGATGTCGTCCGCGCCGAGGCCGATGCCCCAGATCCGGTCCAGCGGGCTGGCCTCGACCAGGACGCGGTCGCCCGTGCCCAGCAGGTACTCCCGCAGGGCCTCGTCCTGACCGAACTTCGCGACGTTCCCCTCGACCACCAGGTCGAACCGGCCCGCCGTCCAGGTCTTGTCGTCGAAGTCCTGGACCAGCCGGCCCAGCTTCTTCGCCTCGGCGGGCGTCCGGGCCTCCAGCACCCGCTGCTCGATCGCCCGGTCGCCGAACATCCGGGCCTTGCCGGCCATCATCCAGTGCTCGGCGGAGGCGTACGTCACCCCGTCGACGGTGAACTGCCCGGGCCACCACTGGCTCAGGCACTCCTGCCGCGTCCCGCCGCCCTTGCGGGCGGTGTGCCCCCAGAACATCACCCACTTCGGCCGTGCCCCGGTGGCCATCAGGCCCGCCAGCTCCTCGCGGCTGCGGACGTCGGCGAAGTCCCCGACCTGCTGCTTGCTCATAATCGTCATTCTGACACGAAGGGTGGGGAGCCCGCCATCCGTTTGACGGCCGCGGGCTCCGTCCGGCTGCCCGAGCCCGGGGGCCGGCGGGTCGGTCCCGCTCGGCGGCGGGTCAGTCCCGTTCGGCGGCGGCGACCAGTTCCAGGAAGCGCAGCCCGAGTTCGGTGACCTCCTCCGCCGTCCAGTCCCGGGCCGAGCCCGTCAGGCGGACCTCGGCCATGGCGAGGCCTGGGGCGGCGTCGGTCCAGTCCAGGAACCAGGTCCCCTCCTGCTCGGCGAGGGCGAGGGTGGCGGCGTTCAGGGCGCGCGCCGGATGGGGGAGCCAGAGCTGGAAGTCGTGGGTGGGCGGGACCTCCGGGAAGATCCGCGCACCGGGAAGGGCGGCCAGGGCGGGGACGAGGGTCGCCGCGTGGCGGGTGTGGCCGGGGATCCGGGGGAGTTCGGTGGCCAGGCCGGTGAGCGCGGCGAGGGCGGCCGGCCACTGCTGGTAGAGCTGCCCGCCGTAACGGTGGCGCCAGGTGCGGGCGTACGCGGTGAAGGCCTTGTCCCCGGCGAGGGCGGCCCCGCTGATGCCGCCGAGGTCCTTGTAGAAGGAGACGTAGACGCTGTCGGCCAGGGCGGCGATCTCGTCCAGCGGCCGGCCGAAGTGGGTCGTGGTGTTCCAGAGGCGGGCCCCGTCGAAGTGGACCCGGGCACCGGCCGCGCGGGCGGCGGCGACCAGCTCGGTGAGCTCGTCCCAGGTGGGCAGGACGAAGCCCGGGTCGCGGAGCGGGAGTTCCACCACCAGGGTGCCGAACGGCTCGCCGAGGCCCCGCAGTTCGTCGGCGGTCGGCTGCCGCGGCTCGGTGGTGGGCCAGAGGCTGCGCAGGCCGGTCAGCTGGACGTGGGCGTGGCGCTCGTGCCGTTCGAGGTGGCTCTGCGGGTGGAGCGCGACGGCCGGGTTGCCGGTCCGCTCGGCGTGGTGGCGCAGGGCGACCTGCTGGGCCATCGTCCCGCTGGGGAAGAACACCGCGTCCTCCGTGCCGAGGAGCGCGGCGGTGCGCTCCTCCAGCTCCCCGACCGGCCCGCCGTTCCCGTAGATGTCGGGGTGGGCGTCCGGCTCGACCGCTTCGGCGAGTGCGGTGAGCCGCTCGCGCATGGTGAGCGGGCGGTTGCCGGAGAGGAAGCGGGTACAGGCCCGGTGGGCGGCGCGCAGGCGGGCCCAGTCGATCTGGTCATCGGTCATCCGGCGATTCTCCGTCCGGCGGGAAACCGGGCCAACCGCTTTTCGCTACCCGGGGGTGCCGAACCCGGGGGCGCCGAAGCGGGCGAGGTAGTGCCACACCTTCTTGAGGGCCTGGAGGTCGTGGCGACCGCTCGCGGCGGCAGCGCCGATGATCCGGGGGTCGAGGGCGCCCTCCTCGGCGATCCGGGCGCCGAGGGCGACGAACTCCTGGCCGCGGTAGTCGGGGTGGCGGCGGAGCTCCTCGACGGTGAGCCGGAAGCCGGGGTGCCACTCCAGCGGGCAGGGGAGGCGGCGGGCGGCGTCCTCGACCGGGGTGTTCCGGTAGCAGGGGTCCAGCACCAGGGCCTCGACGTCCTCGGCCAGCCGGACCGGGCCGTGGACCTGCGCCTCGATGTAGTCGTCGAGGGCGTCCTGGTCGTCGGCCAGGGCCAGTTCGACGAGCCCCATGCGGGCGGCGGTGCCGAAGTCCGTGGGCTCCAGGAAGCTGTCCGGGTAGCAGAAGGTGGTGCGCTCCAGGGCGGGGGCGGTGAGCCGCAGGTGCGCGGAGCCGAAGCGGGGTGCGGCGCCGACCGGACTGCGGCGGTGGTCGAGGGCTCCGTAGACGGGGCGTTCGCCGGGAGCCGCGGCGTCGTAGGCGCCGGCGAAGATCCGGCTCTCCCAGCGCCAGCGGTCCCCGCCGGGGTGGGCGGTCAGGCCGCCGTTGCTGGTGCCGGTGGCGAACTGGGAGAGGTAGACGCCGTCCTCGGCCAGGGCGTCGAGGACGGCCCGGCCGCGGGAGACCCGGTCCGGGTGGAAGTTGAGGGTCACCCGCAGGGCCGGGTCGACCGGCGGGCCGGCGGAGAGCGAGGCCACGTGGTCGAGGGCCCGGACCTGCGGGGTCGGGGCGGCGTCGGAGCTCATGCGGGGTAGTGTCGCGCGGCCGGGCCGAGGGGCGCACCCGGGTTTTCGTCCGCCCCGGCTCCGCTGCGTCCGCCCCCGGCGCCGGGAACGCGGCGCTGCCCCGTCAGACGTAGTGGGTCTGCAGGTCGTCGGGGAACAGGCCGTTGCCGTGGTGGGTGGCCCAGGTGGAGTGGGTGCTGCGGATCCGGGCGGCCTGGGAGGTCCGCCGCTGTTCGATCAGCAGGCCCTCCGTGCCGTCCGCCCACCGCCGGTGGGCCCGATCACGACGGGCCAGGAACAGGGTGGTGCCGACGACGACGGCCGCCAGCGCGGCCAGGAACGCGAGAACGAAGCTCATGAGCTCCCCCTTCCTTCGGACTCGATCACTGTGCGAACCAAGTATCGCGGACCAAGGTGTCGTTCCGCCATAGCCGAAGTAGCGTGGGGTGCACGGCAGATGATGGTGCAGGAGGTTCCCTTTCGGCCGGCGGGGCGGGCCGGAAGTAGCCTGCGGGCATGTCCGCTTCCTCCGCACTGAGCCTCCCCACCCGTATCGACGGCGACCCGGACCGGGTCGCGCTGGTCGTCCCCGGCGTCGGCTACACGCCCGCCCGTCCACTGCTGCACTTCGCCTCCTCGGTCCTGGTCCGGCACGGTTGGACGGTCCAGGAGCTGTGGTGGCGGATCCCGGACGGATTCGCCGAGTTCACGACGGAGCAGCGGATCGCCTGGGTCGAGCGGCAGGTCGGCGCGGCCGTCGACGCCGAGGGCGGCGCCTGCCGCCTGCTGGTCGGCAAGTCGCTGGGCTCCCTGGCCGCCGGCCTCGCCGCGGACCGCGCCCTCCCGGCCGCCTGGCTCACCCCGGTGCTCACCCTCGACCACGTGGCCCGCGCCCTCCACCGGGCCACCGCACCGACCCTCCTGGTCGGCGGCAGCGCCGACAGGCTGTGGGACCGGAGCGTCGCCGACGCCACCGGCCACCAGGTCCTGGAACTCCCCGCCGCCGACCACGGCCTCGAACTCCCGGACGACCCGACCGGATCCGTCGACCTGCTCCGCACAGCCGTCGCCCGCCTGGACACCTTCATCGGCGCACTGACCCCCGGCCGTGGAACCTGCGCCTAGGCAGGAGCGCCGCCGGGCTCGACGTCCGACGTCGAGCCCGGCGCGGTGATCGGCAGGTCACGTCCCTCGACCGCTTCGGCGAGGCGTTTGTCGTACGTCACAAAAGCCGTGAGCGCATGCTCCAGGTGTTCGGCGCTGGCGAGGTGAATGGCGTCGAGCGTCCCCAGGTGCCGGGTGGGGAAGCTACCGGCGGCTCGGAGGATCGGATCGGAGAGCCGGATGCGGAGCATTCGGTCGAGCAGGTCCGCCGCAGCATCGTGCAACTGCTGCGGCGCACCGATCCTGATGAGCGCGCGCGGGACCTCGACCTGGGCCAGCGCACTGGTCGCATGGCCCTCGGAGCCGTGTGACGAGAGGAACGTTCGCAGTGCGGAGGACTCCGTCTCCGGGAGGAGGAGCTTGAGGATCGCGCAGGAGTCGAGGTAGATCAACGGTCTTCTTCCTCGCGCATCCTGTGGAGGGCCTCGGTCGCGGACGGGAGCCGGATGTCGATCGTGGGTGGGACCCAGTCGGCCAGTCCACGGGCGGTGGCGGCGTTCTCCGGGTCGATGGTGCCGTCCCGTACGAGATCCTCCAGGACCCGCTGCTCCGGGTCAGGCGGTGCGAGTACGGCGATCAGCCGCCCGTTGCGGGTGATCTCGATGCGCTCCCCGGCCGCGACCCGGTCGATCAGTTCGCTGGCGTGTTGCTGGAGCTGCCGGATGGGGACTCTGGCCGTCATACGACTCACGGTAGGGCGGATCGTGCGGCGATTGCGCGCAGCGTGCGTCGGGTTCACCCGGACGAGCGTCACCCCCGGCCCGGGAGCCCCCGGCCCGGGAAGCCGTGGCGGCGGGCCGCCGTGGTCACGGCCAGGGCGAGGGCCAGCAGGGCGAGGGCCGACCAGGGGAGGGACTGCGGCCCGGCGTGGTCGAGGAGGAGGCCGCCGGCGGACGCGGCGGCGGCGATGCCGAGGTTCCAGCAGGTGACCAGCAGGGACTGGGCGAGGTCGGCGGCCGTGTCGGCGGCGTCGGCGACGGCGGTCTGCAGCAGGGTGCCGACGCCGCCGAAGCCGAGGCCCCAGACCGCGGCGGCGGCGTAGACGGGCCAGGGCGACGAGCCGAGCAGGGCGCCGGCGAGGGTCAGGGTCGCGGCGCCGACGAGGAGGCAGGCGGTGAGGGTCAGGGTGCGCAGGTGCCGGTCGATCAGCGCTCCGGTGACGGCGATGCTCACCAGCGAGGCCAGGCCGAGGACGAGCAGCACGGTGTCGGTCCGCTCGCCGAGGTGCAGCGGTTCGAGCAGTGCCGCGACGTAGGTGTAGAGGATGTTGTGGGCGAGTACGAAGGTCGCGGTGACGGCCAGGACGGCCGCCACGCCGGGGATCCGCAGCACCTGCCGGAGCGGCAGCCGGTCGTGTTCGGCCCGGCCGGGGACCGGGGGTACGGCTGCGGCGATCCAGCCGACGAGGGCGAGCGCGAGCACGCTCATCAGCCCGAAGGCGGTCCGCCACCCGGCGGCCCCGGCGAGCAGGGTGCCGGCCGGGACCCCGACGGACAGGGCGACCGTGGCGCCGCCCATCGCGACGGCCATGGCCCGTCCGCGCTGTTCGGGCGCGACGATGCTGCGGGCGTACCCGGCCAGCAGGGCCCAGAGCATTCCGGCGACCAGTCCCGCCGCGAAGCGGGCGGCCATGGTGAGCGGGTAGTTGCCGGAGACCGCGGTGACGGCGTTGGCGACGGTGAAGCCGCCGACGGCGAGCAGGAGCAGCCGCTTGCGCGGCCAGCCGGCGGTGGCGGCGGTCAGCGGGATGGCGGCCGCGATGGAGCCGACCGCGTAGAGGGTGACGGACTGTCCGGCACCGGACTGGCTGACGCCGAGGTCCCGGCTCATCGCGGGCAGGACGCCGGCGGGCAGCGCCTCGGTCATCAGGGTGATGAACCCGCCGGTGCTCAGGGCGAGCAGCGCCGGCCAGGGCAGTCGGGCCGGTGGTGCCTGCCTCGCCGGGTCGGGCGAGTGGGTCGGGGTGGGGCCGCCGGCCGTGGCCGGGGTCGTCATCGGGGAAGCGGGGGAAGGGAGTTCGTGCGTCGGCATGTGACCGATCGTCTATCGTTGACATGGATGTCAAGGTCCAGCCGGAGCGGTCCGGCCCCGACGTGAGGGTGGTCACATGCGGATCGGCGAACTGGCCCGGTTGACGGAGACCTCGCCCCGCCTGCTGCGCTACTACGAGAAGCAGGGCCTGATCCTCCCGAGCCGCGAGGCGAACGGGTACCGGGACTACGACGACTCCCAGGTGGACCGGGTGCTCCAGATCCGCGGGCTGCTGGACGCGGGGCTGCCGACCCGGATCATCAAGCAGGTCCTGCCCTGCCTGGACGCCCCGCGGAGGATCCACTTCGCGGACGCCACCCCGGAGATCCTCGACACCCTGGAGTCCGAGACCGAGCGGATGACCCGCCGCATCCACTGCCTGACCCGCAACCGCGACGCCATCCTGGAGTACCTGTCCGTGGTCAGGGAACTCGCCTGACCGTACGGGCGGTTGCGGGCAGCGCGACGGCCCCGCGACCGGCGGGAACCGGTCGCGGGGCCGTTCGTCGTCGCCCGGGCCCGTGGGCCCGCGGGGCTCAGCCGACGGAGCGGGGCAGGCGGGTGGTCAGGTACAGCACGGTGAACGAGCCCAGCAGCTGGACGCCGAGGCACAGGGCGAGCGCGCGGCCCATGCCGAGGCTGGGGGAGAGGGACAGGTAGAGGGTGCCGAGGGTGGCCACGCCGAGGGCGAGGCTGGACTGCTGGCCGGTGGCGAGGACGCCGCTGCCGACGCCGGCCCGGGCGGCGGGCACCTTGGCGAGGACGACCCGGAACAGCGGGGTGCCGATCAGGCCCTGGCCGATGCCCGCGAGGGCGACGCCGGGGGCCATCCGCAGCGGGGAGAAGTGGTCCGCATCGGCCAGGACGGTCAGCGCGATGGTGGTGAGGCCGAGGGCCTGGACGACGGCGCCGGCGCTGAGCACCCGGCTGCCCCAGCGGCCGATCAGCCGCGGGCCGGAGAGCGAGGCGGTGAAGTAGCCGACGGCCATCGGGACGAGTGCCCAGCCGGCGGCGACCACGCCGAGCCGCAGGCCCTGCTGGAGGGCGACGGCGATGACGAACATGAAGCCGCCGAAGCCGGCGAAGTAGGGCAGCGCGATGCCGAGGCCGCGCCGCATCTCGGGGATCCGCAGCAGGCTGGGCGGCACCAGCGGGGTGTCGCCGCGGCGCTCGGCGCGGCGCTCGACCAGGGCGAAGGCGGTGGCGAACACCGGGAAGAGGGCGAGCAGCACCCAGGACCAGAGCGGCCAGCCGGCCGCGCGGCCCTCCATCAGCGGGACGAGCAGGGAGAGCAGGGAGGCGGTGAGCAGCACGGTGCCGGGCACGTCGACGGCGGCGGCCCGGGTGGCCCGGCTCTCCGGCACGTACCGGACGGCGAGGAGGACGGCGAGCAGCGCGAACGGGACGTTCAGCAGGAAGACCGAGCGCCAGCCGGTGCCGAACAGGTCGGCGGCGACGAGCATCCCGCCGAGCACCTGGCCGATCACCACGGAGATGCCGCCGACCGCGCCGTAGACGCTGAGCGCGCGGCCGCGCCGGGCGCCGTCGGTGGCGGCGGTGATGGTGCCGAGCACCTGCGGGATCAGCAGCGCGGCCGAGGCGCCCTGGGCGGCCCGGGCGGCGACCAGGGACCACGCGTCGGGGGCGAGGCCGCAGGCCAGCGAGGTGACGGCGAAGGCGGCGGCCCCGGCGACGAACAGCCGGCGGCGGCCGAAGGTGTCGCCGAGCCGCCCGCCGAGGACGAGCAGGACGGCGAAGGCGATGCCGTAGCCGGCGGCGACGAGTTCCAGCACCGCCGGTCCGGCGGCCAGGTCCTTGTCGATGGTGGGCAGGGCGACGTTCACGATGAAGAAGTCGAGCATCGGCAGGAAGGCCCCGAGCAGGACGGTGACCAGCCCGGCGGTGCCGAGGGTGGGGGTGTGCGGGGCGGTGGCCTGCGGGGCGGCGGGGTTTGGGGCGGCGGTACGGGGCGAGGCCGGGGCGACGGCGAGTCGTTGAGTCACGGGTCATACGATCCGCCGCTCCCCAGCCTGGTACCAGAGTGTGGTTATCCAGGTATAAGAAGTACCTGGCAACAGGCTGCGGCGTGCCGCATGCTGGGGAGCATGAGCCTGATGACCCCGGCCGCGCAAGCCCGTCCCGGCACCGCCGTGCCGCACCGCGCCACACCCGACGAAGCCCGCCGGCACGACCTGGCGGCGTTCCTGCGCAGCCGCCGCGAGCGGATCGCGCCCGAGCAGGTGGGCCTGCCGTTGACCGGCCGCCGCCGCACCCCGGGGCTGCGCCGGGAGGAGGTGGCGCAGCTGGCCGCGGTGGGGGTGACCTGGTACACGTGGTTGGAGCAGGGGCGGGACATCCAGGTGTCCGTCCAGGTGCTGGACGCGGTGGCCCGGGCGCTGCTGCTGGATCCGAGCGAGCGGGCGCACTTGTTCACCCTGGCCGGTGCGGACGATCCGGCGCCGGTGCGGGAGTGCCCCTCGGTGACGCCGAGCGTGCGGCTGGTACTGGACCAGTTGGCGCCGTACCCGGCCGCCGCGGTCAACTCCCGCTACGACATCCTGGCGCACAACGCGCCGTACACCGCCATCGTCGGCGACCTCGGGGAACTGCCCCCGGAGGAGCGGAACCTGATGTGGCTGGCGTTCACCCCCTCCCGTTTCCGCGACGTGCTGGTCGACTACCGGACGGAGCGCCTCGGCATGGTGGCCCGGTTCCGCGCCGCGATGGCCGACCACTCGGCCGAGCCCGCCTGGAAGGCGCTGCTGGCCCGGCTGCGCAAGGCCTCGCCGGACTTCGAGGAGGAGTGGCAGCGGCACGAGGTGATGCGGCCGGGCAACGGGATCAAGCGCTTCCAGGTGCCGGGCGTGGGCCTGCTGCGCTGCGAGTACACCAACTTCTGGCTCGGCCCCCGGCTCGGGACGCGGCTGATCAGCTACACCCCGCTGGACGAGGAGACCCGCCTCCTGATGGACCGGCTGCCGACGCGGCCCTAGCCGCGTATCACCACACCGCGCACCGCCCCGGGTATCGCCTCGCGCCCGAGCAGCAGGCACACCGCCGCCAACGGCAGTTCGACGCAGCAGGCCATCACCAGCGCGGCGAGCACCGCGTGCCCCGGCCCGGCGCAGGCGATGTCGGCCAGGGCGTCCCCGGCCAGCAGCAGCGCCACCACCGCGCCCGCCCACAGCGCGGCCGGGCTGCGCCGGCGCAGCAGCGCGTCCAGCGAGAGCAGTGCGGCGAACTCCGCGAGGTCCAGCACCACCCACGGGGTCTCGTGGTTGACGGCCAGGACCATCAGCCAGGGCAGCAGCCCGAACGCGGCCAGCCGCGGCAGCCGCTGGAACCGCTCCGGCAGCACGTACGCCGGAGCGCCCGGGACGACGGCGGTGTTCATGCCGCACCCCCGGCCGCGCGACGGACCCGCTCCAGCACGAGCCGCTCGGCCGGCCCGCCGGCCGGGTGCCCGACGAGCACCGCGTCGTACGGCCCCTCGGCCAGGGCGAGCCAGAACTGCCCGGCCACCGTGACCACTTCGGCCGCCGCCGCCCGGGCGGTGCCGAACAGCCGCCGCCCGCCGGTGAACACCACCGAGGGCGCCAGGCCGTCGGCGGGCAGCCGCCCCCAGGCGAGCACATGCGAGCCCCGACCGGCGGACGGGCTGCGCCGCGCGCCGCGGACCAGCTGCGGGGCGAGCCGGGCGGCGACCAGGACGTCGGCCAACTCGCCGTGCTGGTACAGCTCCAACGCGGCCCGGCCGCGGCCGGACCGGACGCTGCGGACCGACCAGGGCCCGGCCCCGGCGGGCAGCGTCCCATCCGGCCCCGACGCCGGGCGGAGCGCGCCCCCGGGAACACCCCCGTGGTTCCCGGGGACGGGCCGCCCGTGCGGCGGGGTGGCGGAGTGCGATGCGGTGCTCGTCATGTCCCCAAGCCTTCCGCCGCGAGGGGGGTCCTGTCGGTGGTGCTCCACCCCGAATCGGGGGTGTATCCAGCTACACCCCCGGCCGGTACCCCCCTTCATGGCGGTCGTTGATCACCGGGCCCTACGCTGTCCGGCATGCCTTCCACCACGTTGCGCCGAGCGCTCGTCAGGAGCCTCGGGCGACCACCGTGGTCCGCCGGGGCCTGGCGGGACGCCCGCTTCACCGCCGCCGGAATACCCGTGGCCGCGCCGGTCTGGCTGGCGGTGACCGAGCCCAGCCTGCTCTTCCCGGTCCTCGCGGTCGTGCTGGTCTGCTCCCGCTGGCTCACCGCCCTCCAGCGCGGTCGGCTGCGCGCCCTCCGCGGCGTGGAGGTGCCGCCGCCCGGCGCGCCCGCGGCCCTGCGGCTGGGCCGGCTGCGGCTCGCCCTGGCCTGGCGTCAGCTCGGCTACCACCTGCTGATCGGCCCGGTGCTGGCGCTCTGTGCGCTGGCCGCCGGGTACGTCTGGGGCATCGCCCTGGTGCTGACCACCCTGTACGCCTGGGTCTGGCTGCTGCCGCCCGAGGCGGGGCTGCGCGGCGAGCTGGCCGGTCTGGACGTGGCGCTCACCGTGTTCGGCGTGCTGCTGCTGGTGGCGGCGCCCTGGCTGACGACGCTGACCGCCCGGCTGGAGGTCCGCGCGGCGCAGCTCCTGCTCGGGCCCAACCGGGCGGAGAAGCTGGAGCGCCGGGTCGAGGAGATCGCCGAGTCCCGGGCCGGCCTGGTGGACGCGGTGGACGCCGAGCGCCGCCGGATCGAGCGGGACCTGCACGACGGCGCCCAGCAGCGCCTCACCTCCCTCGCGATGAACCTGGGCCTGGCCCGGCGCACCCTCAGGGACTGCCCGCCCGACGCCATGCAGGTCATCGTCGCGGCGCACGAGGAGGCGCAGGCGGCCATCGACGAGCTGCGCGACCTGGTCCGCGGGCTGCACCCGGCCGTCCTGGAGGACCGCGGGCTGGACGCCGCGCTGTCCGGCATCGCCGCCCGGGCCCCGCTGCCGGTGCGGCTGGACGTCGAGCTGTCCGAGCGGATCGCCCCCACCGTCGAGGCGGTCGCCTACTTCACCGTCTCCGAGGCGCTCACCAACGTGGCCAAGCACGCCCGGGCCGAGCAGGTCGACGTCTCGGTGCGGACGGCCGGGGGCGTGCTGCGCCTGGTCGTCAGCGACGACGGCGTGGGCGGCGCGGACGCCTCGCGCGGCACCGGGCTCACCGGTCTGCGCCAGCGTGCCGCCTCGGTCGACGGGACGCTGTCCGTTCTCAGCCCCCTCGGGGGCCCCACCACCATCACCGTGGAGTTGCCGTGCGTGCTGTGATCGCCGAGGACTCGGTCCTGCTGAGGGTCGGCCTGGTCAAGGTCCTGGAGGCGGTGGGCTTCGAGGTCGCGGCGGCCGTCGGGGACGCCGTCGAGCTGCTGGCCGCCGTCGAGGAGCACCGCCCGGGGGTGGTGGTCGCGGACGTCCGGATGCCCCCGGGCTTCCACGACGAGGGGGTGAAGGCCGCGATGGTGATCCGGCAGCAGTGGCCGGACACCGCCGTCCTGCTGCTCTCCCAGTTCGTGGAGGAGCGCTACGCCGCGGATCTGCTGTCCACCAACACCAGCGGCGTCGGTTACCTGTTGAAGCAGCGGGTGGCCAATGTGGACGACTTCGTGGAGGCGCTGCAGCGGGTCGCCGAGGGCGGCACCGCGCTGGACCCGGAGGTGGTGGCCCAGCTGCTGGTGCGCCGGCACCGGGATCCGCTGGAGAAGCTGACCCCGCGCGAGCGGGACGTGCTCTCGCTGATGGCGGAGGGCCGTTCCAACGCGGCGATCGCGGCCGCCCTGGTGGTCAGCGACAGCGCGGTGGCCAAGCACATCAACTCGATCTTCACCAAGCTGGACCTCCCGCCGGCCGACGACAGCCACCGCCGGGTGATGGCGGTGCTGCGCTTCCTGGAGATCACGTGAGCGCGCGGTCCACCAGGGCGTGGCGGATCACCGGGGTGATCGCCCTGGTGTTCGTGCTGGTCATGGGCGGGGCGCAGACCATGGCGCTGGTGGCCCGGCAGTCGCGGACCGAGCAGCAGGTGTTCGTGGCCGAGGAGGTCCACAAGCTGCGGCTGGCCACGAGCAGCGCCTCCGTACGGATCAGGCCGGGCGTGGAGGGCCGGGTCGTGCTGCGCAAGAACCTCGACTGGACGGTCTCCGAGCCCCGGGTGCGCGCCGACGTGGTCGGCGACACGATGACCGTCGGTGTGGAGTGCCGGCGTTCCCTGCCCTTCTACAACTGCGGCGCCTCGATCGAGCTGGAGGTGCCCGCGGGGACGGAGGTCGCCGGCACGGTGACCTCGGGGTCGGTCGAGGTGTCGGACCTCAGCGGCGCGGTCCGGCTGGACGGGACCTCCGGCGCGATCCTCCTGCACGGGCTGTCCGGCCCGGTCCGCGCCCGCACCACCTCCGGGATGACCCAGGGCACGGACCTCTCCTCGGCGCAGGCGGAGGTGTCCAGCACCTCCGGGTCGGTGGACCTGACGTTCCGGTCGGCGCCGCAGGACGTGAAGGTGAGTGCCACCTCCGGCTCGGTGACGGTGCGGGTGCCGCGGGGCAACCGCTACCGGATCAACGGCGGGACGGGGTCGGGCAGCATCAACATCGACCCGGCCCTGGGCGACGCCGCCAGCAGCAGGAGCCTGGAGGCCGACGTCGGCTCGGGCTCCCTGGACATCGGCTACCGCCCCGATCCGGAGTAGGTGGGGCCGGCTCACCCGGGTGGGGGACAATGGAGAGTCCCGTCCCCCGCTACCCGAGGTCAGCCGCGCATGACAGCCACGCCCGCACCCACCGCGACCGAGACCGAGTTCGCGCCGCTGGACATCGGCCCGATCCGGGTGTGGCCGCCCGTCGTGCTGGCGCCGATGGCCGGCATCACCAACGCCCCGTTCCGCACCCTGTGCCGCGAGCAGAGCGGCGGCAAGGGCCTGTACGTGTCGGAGATGATCACCACCCGGGCGCTGGTCGAGCGCAACGCCAAGACCATGCAGCTGATCAAGTTCGACCCGAGCGAGAAGCCGCGCTCGATCCAGCTGTACGGGGTGGACCCGGTGACCGTCGGCAAGGCGGCCCGGATGATCTCGGACGAGGGCCTGGCCGACCACATCGACCTCAACTTCGGCTGCCCCGTCCCCAAGGTGACCCGCAAGGGCGGCGGCTCGGCGCTGCCGTACAAGCGCAACCTGCTGCGCGAGATCCTGCGCGAGGCCGTCGCCAACGCGGGGGACCTGCCGGTGACCATGAAGATGCGCAAGGGCATCGACGACGACCACCTGACCTTCCTGGACGCCGGCCGGATCGGTGCCGAGGAGGGCGTGGCCGCGATCGCCCTGCACGGGCGCACCGCCGCCCAGCACTACGGCGGTACGGCCGACTGGTCGGCGATCGCCCGGCTGCGCGAGTCCGTCCCGGCGCACGTGCCGGTGCTGGGCAACGGGGACATCTGGTCGGCCGACGACGCGCTGCGGATGATGCGGGAGACCGGCTGCGACGGCGTGGTGGTGGGCCGCGGCTGCCTGGGCCGTCCGTGGCTGTTCAAGGACCTGGTCTCGATCTTCGAGGGCGACGTCGACCACGCCCGCCCCGACTTCGGCTACGTGGCCCGGGCGATGGTGCGCCACGCCCAGCTGCTCGGCGAGTGGCTGGGGGACGAGGCGCGCGGTGTGATCGACTTCCGCAAGCACGTCGCCTGGTACACCAAGGGCTTCTCGGTCGGTTCCGAGCTGCGGGTGAGGCTGGCGAACTCCTCCTCGCTGGCCGAACTGGAGGGGACCCTCGCCGAGGTGGAGCAGACCCAGACCTGGCCGATCGGCGCGGACGGCCCGCGCGGGCGCACCAGCGGCAACGGCCGGGTGGTCCTGCCGGAGGGCTGGTTGGACGATCCGTACGACTGCGCCCGACCGGGCGAGGACGCCGAATCGGACACCTCCGGCGGATGATCTAGCCGATCCGTCGAATCAGGCCCTCCGGGACCGCTGGCCACCCGGTCCCAGCCCTCTTGTCCATCCTGGACAGGAGGGCTCCTTTTCGGCGTCCTGAGGTCACGGAACGAGCACATTCCTGGACGCAGTGCGACGATTGGCGCAGGCGTCCTACGCTCGAGCCGCGAGACGGGCTGGTGACGCTTGCCACACGCCGGAGCGACTGACGGTCGGTCAGTGGACGGAATGGACAGGTCGAGCGTGAATCGCTTCCCGAAGCCGGTTCGACGCCGATCGGCCGATCCGGGTGCAGGAAATCAAGCCGGGGCAACGCGACCGACCCGCGGTCGCTACCCAGCGTCCGAATCGGGCGATCTTCCTGTTTCCCTGCCTTCAAGACTTGAACACTGGCTCGCGTCAGGGGGACGATTTCACCAACAGAGGTGAACGCCTTTATGTGCATTCGATCTAGCGGGTTACCGCTCGGTACCGGCCTCGTGTGGCCTATTGAGGGCAGAGAAGTGCCTTCGAAATGGGTATGTTCTCCGGCGTCAGGGCAACCGCGTACGAGGAGACCGACCCGTGCCGTCCCAGCAGAAGTTTGTTTACTCCTTCACCGAAGGAAACAAGGACCTCAAGGATCTTCTTGGCGGCAAGGGCGCGAACCTGGCCGAGATGACCAACCTGGGGCTCCCCGTCCCTCCGGGGTTCACCATCACCACCGAGGCCTGCAAGGTCTTCCTGGAGACCGGTAGCGAGCCGTCCTCGCTGCACGAGGAGATCAGCGCCCACCTGGACGCCCTCGAGCAGGAGATGGGCAAGAAGCTCGGCCAGGCCGACAACCCGCTGCTGGTCTCCGTCCGCTCCGGTGCCAAGTTCTCCATGCCCGGCATGATGGACACCGTCCTGAACATCGGCCTCTCCGACGCCTCGGTGGTCGGCCTGGCCGCCCAGTCCGGCAACGAGCGCTTCGCCTGGGACTCCTACCGCCGCCTGGTCCAGATGTTCGGCAAGACCGTGCTGGGCGTCGAGGGCGAGCTGTTCGAGGAGGCCCTGGACGAGGCCAAGCACGCCAAGGGCACCGTCAACGACCTGGACCTGGACGCTTCCGACCTCCGGGAACTGGTCGAGGTGTTCAAGGGCATCGTCGAGCGCGAGACCGGCCGGCCCTTCCCGCAGGACCCGCGCGAGCAGATGGACCTCGCCGTCCACGCCGTCTTCCACTCCTGGAACGGCGACCGCGCCCGGCTGTACCGCCGCCAGGAGCGCATCCCGAACGACCTGGGCACCGCGGTCAACGTCTGCACCATGGTCTTCGGCAACCTCGGCGAGGACTCCGGCACCGGCGTCGCCTTCACCCGCGACCCCTCCACCGGCGCCCAGGGCGTCTACGGCGACTACCTGTCCAACGCCCAGGGCGAGGACGTCGTCGCCGGCATCCGCAACACGCTGCAGCTGTCCGAGCTGGAGAAGCTCGACAAGAAGTCGTACGACGAGCTGATGGCGATCATGCAGAAGCTCGAGAACCACTACCGCGACCTCTGCGACATCGAGTTCACCATCGAGCGCGGCAAGCTCTGGATGCTCCAGACCCGGGTCGGCAAGCGCACCGCCGCGGCCGCCTTCCGGATCGCCGTCCAGCTGGTCGACCAGGGCCTGATCGACCTGGACGAGGCCCTGATGCGGGTCACCGGCGGCCAGCTGGCCCAGCTGATGTTCCCGCGCTTCGCCCCGACCGCCGAGTCCAAGCAGATCGGCTGGGGCCTGGCCGCCTCGCCCGGCGCCGCGATCGGCAAGGTCGTCTTCGACTCCTACACCGCCGTCAAGTGGTCCCGCTCCGGCGAGAAGGTCATCCTGGTCCGCCGGGAGACCAACCCGGACGACCTGGACGGCATGATCGCCGCCGAGGGCATCCTCACCTCGCGCGGCGGCAAGACCTCGCACGCCGCCGTCGTCGCCCGCGGCATGGGCAAGACCTGTGTCTGCGGCGCCGAGGAGCTGGAGGTCGACACCAAGTCGCGCAAGTTCACCACCGCCGACGGCCTGGTGGTGCACGAGGGCGACGTGGTCTCGATCGACGGCGCCAGCGGCAAGGTCTACCTCGGCGAGGTGCCCGTCCTGCCGTCCCCCGTGGTCGAGTACTTCGAGGGCACCCTGCACGCCGGCGCCGACGTCCAGGGCGGACTGGTCCAGGCCGTCCACCGGCTGATGTCGCACGCCGACGGCCGCCGCCGGCTCGCCGTCCGGGCCAACGCCGACAACGCCGAGGACGGCGGGCGCGCCCGCCGCTACGGCGCCCAGGGCATCGGCCTGTGCCGCACCGAGCACATGTTCCTCGGTGAGGAGCGCCGCAAGGAGGTCGAGCACCTGATCCTCGCGGACAACGACAAGGACCGCGAGCTCGCCCTCTCCACCCTGCTGCCGCTGCAGAAGGGCGACTTCCTGGAGCTGTTCCAGGCGATGGACGGGCTGCCCGTCACCGTGCGCCTGCTCGACCCGCCGCTGCACGAGTTCCTGCCGGACATCACCGAGCTGTCGGTGCGCGTCGCCCTCGCCGAGGCCCGCAAGGACCCGAACGAGAACGACCTGCGCCTGCTCCAGGCGGTGCACAAGCTGCACGAGCAGAACCCGATGCTCGGCCTGCGCGGCGTCCGCCTCGGCCTGGTCATCCCCGGCCTGTTCGGCATGCAGGTCCGGGCCATCGCCGAGGCCGCCGCCGAGCGCAAGCTGGCCGGCGGGGACCCGCGCCCCGAGGTGATGATCCCGCTGGTCGGCACCGTCCAGGAGCTGGAGCTGGTCCGCGACGAGTGCGAGCGGGTGCTCGCCGAGGTCGTCCAGTCCACCGGCGTCCAGCTGGACATCAAGCTCGGCACCATGATCGAGCTGCCGCGCGCCGCGGTGACCGCCGGTCAGATCGCCGAGGCCGCCGAGTTCTTCTCCTTCGGCACCAACGACCTGACCCAGACGGTCTGGGGCTTCTCCCGGGACGACGTGGAGGCCTCCTTCTTCACCGCCTACCTGGAGAAGGGCATCTTCGGGGTCTCCCCGTTCGAGACCATCGACCGGGACGGCGTCGGCTCGCTGGTCAAGCACGCCGTCGAGGCCGGCCGGGCCACCCGCCCCGACCTCAAGCTCGGCGTCTGCGGCGAGCACGGCGGCGACCCGGAGTCGGTGCACTTCTTCCACGAGGTGGGGCTGGACTACGTCTCCTGCTCCCCCTTCCGGATCCCGGTGGCGCGCCTGGAGGCAGGCCGCGCCGCCATCGAGTCGGCGGGCAGCGACTCGCGCTGAGAGGGTAGGCATCCCCTACTCACGCGCGGGTACGACTGACCGCTCACCCTCCCGTCGGGAGGGCGTACACCGGAGCTCGGCGCAGGAGAACCGGCGTACGTGACACGGCCGGGCGGGAACGGACAACGGCGTCCGTTCCCGCCCGGCCGTACGTTCGTGTGGCGCCCGTCATGTGTGTGACACGGCGGCCCGGACGCCGCCGCCTGCCAAGCTGGACCGCATGACCAGAAGCAAGAGCCCGCTCGTCGTCGTGGCCGTCCTGATCCTGGCCGTGCTCGCCGGAGTCGGCTACCTGCTCGCCGGCAAGGGCGGCAGCAGCCACCCCAAGGCCGCCGCGAGCGCCACCACCACCGCGGGTGCCTCGGCGCCCAAGCCCTCGGCGCCCAAGCCGTCCCCGCCGGCCGGCGGCACCCCCTCCGCGGCCGGCACCTGGGTGCCCGCCGATCCGGCGCTGGCGGACGTCTGCCGCACCAAGCTCCCCAGCCAGGCCCAGGACACCCTGGGCCTGATCGCCAAGGGCGGCCCCTACCCGTACAACCGGGACGGCATCGTCTTCGAGAACCGCGAGAGCCGGCTGCCGAAGAAGGGCAACGGCTACTACCACGAGTTCACCGTGGTCACCCCGGGCTCCAACGACCGCGGCACCCGGCGGGTCGTCACCGGCGGCGCCGGCGAGCAGTACTGGTCCGCCGACCACTACGCGACCTTCCAGGAGATCGACCCGCGCTGCTGAGCGACGAGTTCGTGGAAAGTACTTTCCAACTCGGAAAGATGGTGGCACAGTGGAGCCACCGTCACTTTCCGAGGGGGAAGCATGAGTGACTCCGTTCCCACCCCGCCGCTGTCCGCCGCCGAGGCGCTGCGCCTGGCCGACCGTGCCGACGCGGCCGCCCGGCGGCCGGGCGTGGTGCCCCGCTGGTACGGGCCGGCCTTCGCCTTCGCGTTCGCCGCCTACGGCCTGGGGATCGGCCAGGCCGTCGAAACCCGGCAGTTCGCCCTGATCGGCGCGTTCGTGGGCGGCTTCGCCGCCCTGACCGGTGGCCTCGCCCGGGTCGCCGTGCGCAGCGACGGCATCGTCCGCCGGGGCGTGCCGGACGGCATCGGCGGCCCGGTCGCCCTCGCGGTCCTCGCGGTCTGCGCCGCATCGGCGGCCGGGATGCTGCTCGCCTGGCAGGCCGGCGGCGGCCCGCGCTGGATCGGCGGGGCCGCCGGGCTCGCGGCGGGCCTGACCTTCTGGGCGGGCACCGACCGGCTCAACCGCCGGGTCAGGCGCTCCCAGGAGACCGGCTGATGCCCGCCGCCCTCGATCCGCTGCTCCAGCACGCCACCCGGCTGACCGTGCTCGCCTTCCTCGGCGCCTGCCGCGAGGCCGAGTTCGGCGCCGTCCGGGACCACTGCGAGGTCTCCGACTCCGTCCTCAGCAAGGCCGCCACCGCCCTGGAGGAGGCCGGCTACCTCACGGTGAAGAAGGGCTACGTCGGCAAGCGGCCGCGCACCTGGCTCGCCGCCACCTCGGCCGGCCGCACCGCCCTCGCCGCCCACCTCGCCGAGCTCCAGCGGCTGGTCGCCGCCGCCGAGGCGGCCGGCGCCCAACACGCCTGAAAGGAAGCCGAGTTCACCGGGCCCGCCGCCAGCTGATCCGGCCGTGCGGGCCGTGCGGGCCGGTGGTGACCAGGGCGGTCAGCTCGTGCAGCACCGGTGCCGGGTCACGGCGGAGCTGGACCGGGGTGGTGCGCACCACCGGCAGTCCGGCGCCGGCCAGCCGGTTGGCGCGGGCCAGTCCGCGTTCGTGGTCGGCCGGGCGCAGGTGGTAGGCCCGGGAGTCGATCTCCAACGCCACGCAGGCGTGCGGCCAGTAGGCGTCCGGCACGGCCAGGAAACGGCCGTCCAGGAACAGCACCGGATTCCACAGCGGCTCCGGCAGGCCCGCGTGGGCGAGCAGTTCGCGGGCCTCGCCCTCCACCACGGACCGCACCCCGGCGGTGAGGTCCTCCACCACCCGGGCCACCTGCGGCAGCGCCAGCGCCCCCGGCCTGGTGAGCAGCTGGTCCAGCAGCTCGCCGAGTTCGCAGTGCCGCCGCTGCACCGCCTCGGCGCACAGCGCCCGGAACCGGCGCTGCCCGGTCTCCCTCGGCGCCAGGTCCGCCAGCGCCCGTGCGACCGGGGCGCTCCACAGTCCGTCGTCCCGCTCGAAGCCGCCCGGCAGCACCCCGGACGAGCGGTGGATCCGGACGAACTCCTTTTCCCTGACCCGGCGTTGGCCGGGGATCAGGACATCGACCTCGGTCAGGTCGGCCGGGTGCCCGGCGCTCGGCAGCCCGGCGTCCGCCAGCACCGCGAACCCGGTCAGCAGCACCTCGCCGGGCTGCGGCTGCCGCCCCTTCGGGCTCGCGTACGCCAGGGCCGCCCGTAGCCGCTGATGGGCCGTCAACCTCCCGTTCTGCAGGCAGATCACGCGTGGCAGCACCTGCTGCCAGGGCCCGCCCGGCCGCAGCCGGTGGGCGATCGTACCGGAGGGCACGCCGAGCCGGCGCAGCTGCGCCCGGGTGGCGATGTGCTGCTGGTCGGCGCCGAGCAGGGCGACGGCGTCGAGCGGATGCGCGCGGGTCATACCCCGGTGGTGCCCACCCGGATCGGAGGTATGCGAAACATCCCTCGTCAGGGGCTTTCCCGTAACGATGTTGACGAATCGGAGGCCGATCCGTTGTGCTGGGGGCACATGATGACCGAACCCAACGGCCCCGCGCTCGACGCGCTCAACGGCCTCTCCGTCGGTGACGCCCTCGGCGCCCAGTACTTCGTCCCGGAAACCGCCCGGGCCCACTTCGCCTCCCGGACCGAACCGCCCGGCCCCTGGCCGTGGACCGACGACACCGAGATGGCCTGCTCGGTGTACGCCGCCCAGCGCGAACGCGGCGCGATCGACACCTTCGACCTCACCCACGCCTTCGCCCGCCGCCACGACTTCGACCGCGGCTACGGCCCGGCCGCCAACCGGCTGCTCCGGCTGATCCGCGAGGGCGGCGACGCCAGGGCCCTGGCCGCCGAACTCTTCGACGGCCAGGGCTCGTACGGCAACGGCGCCGCGATGCGGGTCGCCCCGCTGGGGGCGGCTCACGCGGGCGACCTCGCGGCCGTCATCCAGCTGGCCGCGCGCACCGCCGTGATCACCCACACCCACCCGCAGGCCGTGGACGGCGCGATCGCCGTGGCGGTGGCGGCGGCCCTGGCGGTCCGAGCCCGGACCGGGGGCACGACGCCGGAGACCTTCCTGCGCGAGGTGGCCTTCCGCACCCCGCTGGGCGTCGTTCGCGACGGCCTGAACGAGGCGGTCGGCCTGCTCGCCGAGCCGGACCGCCTGCTCGCGGCGAGTGTGCTCGGCAACGGCAGCCGGACCTCGGCCGCCGACACCGTTCCGTACGCCCTCTGGTGCGCCGCCCACCATCTGACCGACTACCCGGCCGCGGTCCGGGCGGCGATCGCGGCCGGCGGCGACATGGACACCGTCGCCGCGATCACCGGGGGAGTGGTGGCCGCCCACACCGGCACCCGCGGCATCCCGGCCGCCTGGATGGCCGCCCGGGAACCGCTGCCCGGCTGGGCGTTCCCGGAACCCGGGGCGGTCACCGGCGGCCGGGGCCGCGCGGAGATCCTGGTCCCGCGCCCGCACCCGGTCCCCGAGGTGGAATGGACCGACGAGCAGTGGCAGCGCATCCGGACCGGGAGGCACACGGACGCCCTGGACGGCCGCTGGGCGGTCCACACCCACGAGGGCTCGGTCAGGATCTGTCGCCCGAACGACGGCCACCCGGTCTGGGAGGTGGTGGTCACGCCGGTCCGCAACGGCTGGCGGCCGGTCTCGGCGGTCGCCGAGACGAGCCACGACCGATGGCCGGTGCGGCCCGAGGAGCCCCACGGTGCGGCAGTCCTCAGCTGGATCCTGAAGACCGCCGCTACCGGCGAACGGCTCCCCTTCAGGCCGTGATCATCAGCTGCCCGGCGCCGCTGCCGCCCTGTCTAAGACACTCCTGGTTGATCGCCGGATCCGGGGCGCTCGGCGAGGTGGCGGCGGCGATCCGCAGCTCGATGATGTCCCGCACGGCCGGCCACTCGGTGTCCAGGATCGAGTAGAACGCGGTCGAGCGCACCACTCCGTCCAGCCCGCGCGAGTGCGCCCGGCGGACGCCCTCGGAGGTCGCGCCGAGCCGCTCGATGGCGGCCCGGGAGCGCAGGTTGCGGGCGTCCGCGCGCAGCGAGATCCGCTGCACGCCCCAGGTCTCGAAGGCGTACCGGAGCATGAGCAGCTTGGCCTCGGTGTTGATGCCGGTGCCCTGGGCGCGCGGGGAGAGCCAGGTGTTGCCGATCTCGGCGGCGTCCGGGACGGCCGTGGCCGGATCGCCGAACGGCACGCCGGGCACCGGCGGCCACACCATGGGCCCCTGCCAGTAGTCGAGTTCCAGGAACCGGGTGGAGCCGACCACCCGGCCGTCGGCGACGTTCACCGTCGCGAACGGCAGCGACCGGCCCGCGGCCTGGTCGGCGAGGGCGCGCGCGATGTAGTCGCGGGCCGCTTCCAGGCCGTGCGGGACGGGGGTGAAGGCGTAGGTCGTACGGTCCTCGGCGCCGGCCGCGGCGATGGCCTCGGCGTGGTGGGCGGCGAGGGGCTCCAACCGAACGGTGCGGCCGGTGAGGAAGACAGGTGCTGGCACGGAACCTTGGTCCTTCATCGGTCGTAGGGCGCAACCGGCGCCGGGGTGCGGCACTGACTGCGGTGGACGGGGGGTCGCCCCGGCCCGGTTTCCGGCTCCGGGTACCCGTGTGCGCCGGAGGATTCCGGTGGGATGGGGCGGAGCGGCGGCCCGGAACGGGCGGCGAGGGTGCCGGAACGGACACGGATCCTCGGACCGGTCCGGCGGGAAGAGCGAGGGGACAGTGTGCGTCCGCGAAATGGCCGAAGAGGGAACGAGTGCGCGAAGGGAAGCAGGCGGCCAGGTGAAGGCAAGATGCGTCGTGGGTGTCTGCCCGAGCAGCGATCCGGGTCGTGATCGACGGCGTTACGGACGACGTGACGACGACGCGACGATGCGAGGCAGCGAGAGGACGATACCCGCCAGAACGCGGTGCGTCACTTCGCGGCACCCGAATGTCGGCGCGGGCCGCCACCGCGCGCCCCGGACGGGGCTGTTGAACACCCGTGAACAGGGGCTTTCCCCCCGGATGCGATCATGGTCCGGAGCGCTCGGCGACGGCCCCGAGCGTGTTGCCGGGCGGGTCGCGGGGCGGGCCGTCCGCGAGAGCGGTCGGTCGGAACGGGAATTCCCGCGCGCCCCGGCACGCTGGAAAGGACGAGAGCCGGTCGGAGCAGGACGAGCAGAGAACGGGGAAGGGTGCGCGGTGCGAGACTTCCAGGCGCTGTACGAGCTGGATGAGCGGGGCGTGGCCGCCGTGGCCGAGGCCAACGCGGAGCTGCGCGACACCGGCGCCGGCCTGGTGCTGCTCCAGCACTTCGAGGGGTTCATGGACGCCGGCGAGGCGGGCGCCCAGGTGGTGGCCCACCTGCTGGAGACGGGCTCCCCCCAGGTGGTCGCCCGCTTCGACCACGACCGCCTGGTCGACTACCGGGCCCGCCGCCCCGCGATGGTCTTCGACCACGACCACTGGTCCTCCTACGACCCGCCGGAGATCCTGCTCCAGCTGGTCCGCGACGCCGCCGGCGCCCCGTTCCTGCTGCTCACCGGCCCCGAGCCGGACGTCGAGTGGGAGCGCTTCGCGCGCGCCGTCCGCGAGCTGGTCGAGCGCTTCGAGGTCCGGCTCAGCCTGGACTTCCACGGCATCCCGATGGGCGTGCCGCACACCCGCCCGGTCGGCCTGACGCCGCACGGCAACCGGCTCGACCTCGCGCCGGGGTACCCGCAGTGGTTCGAGCAGGCGCAGGTCCCGGGCAGCGCCCAGGCCCTGCTGGAGTACCGCCTGGCCGAGGCCGGGCACGACGTGCTGGGCTTCGCCGTGCACGTCCCGCACTACGTGGCCCGTTCGGCCTACCCGGCGGCCGCCGTGCTGATCCTGGAGGCGGTGCAGTCCGCCACCGGCCTGGTGCTGCCCGGCACCCGGCTGCGCGAGCGGACGGGCGAGGTGTACGCCGACATCGAGGAGCAGCTGGCCCAGGGCGACGGCGAGTTGCGCTCCGCCATCCGAGGCATGGAGGGTCAGTACGACGCGGTCGCGGGCGCCGAGGGCCGGGAGAGCCTGCTGGCCGAGCCGGTCGACCTGCCGTCCGCGGACGAGCTGGGGCGGCGCTTCGAGCAGTTCCTCGCCGAGCACGAGCGCGGCGCGGAGTAGCGGGACCGGCGTAACGCCCACGGCGCTGCGGGTCCGGCACAGCGGTCCGGCGCGGCGGGTCCGCCGTGGCGGGAGTCATCGGCGCCGCCCGTACGTTGAGCGGTGCGGTGCCCGGGGGGACCGGCCGCCGCATACGGAACCGCCCGTGACCCGCACCCCCAGGGGGGACGCCATGCCCAGGACCACCCGCCCGACGACCGTCGCGACGGCCCTCTCGGCCGCCCTGCTGCTGGCCGCCCTGGCCGGGTGCAGCGGCGGGTCGGACGGACCGGACGGCTCCGACCGGGGCTTCGCGGGCGCCCTGCCCGGCCGCGCCCCGGCCGGGGCGACCCAGACCCCGACGCCGACCCCGACCCCCACCCCGCCGCCCACCGCCCCGTACGTGGCGCTCGGCGACTCGTACACCGCCGGGCCCCGGATCGCCCCGCAGACCGGCGACCCGGTCGGCTGCGCCCGCTCCGGGGCCAACTACCCCTCCCTGCTGGCGAAGGCGCTCGGGGTGGCGCCCGGGCAGTTCCGGGACGTCAGCTGCAGCGGCGCCCGCACCGGGGACCTCCGGAGCCCGCAGCGGACCGCCGACGGCCCCAACCCGGCCCAGCTGGACGCGCTGACCCCGGACACCCGGCTGGTCACCGTGGGCATCGGCGGCAACGACGCCGGTTTCATGGAGGTCGTCACCGAGTGCGCCAAGGCCACCCTGGCGGACGCGGTCAAGGACCTGGTCGGCGAGGACCGCGCGGCCGCGCCCTGCCGGGAGCACTACGCCTCCGGCGGCACCGACGAGGTGCGGGCCCGGGTCGACGCGGCGGGCGAGAAGCTCGGCGAGATCCTCCGGGAGATCGGGCGCCGCTCCCCGCGGGCCCGGGTGTACGTGGTCGGCTACCCGACCCTGCTCCCGGCCGACCCGGCGGGCTGCCGGGCGACCCTGGGCACCACCGTCGCGGCGGCCGACCTCGGCTTCCTCACCGAGAAGGAGCAGCAGCTCAACGGCATGCTCAAGCAGCGCGCGGAGGCCGCCGGGGCGGTGTTCGTGGACACCGCCGGGCCCTCGGCCGGGCACGACATGTGCGCGGGGGAGGACGCCCGCTGGATCGAGCCGCCGTTCCCGGCCCACGGCCTCACCCCGGTCCACCCCAACGCCAAGGGGGAGGAGGGGGTGGCCGCCGCGCTGCTCAAGGCCGTCCGGGGCTGAGTGCAACCGGGGGCTGAGTCCGCCCGCGCCGGGCGCCGCGGTCGGGCCCCGTGACCGGACCGTTCGGGCCCGGCCGATCCGCCGGGGCGGACACCGGCGCGCCTCCCCCGGTTCACGCGCCGGTCCGCACCCCTTCGCGCGCGGCACACCCCGCGTGTCGGGGGCGCGGCGTACCGTGAGTGGCATATGGATGACACCACGCACCGCCTCGCCGCCCCGCTCCCGTACGACCACGCCGCCGAGGCCCGCTGGGTCCCCGAACCGGACAAGCGACCCGGCCGCACCGCCTTCCAGCGCGACCGCGCCCGGGTGCTGCACTCGGCCGCACTGCGCCGGCTGGCCGGCACCACCCAGGTGGTCGCCCCGATGCTCCGCGACTTCCCGCGCACCCGGCTCACCCACTCGCTCGAATGCGCCCAGGTCGGCCGGGAACTGGGCGCGGCCCTCGGCTGCGACCCGGACCTGGTGGAGACCGGCTGCCTGGCCCACGACATCGGCCACCCGCCCTTCGGCCACACCGGCGAGGAGGCCCTCGACCAGGCCGCCGAGGCCTGCGGCGGCTTCGAGGGCAACGCCCAGTCGCTGCGCATCCTGACCCGGCTCGAACCCAAGCGCTTCGCGCCGCCGGAGGACCAGCCGGCCTCCCGGCTCGCCCCCTGGCCCGGCCGCAGCGTGGGCCTCAACCTGAGCCGGGCCGCCCTGGACGCCGCCACCAAGTACCCGTGGACCAAGGGCGCCCACCCGACCGACCCGGCCTCGCCCAAGTACGGCGTCTACGCCGACGACCTGCCGGTCTTCCGCTGGCTACGGGCTGGCTCCCCGGCCGGGCGCAAGTGCTTCGAGGCCACCGTCATGGACTGGTCCGACGACGTCGCCTACTCCACCCACGACGTCGAGGACGGCCTCCAGGCAGGCCACATCGACCCGGCCGCGCTGCGCGCCCCCGGCGAGCGCGCCGACCTGTTCAAGGTCGCCGAGCGCTACGCCCCGGACGCCGAGCCGGAGGAGCTCTCCGCCGCCCTGGACCGGCTGCTGGCCCAGGACTTCTGGCCGCAGGGCTACGACGGCACCGCCCGCGCCCGGGCCGGGCTCAAGGACCTCACCAGCCAACTGATCGGCCGCTTCTGCCTGGCCGCCGAGCAGGCCACCCGCGCCCGCTACGGCCCCGGCCGGCTGACCCGCTACGCCGCCGAGCTGGTGGTGCCGCGGGAGGTCCGGCTGGAGGTCGCGGTGCTCAAGGCCGTCGCCGTCCTCTACGTGATGATGCGCGACGAGCAGGCCCAGCTGCGGGCCCGCCAGCGGATCGTGATCGCCGAGCTGGCGTACGTACTGAACCAGCGCGCCCCCGAGGGGCTGGACCCGGTCTTCACCGCGATGTACCACGAGGCGGAGGACGACGGCGCCGCCCTGCGCACCGTGATCGACCAGATCGCCACCCTCACGGACGCCTCGGCCCTGGCCCTGCACGGCAGGCTGGTCGGCGCCTCCTGGACCTGACGCCCACCGCACGCGCACCCGGCGCGGCCCGGCCGGAACCCGGGCCGTAACCCCGGTTCGAAACCCCGGCCGCCCCAGTAGACTTCCGGGGTGGCCGGGCGGATCAGGGACGAAGACGTACAGGCGGTGCGCAGCGCACTGCCGATCGACGCCGTGGTGGGCGACTACGTACAGCTGACCAACGGTGGCGGCGGCGAGTACAAGGGCGTCTGCCCCTTCCACGACGAGAAGTCCGCCTCCTTCTACGTGAACCCCGCCAAGGGCGTCTTCCACTGCTTCGGCTGCCAGGAGAACGGCGACACCATCGCCTTCCTGATGAAGATCGAGCACTTCACCTTCGCCGAGGCCGTCGAGCGGATGGCCGCCCAGGCCGGCATCACGCTGCGCTACGAGGAGGGCGGCTACAGCCCCCGCCACCAGCAGGGCGAGCGCACCCGGCTGGTCGAGGCGCACAAGGTGGCCGCCGCCTGGTACCAGGAGCAGCTGGCCTCGGCGGAGGCGGAGATCGGCCGCCGCTTCCTGGCCGAGCGCGGCTTCGACGAGGAGGCCGCGAAGACCTTCGGGGTGGGCTACGCCCCGGCCGGGTGGGAGCACCTGGTCCGCTATCTGCGCGGCAAGGGATTCAGCGACAAGGAGATCCTCCAGGGCGGCCTGGCCTCGCAGGGGCAGCGCGGCGGTCTGATCGACCGCTTCCGGGGCCGGCTGGTGTGGCCGATCCGGGACATCGCGGGCGAGGTGGTCGGGTTCGGCGCCCGCCGGCTGCGTGAGGACGACAACGGTCCCAAGTACCTGAACACCCCCGAGACGCCGATCTACAAGAAGTCCCACGTGCTGTACGGCATCGACCTGGCGAAGAAGGAGATCGCCAAGTCGGGCCGCGCGGTGGTGGTCGAGGGCTACACCGACGTGATGGCCTGCCACCTGGCCGGGGTCACCTCGGCGGTGGCGACCTGCGGCACGGCGTTCGCCGAGGACCACATCAAGATCATCCGCCGGCTGCTGATGGACACCTCCCAGTACCGCGGCGAGACGGTCTTCACCTTCGACGGCGACGCGGCCGGCCAGAAGGCCGCGCTGCGCGCCTTCGAGGACGACCAGAAGTTCGCCGCCAAGACCTCCATCGCGGTCACCCCGGGCGGCATGGACCCCTGCGAGCTGCGACTGGCCCAGGGCGACGAGGCGGTCCGGCAGCTGATCGACCACCCCGTCCCGCTGTTCGAGTTCGCGCTGAACACGGCGGTCGCCAAGCACCGGGTCGAGACCCCCGAGGGGCAGGCCGCCGCGATGGAGGAGGCGGCCCTGATCGTCGCGAAGATCAAGGACCCGTCGATCCGGCACGGCTACGCGATCCGGCTGGCCGGCATGCTCGGAGTGAACCCGGGCGACGAGCAGTTCGTGGTCCGCCGGATCTCCCAACTGGCCCGCTGGGAGCGGGAGAAGCAGCAGAACCCGCGCGCCAACGGCCAGCAGCGGCGCACCGAGCAGCCGGTCGCGGCGCCGCGCCCGCCCGCGTTCCGGCTCAACCCGCGGGACCCGGCCCAGTTCGTCGAGCGGGAGCTGCTCAAGCTGGCGCTCCAGCACCCGGACCTGGTCAGCCCGGCCTTCGACCAGTACGGCGACGACGAGTTCCCGACCCCGCCGTACACCGCCGTCCGGCAGGCCATCGCCAAGGCCGGCGGCACCGCGTACGGGGCGGCCGCGCCCGACTTCACCGGCGCGGTGCGCGAGGCCTCCCCGGACGACCAGGTGCGCTCGCTGGTGACCGAGCTGACCGTCGAACCGGTGCGCTCGCTGCGCAAGGCGGACGCGATCTACGCGGGGGAGTTCCTGGTCAAGCTGCGCCTGCTGGCCGTCGAGCGGCGGATCGCCGAGGTCCGCGGCTACCTCCAGCGGCTGGGCCACCGGGCGGACGCCGAGCAGCTGCACGCGGTGCAGACCGAGCTGTGGCAGCTCCAGCAGTACGGCGACCAGCTCAAGAGCCGGGGCGCCGCGGCGCTGTAGCGGTTCCTGCTGCGGAGGCGCGCGGGAAGTCCCGTGCAGAAAGTCGGCGCACGAGTCTCGGCCACGGAGCGTGGCGTACCCCACACTGGAGGGCGTCCCACCTCCGTACAGCGCGGGTCCGCCAGAGTCGCGCCCGCCCCGAGGGATGCCCGTGGACCCAGGCCATGCCGCAGCGACCACCGCCACCAGACGAGCCGAGCCGACCGGACGGGCCGAGCCCACCGGACGGGCCGATCCCACCGGACGGGCCGATCCCACCGGACGGGCCGATCCCACCGGACGCGCCGAGCCCACCGGGCCGCCGACCGGGGAGCTTGAGACGGACCACGGCCGGGCCGGGGCCGCGCCCCCGGACCAGCGGGTCCCCGCCCAGGAGCTGCCGGAGGGCCACCCCGACAGCCCGGAGCCGGAGCCGGAGGCCGACGCCGAGGCCGAGGCCGAGGCTGACACCGACGCCGAGGCCGAGCCGGACCTCGACGACGAGGGCCCGGCCGAGCGCTCCGAGGGCGGCGGCCCGGTCGGCGACCTGCTGCGCCAGTACCTGCGCGAGATCGGCCGGATCCGGCTCCTCACCGCCGCCGAGGAGGTCGAACTGGCCCGTCGGATCGAGGCCGGACTGTTCGCCGAGGAGCGGCTCAACGGGGACCCGCCGCCGCCCGACCCGCTGGCCGGCGAGCTGGACTCCCTGGTGGTCCTCGGCCGGATCGCCAAGCGCCGCCTGATCGAGGCCAACCTGCGCCTGGTGGTGTCCGTCGCCAAGCGCTACGTCGGCCGCGGGCTGACCCTGCTGGATCTGGTCCAGGAGGGCAATCTGGGCCTGATCCGGGCGGTGGAGAAGTTCGACTACGTCCGCGGCTACAAGTTCTCGACGTACGCGACCTGGTGGATCCGGCAGGCGATGAGCCGGGCGCTGGCCGACCAGGCCCGGACGATCAGGGTGCCGGTGCACGTGGTGGAGCTGATCAACCGGGTGGTCCGGGTGCAGCGCGCGCTGCTGCAGGAGCGCGGAGTGGAGCCGAGCCCGGCCGACATCGGTACCGCCCTGGAGCTCACCGAGGCGCGGGTCCGCGAGCTGCTCCGGCTGGCCCAGGAGCCGATCTCGCTGCACACTCCGGTCGGGGAGGAGGACGACGTCGCGCTCGGCGACCTGATCGAGGACGCCGACGCTGCCTCACCCGCCGAGTCGGCGACCTTCCTGCTGCTGCGCCAGCACCTGGACGCCGTGCTGGCGACCCTGGGCGAACGGGAGCGCCAGGTCGTCCAGCTCCGCTACGGCCTGGACGACGGCCGCCCGCGCACGCTGGAGGAGATCGGCGCGGTGTTCGGCGTGACGCGGGAGCGGATCCGGCAGATCGAGTCCAAGACGCTGGTCAAGCTCCGCGACCACGCCTACGCCGAGCAGCTGCGCGGCTACCTCGACTGACCGGGCGGGGCGGTGGACGGGCTCGGCGAGACCTGCTCGGCCGGCGGTGCCTGGGTCGCGCCCTGCGCCGGTTCGGCCGATGCCGATGCCGATGCCGGGGCCGAAGCCGGTGCCGGTGCCGAAGCGGAGGCCGAGTCGCTCGGCGTGGCCGCCGCGGATTTGGCGCCCGGAGGCGGCGAGGCGGGGCCGATCGGGATCGGGGTGGAGGCCACCACCGTGGCCAGGTCGGTGACGGTCCCGGTGCAGTCGTGCCCGGCGGGCTGGAAGCCGCAGACCTGGAAGCCGACCGAGGGGTTGGCCGCGTTCAGCATCTGCGAGTAGTTGTCGTAGCCCCAGTGGATCATCGCGGTCTCGCTGTCCCCGGTGCTGTCGGTGATCACCGCGTAGTCCTTGGGCTCGCCCTCGGTGATCGCCGCCCAGGCGGCCTGGCAGGTCTGGCTGTAGCGGAGGTAGACGACGACCTTGCCGATGACCGTGGTCTGCAGGGTGCGGGCGTCCTTGCCGCAGCCGGTGGTCTTGGGGTCCTTGTGGGCGCAGCCGAGGGCCCGGCAGTCGGGGGCGCCCGCGGTGGTCGGGGCGGGCCTGCCGGTGGCCGAGGTGCTCGGGGCCGGCCCGTCGGCGGCCGAGGCCTGGTCGTCGTGCCGGCTGAGGTGCAGCCCGGCCAGCACCAGCAGCAGCGCCAGCACGGCCGCACCGGCGACCAGGGCCGCCGGACGGCGCCACCAGGCGACGGCGGGTTCGGCGGTGGGCTCGCCGGTGAGCTCGGCGGCGGGCTCGTCGGCGGCTTCGTCGGCCGGTCCGGCGGTCGGGTCGTCGGTGGGCCCGGCGGTCGGCGTCGGCTCCGCACTCCGGTCCGTAGGCTCCGCGCCCCGGTCCGTAGGCTCCGCGCCCCGGTCCACGGGCTCCGAGGCCACCGTCTCCTGGGCCACGGGTTCGGCCGCCCGCTGCCGGAGCCGGCGCAGCACCACCGCGTCGCAGTCGACCGCCCCGATCAGCGCCTCCAGCGCCTGTTCGGTGACCACCCGCTTGCCGTTCAGCCAGCGCTCCCAGGAGGCCCGGCTGTAGTGGGTCCGGGTGGCGAGCTCGGACAGTGACAGTCCGGCGGTGTCCTTGAGCTTCCGGAGCTCCTCGGCCAGTAGGCGAGCGGGCTCGGACAGCTCCTCGGGCAGGTCCTTCCAGGCGGAAGCCAACGCGGTCCTCCATGAGTCGCGGGACGTGACGACGGTGGGACGGGGCGGGAGGTGCGCGCCCGGTCCGGCCGTTCGGCGTCTCCTCGTTCTCCAACCTCAGCGGCCCGGTGTCCCAAACTCCAGGTCATGGCGTTGAGACGGACGGAAGTGTCTCACAACCCCCGGGAACCCTCGAACAGTCATGTGTTCGTCGTGCAGAGTTCTCCCTGCCGGTGCGTTCGACCGCCCGGCCGTTTCGTTCGGGCCCCGGCCGGTCGGCCGTGGTCGGCCCGATACGGAGTCCCGGATCCCCCACCGGTCGTGGCAGCCTCACGGGGGGAGGCTGCCCCGACCGACCGGGACCACCCGGTGGGAGGGCGCTTTCCCTGCGCCCTCCCACCGCGGCGTTTCCCGGGGCGCCGAGCCCGGCCCTTAGTGGTGGAAGCCCTCGCGGACCGGCACGCCCAGCTCCTGCAGCGGGACGGGCTGGCGGCGCAGCTCCGGCAGCAGCCGGTTGAGGTCGGCCAGCAGCAGGTCGGCGAGGTCCCGGGAGAAGCCGTTGCGACAGACCACCCGGAGCACCGACAGGTCCTGCCGGTTCGCCGGGAAGGTGTACGCGGGGACCTGCCAGCCGCGCTCGCGCAGCCGCCGTGAGACGTCGAAGACGTCGAAGGAGACGTCCTCGGTGGTGGTGAAGGCGAACACCGGGACCTGGTCGCCGCGGGTCAGCAGCCGGAAGCAGTCGAGCTTGCCGATCTCCCCGGCCAGGTAGCCGGCGACCTCCCGGCAGGCGCCCTGGACCGCCCGGAAACCGGCCCGGCCGAGCCGTAGGAAGACGTAGTACTGCGCCACGACCTGCGCGCCGGGCCGGGAGAAGTTGAGCGCGAAGGTCGGCATCTCGCCGCCCAGGTAGTTGACCCGGAAGACCAGTTCCTCGGGCAGGGCCTCCTGGTCCCGCCACAGCGCCCAGCCGACGCCGGGGTAGACCAGGCCGTACTTGTGGCCGGAGGTGTTGATCGACTGCACCCGGGGGAGCCGGAAGTCCCAGACCAGCTCCGGGTCGAGGAAGGGGGCCACCATGCCGCCGGAGGCGCCGTCCACGTGCACCGGGACGTCCAGGCCGGTGCGCTCCTGGAGCTCGTCCAGCGCCGCGCAGATCTCCGCGATCGGCTCGTACGAGCCGTCGAAGGTCGAGCCGAGGACGCCGACCACGCCGATGGTGTTCTCGTCGCACAGCGCGACGGCCTGCTCGGGGCCGAGGTGGAAGCGCTCGCCCTCCATCGGCGCGGTGCGGGCCTCGATCTCCCAGAAGTTGCAGAACTTCTCCCAGCACACCTGGACGTTGACGCCCATCACGAGGTTGGGCCGGGCCCCGGCCGCGTAGCGCTCGGGGTTGCGGCGCATCCAGCGGCGCTTGAGCGCCATGCCGGCCAGCATGCAGGCCTCGCTGGAGCCGGTGGTGGAGCAGCCGACCGCGGCGTCCGGGTCGGGGGCGTGCCAGAGGTCGGCGAGGATGGCCACGCAGCGCCGTTCCAGTTCGGCGGTCTGCGGGTACTCGTCCTTGTCGATCATGTTCTTGTCCAGGCACTCGGTCATCAGCCGGGTGGCCTGCACCTCCATCGAGGTGGTGACGAAGGTCGCCAGGTTGAGCTTGGCGCTGCCGTCCAGCATCAGCTCGTCGTGGACCAGCTGGTACGCGGTGTCGGCCGCGACCGCCCCCTCGCCGAGCCGGTGCACCGGCGGGGCGAGTTCCATCGCGCCCAGCGGGTCGGTGATGCCGAGGAACGGACTGACGCTCAGCCGGCGTTCGTCGCCGGTTCCCTTGTGCAGGGCCATGGGTGCCTGTCGCCCTTCGCCTCGGTGGCCGTGTCCCGACCCACGCTCCCACCGGGCGCCGGGTGACGCATCTTCACTGCGGACTCCGGCACTGCGGACTCCGGCCGATCGGGATCGCCCCCGGCGGCAGCGTTCAGGCGGACGGGCCGGCGGCGGCCTCCGGGTGGATCTGGTCCCGGGCGGCGCGGTACTGCCGGCGCACCGCCGACCCGATCGCCAGGTCCTGTTCGCCCTCGGGCTCGACCGTCTCGGCGTCCGGCAGCGCCCACTCCGGCGGCTCGGGGGTGGCGGCCAGCGCCCAGGCGGCCTGCCGGGCGGCGCCGCGGGCGGCGTGCGCGCCCGGCGGGGGCACCACGACCGGGACGCCGAACAGCATCGGGGCGATGTGCCGGACGGCGGGCAGCCGGCCGGCCGCGCCGAGCAGGAACACCCGCTTGATCCCGACCCCCTGGGCGCGCAGCACGTCCAGCGCGTCGGCGGTGTTGCACAGCATGCCCTCGACGGCGGCACGGGCCAGGTGCTGGGGGGTCATCGCCTCGGCCCGCAGGCCGGTCAGGGTGCCGGCGGCGTGCGGCAGCGCGGGGGTGCGCTCGCCGTCCAGGTAGGGCAGCAGCACCAGCCCGTAGGCGCCGGGGGAGGAGTGCAGGGCGAGGTCGCTCAGCCCCTCCAGGTCCCGGCCGAGCATGGCGGCGGTGGAGCGCAGCACCTGGGCGGCGTTGAGGGTGGCGACCATCGGCAGGTGGCGGCCGCTCGCGTCGGCGAAGGAGGAGACCAGGCCGGTGGCGTCCACCACGGCCTCCTCGTGCACCGCGAAGATCGTTCCGGCGCTGCCGAGCGAGACCACCGCGTCGCCCGGGCCGAGGCCCAGGCCGAGGGCGGCGGCCATGTTGTCGCCGGTGCCGGCCGAGATCAGCAGGCCCTCGGGGGTGTGCCCGGCGGGTTCGGCGGGGCCGAGCACCTCGGGCAGCCGGAGTTCGTGGCCGAGCGCCAGCTCGACCAGGTCCTGCCGGTACTCGCCGGTGATCGGGGACCAGTAGCCGGTGCCGGAGGCGTCGCCGCGGTCGGTGGTGCGGCGCTTGGGGTGGCCGAGCAGCTGCCAGACCAGCCAGTCGTGCGGCAGCAGCACCTCGGCGACCCGGCGGGCGTTGGCCGGTTCGAACTCGGCCAGCCAGCGCAGCTTGGCGATGGTGTACGTGGGGCCGGGGACGGCGCCGATCGCGGCGGTCCACGCGGCCGGGCCGCCGAGGGCGTCCAGCAGCTTGGCGGCGGCGCCGCTGGAGCGCGGGTCGTTCCACAGGATCGCGGGCCGCACCTGCACCCCGCCCGCGTCCAGGCCGATCATGCCGTGCTGCTGGGCGCTGACGCCGATCGCCCGGACGCCCTCCAGCAGGCCGCCGGCCGCGGCGTCGCCGAGGGAGTGCAGCCAGACCTGCGGGTCGGCCTCGCCGGGGCGCAGGTCCTGGTCCTCGGGGACGGGGTGGGGCGCCTTGCCGGAGCGCAGGACGGTGCCGGTGTCGGCGTCGCACGCGACGATCCGGGTGCGGCTGGTCGAGCTGTCTATCCCCGCGACGATGGCCATGTCGAGATCATGCCTCAGCCCGGCCCGGTACGCGTCCGGGCCGGGTGAGCCGTTGCCGGTTCGGGACCGGGCGTTGGGATCGCCTTTGCCGTGGGATCACCGCCCCGTCGGGAACGCGGGCTACCGCCCGGTCACGGGCGGACGGTGCCCCAGCCGTCGTCCTCCGACCGGGCGCGGGTGAAGTACGGCACCCGGTCGGTGACGGCGTTCGGCAGCTTGTCCCCGACCCGGTCCGCGACGGCACCGGCCGCCTTCCCGGCCACCGCGCCGGCCTGCTGGCGCGCCCGGTCGGCGGCCCCCTGCACGGTGGGGTTCCGCGCGATCCGCCGGGTGACCTCGGTGATCTGTTCGTAGCGCCGGCGCCCGGCCCGCGAGCCGAGGACGTAGCCGGCCGCGAAACCCGCGGCCAACGACAGCTTCCACATGATCGGACCCACCCTCTCCTGGCGGCCTTCTGCCGCATTGCCCTACCCGTTGCCCGGGACGGCGAACCGTCCGCGCCCCCAGCATCCCCGGGAGCCGTCGGCGGCGCGCGCGGGGCACGCCGGGCCGGTGGTCCGGGGCGGCCGGGGAAACGATTGGCGGACCACCCCCCCGAGTGCGCTAATGTATGTCCCGCAGCGAGCGCCGAGGAGCCCGGGTCACGGGAGCCGAAGCGGAAGCCGATCCCCCATAGCTCAATTGGCAGAGCAGCCGACTGTTAATCGGCAGGTTATTGGTTCGAGTCCAATTGGGGGAGCTCGGGACGAGTGCTCCTAGGAGCCCGACTCCCGTGGCAGGTAAGGAAGTTCAGCACAGCGATCCCCCATAGCTCAATTGGCAGAGCAGCCGACTGTTAATCGGCAGGTTATTGGTTCGAGTCCAATTGGGGGAGCTGCGCCGGGTTCGCCCGGTGACTGCTCAGAGCGAAGGCCCCTCGGACGACCGGGGGGCCTTCGTGTTGTCCGGCCCGGTGTCGCGTGCGTCACCCGGCCGCCCCGGCCCCGGCCCGCCCCTGGCCCGCCCCGGCGCCGAGGGCGCGGGCGGGGGCGGGGCGAGTAAGGCGGGGGTCAGGTGGTCGCCCTCCGGTACAGGTCGGCGACCCGCTGGTCGAAGGCCACGCTGTACGAGGTGCCCGGGGTGTCCCCGCCCTCCTCGAGGCCGCCGATCACGCCGACCACCGCGCCGTCGCCGGTCACCCACGGGCTGCCGCTGGTGCCGTCGGTGTAGCCGCCGCAGTCGAAGCGCTCCTGGGTGGCGCTCTGCGAGCTGGTCCGGACCGCGCAGGTGATCGGTTCGTCGCTCTCGTTCGGGTAGCCGGTCACCGAGACCGCCAGTCCGACGCCCCGGCCGGTGCCGAGCGGGTTGCCGCCGACCGCGTCCTCGACCTCCCGGCCGTCGGCCGGGCGGACGGTGACGAAGGCCACGTCGTAGTCCGGATCGTCGTCGGAGGCCCAGCGGGGATCGACGGTGATCGACTGCACCTGCCAACTCCCGTACGGGGAGTACCCGTTGCGGTAGCCGGGGGTGAACACCAGGCCGTCCAGCAGGCCGACCCGCTGGTTCTGCACGCAGTGCGCGGCGGTGACCAGCAGGTTGCGCGCGGGGCTGCGCACCACGCTCGCCGTGCAGGACCGGGGGCCCTGGGCGCTGTGGACGGACAGCGTGCCGATCCGGTCGCGGGCCGCGCTCTGCTGGGCGACCTCGGCGTTCGGCGCCTTGTCCGACCCGCTGCCGCACGCGGTGCCGGCGGTCAGCAGCAGGGCGGCCAGCGCGGTCGCTCCGGCCGCGCGCGCGGGCGGCACCGGGCGGGGGGCCATCAGGGCTCCGTCTCGTTCCTCGGGGCGGGCATCCGGGCCGTGCGTTCCGCCGTTCGAGAGGAAGATCTACCAGTCCGTGCCCGGCGGCGCCACTGCCGGGTGTTCGAATCGGCCCGGGTCCGGCTTGCGTCCGGCGCGGGTCCGGCCCGGTCAGCCGGTGGCCCGGTCGTAGAGCGCCTGGACCCGGTCGCCGAAGTAGCTGCTGTACGAGGTGTCCGGGCTGTTCCCGCCCTCCTGGTAGCCGCCGATCACGCCGACCACGGTGCCGGTCCTGGTGGACGGGTCGAAGTCGGTGACCCAGGGGCTGCCGCTGGTGCCGCCGGTGTAGTCGGGGCAGTCGATCCGCAGCTGGGTGGCGCTCTGTTCGGCGGTGGTGTTGGAGCAGGTGATCGGGACGTCGCTGCTGCCCGGATAGCCGGTCACCCGCACCGGGAGCTGGTAGCCGCGGTTGACGCCCAGTTTGTTGGCGCCGAGCACCTGCTGCACCTGCTGCCCGTTCTGCGCCTGGACGACGGCGAAGGCGACGTCCATGTCCGGGTCGGCGTGGTCCTTCCAGCCGTCGTCCACGCTGACCGCCAGCAGCGGCCAGACCCCGCTCGGGGTGTCGCCGTTGCGGTAGCCGGGGACGAAGACCAGGTCGCTGCGCTGGCCGATCTTCGGGTCCCAGACGCAGTGGGCGGCGGTGACGATCAGGTTGAGTCCGGCGCTGTCGACCACGCTGGCGGTGCAGAAGTGGTCGCCGTCCGCGTTGCGCGTGAACACCGCGCCGACCAGGCCGTTGAGCACGGTGGGCTTGGCGGTACGGGTGACCCCGGTGTGCTTGCCGGTCGCCCCCTTGAAGCGCTGCTTGTTCCAGCCGTGGGCGTTCGCGGCGGCGCTCGGCGGTGCCGAGGTGACCGTCGGGGCGACGGTGCCGGGCCGCGCCGCGGTGGTGCACCCCGCCAGCGCGAAGGCCAGCACCAGCACCCCGGCCGCCGCTCCCGTCCCACGCATCGTCATCAGCCCAGGCTGCCCTGTCCGGGCCCTCCACCGCCACCCGGAGCCCGCCGCCGGGACCGGCCCGCGCCCTCCCGCACCCAGCTGCGCCCCCGGCGCGCACCACGGGTGATCGACCGGCTATGCTGCCCGGGACGGCCTCGCGGGGCCGTCTGCTGCTGCCGTGGCCGACGACCGGCGCGCGCGGCGAACCGGGGCGGTAGCTCAGCCGGTTAGAGCAGGGGACTCATAATCCCTTGGTCGTGGGTTCGAGTCCCACCCGCCCCACCGATGGTCTGATGCACAGTCCGGCGATGAGGGTCGCTGACCTGCGGAAATGCCGAAATCGTCTGCGAGAACTGTAGGCGAGAGGCCGCCGGGTGACGGTGATTACACGCCCAAGTTCACCCGCATGGGAACGTTATGGGAACGTGACACTGACGTTCGGCCGCGCTGAGCTGCGCGTTTGCGGGCCGAGCGGCCTCGTCCCGCGGGCTGATCGACACAGTCCCCCGGCCCCTGCGCCGGTCGGCGGGACGACCCGGGCGGGCAGTGCCTCGGGTCGCGAGCACGACACCGTCATCGGCGGCGGCCTCGTCAAGCCGTTCACATTCCCATTCGCCTCCGCCGACGGCGTCTGCAACGCCGCCGCCGGAACCAACGGGGGCGTGGGCACCGCCGTCGACAACTTCCTCCCTGTACGCCCTGCCGGACCAGCAACCGAGGCGTCCCCGTGGTGTCTGCCCAGGGCAGCCTCGGTGCGTACCTGAGGTACTGGCTGGAGAATGTCGCCGTCCACCAGCTCCGCGAGAACACCCACACCCGGTGCACCGCCTGCACGAACCGCTACCTCATCCCCGGCTTGGGAAAGAGGAAGCTCGCCAAGCTCACCGCCAAGGATGTGCGCGCCTGGCTCAACCAGCTCTCCGCACCACCCGCCAATGCTGCGCCTGTGGCCTCGACGCGGCCCACGACCGGCCCCGATGCTGCGCGGCTGGCACGTGCTGCGGCAAGCAGCTCTCTCCGCCGACCCTCGCCTACATCCACTACATCCACTCCGTGCTCAAGTCCGCGCTGGAGCGCGCCGTCCGGGAGGAAAAGATCCCGCGCAACGTCGCGCGCAACGTGCGCATGGGAACACCCCCACCCCGCCGCTTCGAACCCCTCACCGCCGACGAGGCCCGCCAGTTCCTGGCCGCCGCCCACGGACACCGGCTGCACGCGCTGTTCGAACGCGCCGGACTGCGCAAGGGCGAACTCCTGGGCTTGCCATGGGAAGACCTCGAGCTGGCCAGCGGCAGCGGGAGCATCTGCCGCACCTCCAGCGCACCAACTCCGGTGGCCTGACCGCTCCGCCCACCAAGACCCAGAGCTCGGAGCTGCGGATCGCCTTGCCCACACCGTGCCTGCGCTCCCTTGTGCAGCACCGTGACCAGCAGCGCCAGGAACGCGAAGCGGCCGGCACCGGCTGGAAGGACAGCGGCTACGTCTTCACCCGGCCCAACGGAGCCCCCATCGAAGGGGCCACGCTCACCCGGCACTTCAGCGCCCTGCTCCGCCGGGCCAGGCTCCGCCGCATCCGCTTCCACGACCTCCGGCACTCGGCGGCGACCCTCCTCCTGGAACAGGGCGTCGAACTCGTCGTCATCAAGGAACTGTTGGGTCATGCCCGCATCGGGGTGACCGCGACGGTGTACGCCCACGTCCGCCTCCGCCTCCAGCACGACGCCATCGACCTCCTCGGCAACGCCCTCCGCGACCGCGCGACCCGGCCCGACGACGGCGACGACCCGCCACCTTGTGCAGCACCCGTCCGTTGACGTTGCCGTCACTACTGCCGTGAAAGCACTGAAGACGCCCTCCTGGAAGCATTTCCAGGAGGGCGTCTTCATGCGCCAGATCGGCAATCAGAGAAACCTTGGTCCCACTGGGATCTGGGGCCGCGAGTTCCCGACTCTACTGAATGGATAGCGCAAGTTCGCCGCCAACCAACCTCACGGAGACGAGATGCTCATCCACTGCGATATCGGCACCAATGAGAGCCCCGACCCCGTCGACCGTTGAAGTCACAGAGAGAATCTCCAGACCATCTTCCGGGATATCAAACCCGACCGATCGCTGAGTATATTCACCCCCCGGCCACAGGTAGTCCGGAATGCTCTGGTCCGACCTCTGATCGACTAGAAGTGACCAGTCCGTCCAGGCTGTGAATACTGCGGACGAGCCATCCTGGAACGCGATCTGAAGGGCTTCAACTACTCCCTCAGCGTCGAAAATCTCGAAGACCTCGCGAGCCCTGAGGCCGCTGATGACCGGGGGATCTATCCCCTCGGGTCGAGGGCTCACGCTGCTACTCCATTGTCTGTTACATGCTCCATGTCGACCATCTCAGTCTGACACGCTCTCGCTAGCAATTGCATTGGCGCAGAGTCGCCCCATTGGACCATCCGTTCCCGCACTGTTCCAGCGAGTGCATAGTACGTGGAGAGGTTCGTGACCGTGGTTGCACCTGGTCTGCGGCCTGCTCTGAAAGCTCGTCGCGGAACACCTTGATGGCATCCGATGGCTGACGGCAGTGGGACTGCTCTATGCACAGCCTAATACGCCAGAGGCCCCACCGAATTCGATGGGGCCTCTGACTCAGACTATGAACTCTACTGTAGCTTGCTGATGTCTAGGCATCAGTGGGGTGGCGCATGAGTATCTCGGCCAAGATAAGCCTCGACCAGGCTGATCAGATCGTCGATTAGGGCGATTTCGATATTGGCCGAAATCTGATCGATGCCGGTCCTGGCATCAAGAATTCCAGGCACGCGCGTCGAGGCCACAATGTACGACCAGTGCACAGAGCAAGAGGAGTTAAGAATCTGGCAGGAAACCCAGTCCTGAAATCCGGACAGTGGCACGCCATCGAGTGCCACGTTGTATCCCTCAAGGAACGCCACCACCGTTGAATAGCGATCGTCGAGCACGTACATACGTCGACGGTTCTTCAGGTGGAAACAGAGCTCTCGAAATTCCATACCTTACTTGCCATCCCAGGGGGTGAAGTTTAGATATTCTCCGTACTTCCACTGATTTCGATACTGCTCGAACGCCATGCCATTTGAGCCTGTGAATCCGTCATAGACGGTGCCATCCTTGATCACCACGAAATGCTCGGCCCACTTCCCGAGCGGGTCATGCGTGGACGGGCCGAGCACCGGGGCGCCCATGGAATCCTTGACATGATAGATCGTGCGACCTATCTTGTCCTGGATTATCTTGGCGCACTCCTTGCGGTTGCGCGCGTTGGGAATCGGCCAGCCATTTGCGCCGACCTTACAGGCCGTCGAGTTGTTATGCACCAGGACTGGCGTATTTCCCGCCAGTACATAGTACGTGTGAAGGTTGCGATGGTGAGGTTGTAGGCTGACCGCGGGCTGGTTCGATAGTTTCGGACCTGGAGGACGGATGTGGTCTTGCCGTCCGCGGTTCGTAGATGTTCGCCGATTCTGAGGTCGCTGGCGTTCGTCCAGCGCTGGACGGTTTCATCCCAGTAGGAGTGCTTCAGGGTAGAGGCGATCGTGGAGCTCTTGGAGAGATCGGAGGGGTCGGCGACCGTCAGGTCGGTGAAGTCGCGGTCGTCCGACCCGACGATGGTGTTGGTGACTGGTTCGGCGCTCGCCGTGTCGGTTTCTGGGTCTGTCACGATGACTTCGCCGCCGAGCTCAACCATCGTCCACGCAAAACGCTCGGCTGGGGTTCCCCAGCCGAGCGCCTGCATAACCGGTCAGATCTTGATCAACTAGCCCTGCGCTGCGACAACCCCCGGGAAACCGCCGATATTCGGCAGGGCTCGAGTTCAGACCACTCTTCGACCGCAGTCCCAGAGGGTTCTCCGTTAGGGCAATTCGGTCGCGTCGATCTCACATCGAGACCCGGAAAAGACTATTATCCAGCTCACCATCAACCATCACCGGCGAGGATAGATTTTCTCGCAGGTGGTTGACAATCCGGGACGCATAGATGAGACCCCCTGGTGAGATGACAGGCTGCCTATCAAAAACTGAAAGGCGAACATTTCCCGGAGCAGCCCCCACTAGGGCGGCGATTCCAGAAAATCCGGCACCGGGAACGGGGAGCCCCATCCTAGACAGGTCAACAGACTCGGCCAGTGACACATCCCAGCTAAAGGAGTACCAATCACCCACCTTGAGCGGATCCGGGATCCGACTAATCGAAACCCCCTCAGGATACCGTTCTTCCTTCATTTGGCCAATCCAATCTATCCCACTGGAATAATGTGTGGCCAGGTGGCATGTTGATTAATCGCCTCAAATGCCTCGGGTGAGAATATCGACTGCGTCGGCTTCTCCAGATTGACCAAGTGACCCCCACTTTCCAGGTCTTGTACGACAGACTTTGGAAGTCGGCAAATCAGCACACACACGTTACCTTTCGCCGCATGTCGACTTCCCCAATAGGCAGCCGTTTCAACTGCAGCCGTGCGATCTGCCTGGTCAACTCGAATGGCATAGAAACTTCCAGGGGCCTTCGAATAGACAGAATTCGCAACATTGGCACCCGAGTCGAGGCCATTTGCTGCAATGTTGCGAGCTGACTCAATGGTTGTCCCATGCGCGAAGTCAACGGTCTCACCACAGTTGTCGTTGTGAACGAGGACCGGCGTGGTCCCCGCGAGCACATAGTACGTGTGCTACGCGACCCCTCTCCACCTGCCTTTTCGCAGGTCAACGGTGGTTTGACGGTCCGTTGGTGTCCGTGGATGTGCGCCGAAGTCCGTGGTTGTTGCCGTCGCTACTGCCGTCAGAGGTGTAGACCAGTTGTGCTGTCATCGGCTGCGCGCGTGATCCTACTGCCACGCTCCGGGCTCGGCACGGACGATGGTGTGGGTGGTCTGCCGATAGGACTGGTGGCCGGTCTGCGCGCAGTGTCCGGCGATCCAGCGCGTCAGGTCATTGGGGGTGTGCATCTCGCCGGACGCGGCAGCGCAGTCCTGTTCTTCGCCGGTGACGCAGAGCGCCTCGAAGGTCGGCAGCGCCAAGGGGTCCGGGTCGGCGGTCACGTTGTACTCGCGGAACCGGTAGCGGGTGGTCGTCCCCATCAGTGTGGTCCTTTGCCTCTGTCGCGTCATCGGGTCTCGAAGGTCTACCGCCGTGGTGGTATCGCGGACTTGGCCGTCAGTTGTGCTCGTCAGGTCGGGCATCCTCGGTCGCCTCCTGCGGGGCGGGAATGCGCTGCCGGCGTGAGTCCGCGATTCTGAGGGCATCCGACAGGGCCTCGGTCAGCCGGCAGGCCAGCCAGCGGTATTCGACGGCTGGCCGCGCGAGCGTTCCAGGTGCCAGGACGCCTCGGGCGTACTCCAACAGTTCCTCGCCCATGCCGATCTGCACCGTTTCGATGTCGTCGGCGAGGGTCGAGAGGTAGCCCCTGCCGTTGGTGCTCAGGTAGCAGGGGTTCCCGTCCGGGGTGGTCCAAGGGAGCAACCGAGGCCCCTCCCCTGCGGACTCCGCACTCCGATGAGGCAGGCGTTCCGCTTGGCTGCTGTTCTGGTTCATCGTGCCCGCCCGTGGTCGGCTCCGCTGTGGCTGTTGATCAGGGTCCCCTTTGGCGCGAACCTTGCGGAGTAGCCAGCGTGTCTGCCTCTGTGTCTGCCAAGCTGGCTTGGTGCGGGAGACGGTCGGGGAACTGGTCAGGCGGCTGCGCCTGGCGCGCGGTTGGAGTCAGCAGCGGCTGGCCGAGGCGCTGGCCGATGCTGCTCCTGAGCGGGTTCCGCCGACGCGAAACGACGTGTCCCGCTGGGAGATCGGCACGCGGTCCCCCCGGGAGTGGCTACCCTTCCTGGCGCTGGTGCTGGAGGGCCGCGCGAGCTGCTGGAAGCGGCGAAGGCAGTCCAGCCCCCCAAGTCCGTGCCGCGTGCGCTGACCGTCGCCGACTTCCTGCCCGAGAGCGACCCGCTGTCCGCGCTGACGGCGCGAACTGGTCGCCGGATCGGTGCCGGGCAGGTTACCGACCTGGCCCGGCGGGTGCACGGGCTCCGGCTGGCCGACGATGTGGTGTACGGGAAGGACCTGATCGCCCCGGCCCTGCGGGAACTGCGGACGGCGGTCACGCTCTACCGCGAGGGCACCCACACCGAGCAGGTGGGCCGTGAACTGCTACGGGCGATTGGCGAGTTGGCGCAGATCGCCGGTTGGGTCGCCTCCGACGCGGGCGAGCATGCCGAGGCCGAGCGAATCTACCAACTCGGGATCAGTGCCGCCCGTGCCGCCGGGGACGGGGTGCTGTCGGGGAACGTGGCGGGTTCGCTGGCCTACCAGTGGAGCAACACCGGACGCCCCCGCGACGCGGTGGACCTGGCTGCCGCCGCAGTGGCAGAGGCCGGCCCCGATGCTCCGGCGAAGGCCCGCGCGCTGTACCTGGACCGGGTGGCCTGGGCGCACACCCGCGCCGGCCAGGACCGCGCAGCGATGACCGCGCTCGGGGAAGCCGGCGAGGCCCTGGCCAAGGACTCGGCCCGTACCGAGTCGCCCTCATACCTGTACTGGATGGACTCTGGGGAACTCCAGGTCATGGAGGCCCGCGTCTACACCGAGCTGCACCGGCCGCTTCGCGCCGTACCGCTGCTGACGGACGTCCTGGGTCGTTATGACGCCAGTCACGCGAGGGAGTTGGCGCTGTACCTGTCCTGGCTGGCCGTGGCCTACGCCGACGCGAACGAGCCCGAGGCCGCAGCCGGGACCGCCGGCCGGATGCTCTCCCTGGGGCAGAGCGGCAGCGAACGCACCACCGAGCGCGCACGGATCGTCCTGGACCGGTTGCGAGCGTTCCGCGACGTTCCCGAAGTCGCCGAGCTGCTGGCGTCCTGATCGTCCCGATCGCGCGGGGGGCGAGTTCGGACTGCTGCTTGCGGGCGTCTCGGCACTCGGCGGGCTTGCGCACGGTGTGGTCGCTCGGCACAGGAGCGGTCGTGGGTCGGCGGGGAGCCTGCGCTGCGGAGCCGGGGCGGCGTCGGACACCGCCCTCGGCGGGCCCGGCGGTGGAAACGGAGGGTCGGACCCCTGGCCGACCCTGTGCCCGCGATCCGACTGTAGGACGGTCGCAGGCGACAACTTGCTCCGCGACGCGGGCAAGGAGTCTATAGGACACAACTTGCTTCCACCGGGCACCAGTCGCCCCCGCTCACGACCTGGTGGACCACTGTTCGCCGACACCCGTGAAGACCTCGGGGCCAGTCAGCCCTGGGTCGGTCGGCGACGGCGGGCCACCTCCAGCGGGCGGAGCCCGCCTTGAACCTCGTAGAGAAAATCTGAACGCACGCCCCCAAGCCACCCGGATGCGACGGCTCAGCGGGCAGGCTCGCCGTTGCCCGCTTCCAGGGCTGCGACGCGGGTGTGGAGGTCGGCGAGCTGCTCGACCGCCTCGGCCAGCGCCTGCTCCAGTGCCTCGACGCGGGCCGCCATCCCGCCCACGGGCACAGTCTCCCGGCTCGGGCCGTCGAGCTCATCCGCCTCGGCCTGGTCGTGGTGGGCGACGAAGGCGCCCTTGCCGGGTCGCGAGATCGCCCAGCCGTCCTGCTTCAGCAGGGCCATGGCCTTCTGCACGGTCAGGCTGGAGGCGCCGAACTCCCGCATCAGCGCGCTCTGCGTCGGCAGCGCGTCGCCCGGCTTGAGCCCGCCGGTGCGGATCTGCTCGCGCAGGGTCTCGGCGATGACCTCGAACGTCAACGGCACCCCGCCGCCCGCCGGCCTGCGCCCGCGCCGCGTCGTCACCATGCCCTGACCCCGCCTTTCGTGCCCATTATCAGCGAATTCCGGCCCGTCCAAACCGGGAAACCGGCCCCACACTACCCGCGTCCCGCCCCCCAAAGAAAGGAATGAGGAGGGATGCACTTGAATGCGCCCGTGGAACGGTGCTACCTTCACGCACCGCCGGTGATCAACACCGCCCCCGCCGACCGGACCAGCCGTCCCCGGCCCCGCGCCAGCGCCCGCCATGAGGCGCCCCCGTTCCCCTGTGAGTCGATCACTTCGGCCCGCCTCCCCGCTGCCACCCCTCATCTCCTCGCCGCTTCTGCCGGAGGCCTGTCCCGCATGCCCGAGCAGCTCCAATTCCCCTCTTCCGCGAACACGTTCACCCTCGCGAACCAGGCTTCCGCCACGCCCACGCACGCTGTCACGCCCGGCGCGTCCGCGAGCAGGGATTCGGCGCTGGAGCGCCGGGCGCGACTGACCGCCAGGCTGGCGAAGCTCGCCGCCACCGGGTACCTCTCACCCCTGGCCCGCCAGGTCGGCGGGCTCGGCGGCTGTGCCCGTCCGATCCGCCTGATTGGGCACCGCACCCGCGTCGACACCACGACGGGCCTGGTCCTCGACCACCTCGACGCGCGGCACCTTCCGGCGGGCGAGTTGCTGGTCCGCTGCGGCAACCGCCGCGTCACCCGCTGCCCGGCCTGCTCGACGGTCTACCGCTACGACACCTATCAGCTCATCGCCGCCGGACTGCGCGGCGGCAAGACCGTCCCCACCAGCGTGGCCACGCACCCGCGCGTGTTCGCCACCCTGACCGCGCCCGGCTTCGGCCCCGTCCACAACCGGCCCGACAACGGCCGCTGCCAGTGCGGCCACACCCACGCCGACGACGACCAGCTCCTCGGCACCCCGCTCGATCCCGAGCGCTACGACTACGCGGGCGCGGTGCTCTGGAACGCGCACGCCCCCGCCCTGTGGGCACGCTTCACCACCCACCGGCGACACGAGATCGCCAAGGCGGCGGGACTGACGCAGCGGGCCATGCGCCACCACGCGACGCTGTCGTACGCCAAGGTCGCCGAGTACCAGAAGCGCGGCCAGGTCCACTTCCACGCCGTCATCCGCCTCGACGGACCCACCGGCCCCACCAGCGAACCGCCCGTCTGGGCCACCACCGAGCTCCTTGACCGCGCCGTGCGCGCCGCCGCCAGGCGCACCCGCGTCCACCACGTAGGCCAGCCGCAGCCTGCTGAGGACCCGCCCGGCTCCCAGGAGATCGGCCAGGGCGGGCGGTCGGTGTTCCGGTTCGGTCGGCAGATCGATGTCCGGCCTATCCGCGGCACGGACTTCACCGAAGGCGGCCCGGTCACCGAGCGGCACGTCGCCGCCTACATCGCCAAGTACGCCACCAAGGGCGCCGAGACCACCACCGGCACTCTCGACCGCCGCCTCCGTCTCCTGGCCGAACTCGCCACCCACGACATCACCGACCACGCCCGCCGCATGATCCGCACCGCCTGGCGCCTCGCCATCCACCCCCAGCACGCCCACCTCCGTCTGCGGCAGTGGGCCCGCATGCTCGGCTTCCGAGGCCACTTCTCCACTCGCACCCGCCACTACTCCACCACCCTCGCCCGCCTTCGCGCCGAACGCACCGCCTGGCGAACCCGCCAACCCGACGCCACCGCCACGGTCTTGGCGCCTGACGAGCCGCAGGCCGATCGGATAACCGACGGCCGTCCGGTCTGTGACCGGCCCGGTCACTCCACTGACCTGGCCGCCAGCCACCGATCCGGTCGCGGTCAGCACCCCGGTCACCGCGACAGCGCCGGTCACCGCGGGGACTCGGGCTCGACGCTGGTCATCTCCCATTGGCAGTACGCCGGAACCGGCCTGCTGCCCGAACTCACCCACCTCTCCGAACTCCTCGCCGAGCGGCGGTCGGCACATCGCAAGAGCCTGAACCGAATCCGGCGTCCGCACCAACCCGGTCACTGCGCCGGTCAGCCGGTCGGTCACCTGGTGAGGGCTGTCTGGACGGGAGACGCCGCGTGACCGCCGCCGCCGAACTCCTCACCGTCCCCCAGGTCATGGAACGCCTCCAACTCGGCCGCACCACCGTCTACGACCTGCTCCGCACCCACCAGCTCCCCTCCCTCACCCTCGGGCGAGCCCGACGCATCCCCGCCCACGCGCTCACCGAACTCATCCGCACCCGACTCGAACAGGAAGCAGCCTGATGACCGCACCTCGCAAGAGCCGCGCCAACGGCGAAGGCACCATCTACCAGCGCAAGGACGGCCGCTGGGAAGCCGCCGGCTACGTCCTCGCCACCAACGGCAGCCGCAAGCGCGTCCGTGTCTACGGCACAACCCGCAAGGAAGCCGCCGACAAGCTCACCGAACGCATCGCCGCCAGCAACCAGGGCCGGCCCGTCGCCGCTGCTGACAGTACCGTGGCCGCTTACCTGACCTACTGGCTGGACAGCGTCGCCGTCCACCGCCTCCGAGAGAACACCCACACCCGCTACGCCGCCTGCGTCCGCCTCTACGTCATACCCGGTCTCGGCCGGAAGAAGATCGCCCACCTCACCGCCAAGGACATCCGCACCTGGCTCGACCGGCTTCGCACCACCTGCCAGTGCTGCGCGCGCGGGCTCGACAGGCAGCAGCGCTGCTGCGCGGTCGCCCAGTGCTGCGGCAAGCGGCTGTCCCCGCTCACCGTTACCTACGTGCACTCGGTCCTCAAGTCCGCCCTGGAGCACGCCGTCCGTGAGGACGAGCTCCCGCGAAACGTCGCCCGCAACATCAAGAACAGCACACCCCGGCCCCGCCGCTTCGAACCACTCACCGTCGCCGAAGCCCGCCGTTTCCTCTCGTCAATCGAAAGTCACCGACTGCAGGCCCTCTTCGATCTCGCGCTCCGCACCGGCCTGCGCAAAGGCGAACTCCTCGGCCTGCGCTGGGACGACCTCGACCTCGACGGCGGCACCGCCAGCATCCGCCGCACCCTCCAGCGCACCCCCACCGCCGGCCTGACAACCCTCCCGACCAAGACCGTCAGCTCCGAGCGCCGCATCGCCCTCCCCACCGAGTGCGTCCACGCGCTCAAGCACCACCGCGAACGACAGAACCGTGAGCGCGAGGCCGCCGGAGACGCCTGGACGGACAGCGGCTTCGTCTTCACCACGCCCGACGGCTCACCCACCGACCCGTCCACCCTGACTCGGCACTTCACCACGCTCTGGCGGGCGGCCAGGCTCCGCCGCATACGGTTTCACGACCTCCGACACACCGCCGCGACCCTGCTCCTCGAACAGGGCGTCGAGCTCGTCGTGATCAAGGAACTGCTCGGCCACGCCCACATCGGCGTCACCGCCTCGGTGTACGCCCACGTCCGACTCCACCTCCAGCGCCGGGCAATCGACACCCTCGGCAACGCGCTCCGCGCCACCGAGGGTCCTGACGGCACGCCAGGTGCAGAACCAGTCCGCTGACGTTGCCGTCAGCGTTGCCGTCAAGACCCTGACAGGGGTCTCGCCGAACACTCAGCGAGGCCCCTGCCACAGCAAGTGCATTGCGCCATCAGAAGCTCGACCCGCCATATGACCAAAAGCCATCCGGTGCCGTACGATCTCGACATGGAAGAGCTACTAAACCCCCAGAGTGACAGCATTCGCCGCTTCCTAAAGCGCTGGTACGGCTCGGCCGCGAGTGGCGAAACCGCCACTCCATTCGAAGCTCTGGAAATTCCCCATGAAATTCTCGACTGGCATCAGGCCGCCGCATCCACCGGAGTGGAGGTAGCTTTTCAAGATTACCCCGTGGCACTTTCGGACCTAAAGCGATCAGATGACGGAATGATCGTCGTCTGGGTCGAGAACCAAAATGGCTACTACTGGGCAATTAAATCGAACAGGGAAGATCACGAAGTCTTCTTCCGAGAGGATGCATCGAGCGTCTGGCGCGACACCGGAGAGAAGCTCGACCAATTCCTCCTGCACTGCACTGTCCGTGAAGCCATTATCGGTGCAGAATCCAAGTTCTCCGCATTGGTGCCTGCATCAGCCATCCAGGATGCTCTGGCTGGATTCACCCCCCTGCCATACCGCCCCCTTGCCAATGAGAGCCCCGCAACCCAACTCCTATGCAGCAGCAACGCCCTAGCCAGGGTGGCCACACCCCCAGTCGGATACTCTCGCCGAGGTGAAAGAATCTGGCTTCTAACCATTGCTACAGCCCCCGGAAGTAGCGTTCGACAGTACCGCGCAAGCCTTGAGCGCTACATTCCCGCCGAGGCAGGTCGCCCGCGTCCCGCCGAGGCTTCCATCGAGGATCTCCCTTTTTGATAATTCGCAGAAACGAAGCCCGTCGGCGTGGTTACATCAACCTCACCGACGGGCTCTTTTGCTAGCTCACTTGGAGTTTCCTATGAATTTCATAATCCGCCTACCAGGTGCCACCACCCACATCTCCGCTCCATGCGGCAGCGCATCCTCAATAGGGACACCAAGCTGGTAAGCCCGCCCGTCGCAGTATGAGCAAACTCCCTTCGGGTGATTGATATAGAGGACGCCCTGCTTGAGATCGTTGAGGCGCATGTAGGCCGCAGCCTGCATCTCGACGTGATGGAAGTTCTCGTCCGTCATTCCTGGGACACGGGCGATGTCGTCAATGAATCCACCTTTGCCCGATCCGCTTGCGAAGGGGACTTCATCAACCTGGATATCAAGGACGCCGGATGTCACATGATCCATGGATGCGGCTGCAGTCTTGCACGCTTCTCCGCTGGCATTGTGGACGAGGACCGGCGTATTTCCAGCCAGCACATAGTACGTGTGGATGTCGGCGATGGTGAGGTCGTAGGCGGCCTGCGGGGCGTCGTCGTAGTTCCTTACCGTCAGGACGGTGAGGGTCCGACCGTCTGCAGTGCGGACATTGTCACCGGGGTGCAGGTCCGAGGCACTGGTCCAGCGATGGGTGGTTTCGTCCCAGAAGGGGTGATGCTGGGTACTGGTGAGGTGCTCCGCCTTCTCAGATCCGATGCGGCTATCAGTGTCCCGAAGGGTCAGGTCAGTGAAGTGCTCATCGTCTGGCGTACGGATGGTGCGTGTGACGGGCTTGGAATCGGTGCTCCCGGCTATCGGGTCCGTTGCCTCGACCCGATCACCGATCTGGAGGGTCTCAATGGCCTTGGTCGTACCGTCTGCCAGAAGAACTTTGGTGCCCGGGGGGAAACTGTGTGTCGCACCAACCAGCGCGCCGGGAAGGGGGCATGCCGCGTTCTCGGCCGCCTCCTCGACCCTCCCCTTCCCCGCCACGCGTGCGGTGTCGTCCCCGGTCCGGGCCGCACTAACGGCGACCTCGGTGCCTTCCTCGGCAAGCTTGAAGCCCTTGCCGAGCTTGCCGATCGGCGTGAAGCCCACGACCGCCCAGGCGCAGCTGGCCTTGTCCCCGTCTGCGCAGCGCCGGACGTCGTTCACGCCGCTGAGTTCGGCCACGAGGTGGGCGAGGGAGTGCCAGGTGGCGTTGCCACCGGGCTTGACGTCGTCGACCGACCAGGAGGAAGCAGGCTTGCGCCTGCCGCTGCTGGCGTTGAAGTTGACCGTGTTGTGAACGACGAACGGCTTGCCCTGGCCCATGGCGCCGTAGACGACGTCCTCGTGCCAGTCCCAGCCGCCGTTTCCGTCGGGGCTCCAGGTCTCGGTGAGTCCGTGGGAGACCTGGCTGCCGAAGCCGCCGACCTCACCGTCGGGGCGGAGTCCGCTCGGGTCGCTGAGGTTGACGGGGTTGTTGTTGCTGTAGGCGTAGGCGTTCCACTGCTGTGGGGACGTGAGGTCGATGATCGGGTCGGGGTTGAGGAAGCGCCCGGTGGTGGGCTGGTATTCGCGGGCGCCGAGGTTGGTGAGGCCGGTGGCGTCGTCCTTGGTGCCGCCGACGAAGCCGTGGTCGCCGGCCCAGGCGGCAGGCTGGGTGCCGCGGGGGTTGCCGAACGGGTCGGAGGGGCGTCGGGCCTCAGTGAGAGTGGTTCCGTCGATGGCGAAGGTGCCGGTGCCGTGGCGATCGGCGATCTGGTAGGTGGATTTGCCGCCCTGGCGGATCAGGGTGATGCCGCCCGGGATCTGGTAGTAGCGGACGCCGGTGACGGTGTTGGCGTTGGTGTCGTAGACGAGCTCGTCGCCACCGAGGTTGATGGTGGTCTTGCCGGGATCGCGGCGGATGAGCTGGTCGCCGCCCGCGTCGTAGAGGTAGGTGGTCGGTCCGGCGGTGCCTGTCTTGGCGTAGGAGGCGAGCTTGTTCTCGCTGTTCCAGGCCAGGGTGGCGGTACCGGAGGTGCCGGTGACGGCGGTGGTGTTGCCCACCGCGTCGTACTGGGCGCTGGTTCCGGTGGTGCCGGTCGGCGCTGTGGTGGTGGAGCCGGTCAGGGCGTGCGGTCCACCCGTTCCGCCGCCGGTGTTGGCAGCGGTGGTCGGGGCGTTGACCGTCCCGGGGGCCGGGAAGGTCTGGTTGGTGGTGGTGTCCTTGGTGGTGTCACCAGACGGGTCGTGCTGGACGAGCTGGGTGCGGTTGCCGGTGAGGTCGTAGCCGTAGCTCTGCCAGTACGCGGCGGGGCCGCCGACCGTCGTCCGAAGGGGCGCCTGGGCGCCGCTGGTGGGGGTGGAGTTGGCGCACGCGCCGATTCCGCCGACAGTGGGCTGTGCGGCCTGGGTGAGCGCGCCGGTGTCCGTCCAAGCGTTGGTCAGTCGGCCGAGGTAGTCGTAGCCGAAGCACTGGAGGTCGGTCGACGACGGGGTGTTGTCCGGGATGTCACGGATCGCCGTGAGCTGTCCGGCGGGGTTGTAGCTGTACGTGAGCTGCTGGACGGCGCCGGTGGCCGCGGTCTGCTTGTCGACGAACTGCTGCAGTGGGCGGCCGGTGGATTCGTCGTAGGTGTTTGTGAGGACAATCTGGGTGCCCCAGGGGTTCACCGTGGAGCGGATGTTGCGGCCGTAGGCGTCCCAGTCCGAGGACAGGTCGTAGGTGGCCCCTCCGAACGCGCCGTAGCTGCGCAGCGGTCCGTAGAGGTCGTAGGTGTAGTTGATCACCTCGGCGGCGATGTCTCCGACGGCCGAGCGCCTGTCGGAGATCGGTGCACCGGAGATGGGGTCGTAGGTCGCCTGGTAGGTGTAGGTGAAGGGGGTGGTGCCCTGGCCGATCTCGGTGCCGGGGATGGTGATGGTGGTCTTGGTCGGGTGGTAGGCGGTGTCGTACGCCAGCACGGAGCTGGTGTAGGTGATACCGGAGGCGCCGTTGACGTAGCGGGTCGAGGTAGCGGGTTTGCCCTTGAGGATCGTGTCGTAGGTGAAGCCGGTCAGCTGGTTGGCAGGCGAGGCCGTACCGGAGTAGGTGCCCGTCACGCGACCGAGCAGGTCGTAGGTGTAGGCGATGGTCTGTCCGCGCGCGTCCGTGGTGGTGGCGAGACGGCCGTCGGCGTCGTAGGTCTTGGTGGCGGTGCCGGTGTCCGGGTCTGAGGTCGAGGTCTCCCGACCGCGCAGGTCGTAGCCATGACTCCAGGTGTTGCCCGCCGCGTCCTTCTGCGTGGCCAGGTGGCCGTCCAGGTTGTAGGTGTAGGTGGTGATGTCCGCGTCGGCCTGATTCCCGGTGGCGGTGGCGGTCTTGTACTGCCAGAGCTGAGCCTTGTGACCGCGTGCGTCGGTGACGGTCGAGGTCGGTGTGGCGCCCGTGGGCGGTGTGACGTCGGTCCGGTCGGCGCCGGGGTAGGCGGTGGTCGTTGTGGTCTGGGTGACGCCGTAGGCGACGAACTGCTGCGTCACGGGGCGGCCGAGGCCGTCGTAGACGTTGTATGTCTGCGCCGGGACCTTCTCTGTGAGTGTCTTGAACGGTGTGGTGCTGGGCGCCCCTTGATCGTTGTACCAGGGGCTGTTGGCCCGGGTGACGCGGCCCTGGGAGTCGTACACCGTGTCGGTGATCAGTCGGCCCTTGTAGGCGGACAGGGCCGGTGTCGACTGGGACTGAACGGCCCGTCCCTCACCGTCCATGATGTCGATCTTGACGGTGTAGATGTCGTTCGCCTGCTGGTTTGGGTTCGCCTGCAGGTCGGAGGTGGTCACGGTCGGGGGCACGGCGGCGCCGTTGACCACGCCCGGAAGTGTGTAGGCGAAGGCCTTGTTGGCGCCGGCCTTGGTGTCCCGGCCCGGCAGCCACACACCGGTCGTGCGGCCGAGCTGGTCGTAGGCCTCGGTGGTCGTGCGGCCGTTGGGATCGGTCACCGCCAGCGGCAGTGCACGGGCGGCGTCGTACTTGGTGGTGGTGGTGCGGCCGGTGGCTGCGTCGCTTGCGCCGGCCGGGGCCGGGCTGGTGACTGTGATGCTGTTGGGCAGTTCACCCGCGTTGGCCGCGGTGTAGGCGGTGGTGACGGTTGCGCCGTTGGGGTGCGCGCTGTCGGTGGCGTCGGGGTCGGTCGTGCTGGTGATGCGTCCGTAGCCGTCGTACGTCGAGTTGGCCGCACTGAACTGCGGGGTGCCCGCAGAGTCGAAGTGATCGAGGGTGAGTAGGGTCGTCACGTCGTGCGCGGTGCCGAACTGCCCTGTGGGCTGGCCGTCGTAGGCCGTCCTGGTCCAGGCGGTGGTGTTGGCGGCGGTGGGCGTGGCGGTGCATGCGTTGGCGCCCGAGACCCCGATGACCTCGGAGGGGAGAGCCAAGATCTGCGGGTTCGCGTTGTTGGACGCGTAGGTGGTGCGGGTGCAGATGTCCGGTAGGCCGTCGGCAGTGTCGGTCGAGGTGGAGATCCGGTTGCCGTGGGCCGGGTCGGTCGTGGTGGTCTTCGTCGTGGTGCGCCAGGAGCCGTCGGCCTTAAGTGACCGGTTGGTGGTGGTCGCGGTAGTGGTCGCGTAGTGGGCGAGGAGGGCAGGCATGCTGCCCTGGTTGTGTGTCGCCGTGGTGACCGGCCCGCTGGAGGTGTTCACCGTGTAGCCGGCGATGGTGCCGCCGGCCTGGGTGTAGGTGTCGGACTCCAGAGCACGGCCGGAGAGCCAGTCGGAGTCGGTGACGTTGCCACTCATCGGGCCGCTGGCCTGGACGCTGCGGGCGGTGCCGTTGGCGAGCAGGTCGCCGTCCATACCCTGGTAGAAGGTGGTCGACCCTTGCGACTGAGGACCGTCGTTGCCACTTCCAGTGATGGTGGTGACGGAGGCGTAGCCGCGGAACTGGTCCCAGGTGCGGTTCTTGTCCTGGATCGCGGCCGAGTCGTTGCGGTGCCAGGCGGCCTTGCCGTAGGTGTAGTTAATGACCTGTGGGATCGAACCGGGAGTGCCCGGGTTCACGGTCACGCTGGCGACCGGGTACTTCAGGAACCAGTCGTCCACGGGCGTCGCGCCGGTGATCGATCCGGGCGGGTTCCACTTGACGTTGTAGCAGGATCGAGTGTCGCTGTCTGCGGAGGCCGGCATGACGTTGTTCGTCCGCGAGCAGTCGGCGGGGGCGTAGTTGACGCCGATGGTGCTGCCGGTCTCGGTGGTGATCAGCTGGATGCGGGGCCGGTTGTAGGCCGGCGGTGCGGGGACCAGGTTGGTGCCGTCCACGCGGTTGGGCAGCAGCTGGGAGGTGAAGGACACCGGGGGCAGGGTGATGGAGCTGCCGGTGGCCAGTGTGTCCTGGCCGGTGCGCTGGATGGAGGCAAGCCAGGGGACCTGGGTGTTCTCGGTGGCGTTCTGCACGTTGATGATCGTGTGGTTGAGCGCGTAGGAGTCCACTGTCTGGTAGGTGCCGTTGACCTTCACCTGGGTGGTGATGGAGGACAGCCACTTGGTGGTCCAGAACGTCGGACCGTAGACGGTGCACGGGTTGGTGGCGTCGCACTGCTGGTCCAGCGGGACATCAGGCCAGTTCGCCGCGTTGGCCGCGGTGCGCTGGGACGGATCGCAGGCCGCGGTGGAGGTGACGCACCGCTCGGAGGTGTTGAAGAGGATCTTCGCGGCGGGTTTGTAGGCGCCGTTGTTGTTCAGCTGGTCCGAGAGAAGCTGCCCGTAGCCGATGGTGTCGGGCACGCCGGCGCGGGTGTAGGCGGTGCTGGTGCCGTTGCCGTTGTTCTGGGCGCCGCCGCGGGAGTAGTAGTTCGTCTCGGGGGCGTAGGTGTAGGTGGTCAGGTTGCCGTGCGGGTCGACGACGAAGTCGAGGTTCCAGCGCCACGCGGTCTGGCACCACGAGCCCTGGCCCTTGGCCGGGTCGTAGCACGGGTCGCCGCTGTTGGGGGAGTAGACCGGGACGGTCCACGCGGAACCGCTGTCCGCGCCGAGCGTGGTCGGGTTGCCGTTCGCGTCCGGCACGTGGTTCAGGCCGAAGTAGGACACCGTGCCATCGGTGTCGGTGACCTTGATGTAGGAGCCGTTCCAGGTGCCGTTGGTGGCTCCGGTCAGGAACTGGATCTTGGTGCCGTCGTCGTCCTTGAGCCGCCAGGTGCAGGCCGACTGCTCCATCGTCGCCGGTGCACTGGACTGGCAGGAGGAGTCGTCGGGCACCAGCTGGCCGGAGTGGCCACCCAGGGACATGGTGAGGTTCGCGCCGCCCCAGCACTGGTCACCGGAGCCGGTGATCCCGTCCAGCGAGCACGGCTTGAAGGAACGCTCGACGAAGCCGGCCCCGAGGTCCCAGCCGTCGCCGATCCAGGAGGCCTGGGCGTTCGTCGAGGAGGTCCGCCCGTCCACCGACGCGGAGTCGTAGGCCAGCGACACCTTCGGGGCCGAGCCGACGAGCGCCGGCGGCACCTGCACGGGGTAGCCGTAGGTGAACGCGCCGGACGAACTGCCGGCGGCCCAGGACTGGGAGGGGCTGAGCGGAGTCGCCGTGTAGGTGCCGGCCCCGCTCGATGCCCCCGACACCACGCCGACCGTGGTCGAGGTGGTGGTGGACCCCGCGTACACCGCCCGGGCCGTGCCGGAGGCGTCGGTGGCGGTCTTGGTGGTCGGAGTGGTCGAGGACTTCGCGATGCCCGTTCCGGTCAGCGGGACGTCGGCGACGAGCTTCTTCGCCGACGGGTCGTAGTGCGAATCCAGCGGCATCTGCTTCCGACAATCGGCGGCCTGCGGCGTCGTGGTCACGCAGCCGGGCAGGACCACCAGGTGGGCCCGGGCCGCCCAGTTCGCGCCGAACGCGGCGTCCAGGCTGGAGGTGTCGACACCCAGGCGCACCGGCGCGTCATCGCCCGAACCGGGCCGGGTGAGGGTCACCGCCACACCGGGGATTCCGGCGGTCGTCGCTGCCTTGGTGTCGGCCACGTCGATCTGGATCGTCTGGCCCGCCACCGATGAGCCGGCCAGCGGTGCGACCGTGACCGGCAGGCCCGACGCCGTGGCCTCCGCGCCGGCCTGCGGCTTCTCGCCGTCGCCCAGCGGGCGTGCCTCGGGCGCGGAGCCGAGCGTCACCGAGGCGTGGCCCCCCGGAAGCGGCTTCGGGCCCTTCGGCGGGGTCCACGCCGCCGGCACCGGGTGCTCCGGCTTCGCGGCCGGCACCGGCGCGGCATTCTGCCCCGGTACCGAAGGCGTCTTCGGAAGAGCGGTGTTCGGTGGCGACCATGTGCGCGAGTAGTCCGGCCCGTCCGCCGCGGCCGCGATCGGCAGGGGCGCCAGGAGCGAGCCGAGGATAGCGGCCGTCGTGACGGTTGCCAGCCGTGCCCGTAGTCTCCTCCCCCCGCCCTTTGCCTGCTTGAGGCCTGACCGTTGTATAAATGACACTCTTTTACATCTCCCAAAGAAATTGGACCCCCCGAACACGGGAGTCGAGCCCTGTATCCGAACTGACGGATGCTAACGAACAGCGATAACGGAGAGTCAAGTCTCGGTGACTGGTGAGGATTCTCACGTGGGTCTACGATTCGCCCCAATTCGCTGCAAGTCGGGACTTCGCCGTCGAATTGAACTGGCCGGATGTCAGTGCCGACTCCTACGGTGCCTCTGGCCTGTGCCCATGCAGACCTTGAAATGCTCTTTGGGGGGAGATTCCCGTTTTGAACAGAACGCGCCGCCGTAACGGTGGACCAATCAGGGCCTTGGCGGCGACAGCCGTGCTTGCGCTCACGACCGGCCTTTCGGGGACCAACGCGCACGCTGCTGATACACCGACCGTGCCGTCGCAGGCCGCGATCGACGCCATCACCGCGAAGCAACTGCAGGAACGCCCACCGGCCGGCGCAACCGAGAAGGCCATCGCCGATGCCAAGGCCGCGCAGAAGAACGTGCCGATCGACTCGCTCACGACCGAGTACAGCGAGACCGTCGCCACCCCTGAAGGCCACCTCGCGCTCACCAACCACCTCGAGCAGCAGCGCGTTCGCCGGGACGGGGTGTGGCAGGGGCTGGACGCCACCCTGGCGGCCAACCAGGACGGCACGTTCTCGCCGAAGTCCGCGGCGGGACAGGTGGCACTTTCCAAGGGCGGGAACGGGCCGCTGGCGACCATGACCAGTGCGGACGGGAAGAAGCTCGCGCTGTCCGCCCCGTTCGCGCTTCCCGCGCCGACCGTCAGCGGTGACAGCCTGGTCTACCCGTCCGTCGCCCCCGACATCGACCTCAAGGTCACCGCCACCAAGTTCGGCGGCCTGACCACCGTCCTGGTCGTCAAGACCCAGACGGCGGCCGCCAACCCGGTCCTGAAGAACCTGCACTTCGGGACGACCCTCGACGGCGTCACCGTCAAGAGCGATGAGCACGGCAACGTCACCATGGTCGGCGCTGACGGCAAGCCCCGCTGGGTCTCCCGCACCCCGCAGATGTGGGACAGCACCACCGCCCCCGCCCCAACCGCCCCCGCGCCCGCGGCCAAGGCCGCCCTGACGTTCAGGGCCGCCGCGGCGGACGCACCCGCCCCCACGCCGACGGACGCGGGGCAGGCCCCGGCCGTCGGCTCCGACACCGGCCCCGGGACGGCCTCCAAGGTCTCCACCATGCCGGTCAAGGCCGACAACACCGGCATCGACCTCACCCCCGACCAGGACCTCCTGGCCCACGGCACCGCCCCGTACTACATCGACCCCGACTACCTGCCCTGGACCCTGACGGGCAACTCCTGGACCTGGGTCCAGTCCTCCCACACCTCCAACAACTGGATGCGCCAGGGCCCCGCGACCGCCGACCACCCGGGCGTCGGCAAGTGCGGCTACTACCCCAACGGCGGTAGCTGCTCACCCGCCGACATCGAGCGCAGCTTCTACCAGTTCGACATCAGCTCGCTCGGCGGGGCGGTCATCAACTCCGCGACGATGACCATGCAGGAGTACGTCTCCGCCGACTGGTCCTGCACCACCAAGTACCCGCTCAACCTCTACGTCACCAACGGGCCGATCGGAAGCGGCACCACCTGGTCCAACCAGCCCGGACAGCAGGGGGGCCAGCTCGGCGACACGGCCTTGGTGGGCGGCTCCGGACACGACCAAGCTTGCTCCGGCAACGTGCCGTTCAGTTTCGACATCACCGGCGCGATGAAGCAGTACGTCAACTACGGGCAGCTGACCTTCGGCCTCTACGGCGACGAGAGCAACCAGTACGCCTTCAAACGCTTCACCTACCAGCCGGCGCTGTCCGTGATGTACGACCGGGTGCCCAACGTCCCCACCAACCCCGGGGTGTGGCCCGCCCCCACCACGGCCAGCCCCGCCGCGACCAACCAGTCCTGCGGTGACGGCGACAACAGCCACTGGGCGTGGCTCGGCGCCGGCTCCGCCCAGAACAACGCCGTCTGGCTCAACGCCACCGTCAGCAGCCCCACCCAGGCCCAGGCCGCGACGTGGGACCACATCTGGGACTACAACTCCTCCAACGGAGCGAGCGGCACCACGGCCCCGGTCGGCAACGGTGGCACCACCAGCTTCCAACTGCCCGCAGGCCTGATCCAGGACGGTCACGCCTACGGCTACGACATGCAGGCCACCGACCTCGTGGACGGCATGACCTGGTCCGCTCCCACACCGAACTGCTACTTCAAGGTCGACCTCACCCCTCCGACCCTCACCTTCCCCACCACGGTCACCGACACCAGTAAGCAGTTCCCGCCCAGCGGCAACGGCCAGACCCCCCAGCTCTACGCCGGCCAGAGCGGCGGCATCCCCTTCACCGCCACTGACCCCAACCCGAGCGGCGGCTACACCTCCGGCGTGGTCTGCCTGCGCTGGAGCTTCGACCCCCAGCTCGTCGACGCCACCTGGCAGTGCGGCAGCTCCATGCCCACCGGCCAGATCCAGGTGACCGCCGGACGCTGGGGCACCAACGTCCTCTACATCCAGGCCGAGGACAACGCCGGCAACCTCTCACCCGTCGCGCAGTACGCCTTCTACGCCCCCTGGAACCCCAACAGCCCCGCCCCGACCTTCGGCGACGTCACCGGCGACGCCCTGCCCGACATCCTCACCGCCGACCCCAACGGCGACCTGCGCGCCTACAGCATCCCCGCAACCGCGGCCAAGGCCCCGCTCGCAGCCCCGAGGGCCAAGACCCCCGGTGGGGACTCCTGGGCCAACTACCGCATCACCCACCGCGGCAGCCTGCGCGGCGGAAACAACGTCGACGACCTCATCGTCCACAAGGACGGCGATCAGAGCCTCTACTACTACCAAAACCCCGGAAGCGCAGGCGTCACCGGCGTCTTCGACGCCGACAGCCGCTTGGCCAAGCCCGTCTGTGACCCGAAGCTGACGGACTGCGCCGGCTACAACGCGAACGATTGGTCCACCACCCTGCAGATCGCCGCCAGCGGGGACCCCAGCACCACCAAGCTCGACACCAGCAAGAAGTTCCTCAACCGCACCGGCCTGTTCACCGTCGAGGCCAGCCCGGACGGCACCGGCGCCCTCTGGTTCTACCCCACGGTCAGCGACGGCATTTTCGGCTCGCCAACCAAGCTCGCCGCCACCGGCTGGAAGGGCTGGGACCTGATCTCCCCCGGTGACTGGACCGGCCAGGGCCACCCCGGCCTGTGGGCCCGCAACCAAAGCACCGGAGACCTGCGCGCCTACACCTTCACCACCGGCACCATCGCCATCAGCGACGGTTACGGCGGCAGCATCAACAACCCCACCCTCACAGGCTTCGCCACCGACACCAAGATCGGCTACGGCGTCACCAGCGCCAACTGGCCCGTCATCGGCTCCGACGGCGACCTCACCGGCATCGGCTCGCCCACCCTCTGGGCCCTCACCCCTAACGGCGTGATCCAGACCTTCACCGGCCACTCCACCACCACCGACCCCTACTACACCTGGACCAACGGCTGGGTCAACGCCCTGAGCGTCTACGCCGAGAACAGCCCCATCACCTACACCGCCCAGACCGGCAAGTGCATGGACATCGCCAACGCCAACACCGCGAACGGCACCGCCGTCCAGCTGTACGACTGCAACGGCAGCAACGCCCAGAAATGGACCTTCGAACCCGACGGCAGCCTCCGCGCCCTCGGCAAGTGCCTCGACGCCACCGCACGCGGCACCGCCAACGGCACCCCCCTGCAGATCTGGGACTGCGGCAACGGCGCACCGCAGCAGACCTTCGCCCCCCGGCCCGACGGCAGCCTCTACAACCCGGTATCCGGCCGCTGCATCGACCTCCCCGGCGGCACCACAACCAACACCGCCCGACTCCAACTCTGGGACTGCAATGGCAGCCCTGCCCAGAAGTGGAATGCCCTGGTGCGCAGCTGAACACCAGAGCATCCAGCTGACCCGGACAGGCACCCTACCCGCTTGCCGGGTAGGGGTACCTGCACCACCCTCTACCTTCATCGGGTCCCGCTGCTTCCTATTCCTACGTCGCTGATCAGCGAGAGCGGAGAAGCCCTGCTAACGCACTGGCTGCCGTTCGGGTGCAGGGTCTTCACGGGGCGCGGGTTCTCGACTTCGGGTTCCGGTAGGGTTGAACCAGACATGAGAAAGTGGCTCTGGCCCCCAAGTATTGGGGGCCAGAGCCACTTTCCTTGGGAAAGGTTCTCCTTCGGTCCGCAGTTTGAAAGCCCGTTGACTTGCTGTTCGGCAGCGGTACGGACTGGCGGATGCTCTTCGGGCCTGCCCGGATGGGAACGTCATGGGAACGGCGTGACGGTGCAACCGAATGCAAGGCGGTGCAGTACAAGGCCGCTAGCACCTTCCTGAGCTGGGGAAAAGCCCAGGATGGTGCCAAGCAGTGCAATGTGGCGCGGGTGACCTGACGACTCATAATCCCTTGGTCGTGGGTTCGAGTCCCACCCGCCCCACCTCTGCGACGCGTGACGAGTGTCGTATTTTCCGTCCGTCGGCGGGGCGCCTGAACTGGGGCTTTCACCGCCCGTGACGACGGAGAGTCTAGAGCGCGGCCCCCCTCTTCCGGTCGGTGGCGCGCCGGAATTCACCCGGCCGTGGGCATCGCCCCGGCGCCCCCTGACACGTTCGCGCCGAACCCCGCGCCTGCCTTCCTCCGCACCGCTTCCGTCCCGGCCCTGGCGTGCTGTGCGAAAAAAGTGATATCACTTTGACAGCTGCGGCGGACGTCCGCGCGGCGCACAGCGCACAAGGGGGGAGTCGGTCCCATGACCGCACCGCACGTCTCCGTCGAGGACGGCCCCGTCCTCGACCTCCCGGCCCCGAAGGTCACCGAGCGGGTGATCACCGGCGCGCCGGGGCTGCCGGTGCTCGGCGGCGCCCTGCTGGGCGGGCTCGCCGGGCTCGCCGGCCTGATCACCGGCGGGGTCCAACTCGCCGGTGGCAACAAGGGGTTGGGCGTTCCGCTGGTGGTCCTGGGGCCGCTGCTGCTGCTCGGCTCGCTGATCCTGCTCTGCGGGCTGACGGTGGTCTCGCCCGGCTCGGCCCGGGTGGTCCAGCTGCTCGGCACCTACCGGGGGACGGTCCGCGCCGAGGGGATCAGCTGGCTGAACCCGTTCACCAGCCGCCGGCACATCTCGCTGCGGATCCGCAACCACGAGACCGAGACCGCCAAGGTCAACGACGCGGACGGCAACCCGATCGAGATCGCCGCCGTGGTGGTCTGGCAGGTCGAGGACTCCGCGATGGCGGTGTTCGAGGTGGATGACTACACCGACTTCGTCGCGATCCAGACCGAGACGGCCGTCCGGCACATCGCCACCAGCTACCCGTACGACGCCCACCACGAGGGGCAGTTGTCGCTGCGCGACGGCGCGGACGAGATCGCCCGCAAGCTGTCCGCCGAGATCGCCGCCCGGGTCGCCTCGGCCGGTGTGCGGGTCGTCGAGTCCCGGATCACCCGGCTCGCCTACGCGCCCGAGGTCGCCCAGGTGATGCTCCAGCGGCAGCAGGCCGGGGCCGTGGTGGCCGCCCGGCGGCTGATCGTCGAGGGCGCCGTCGGTATGGTCGAGGAGGCCTTGGACCGGCTCGCCGAGCGGGACGTGGTGGAGTTGGACGAGGAGCGCAAGGCCGCCATGGTGAGCAACCTCCTGGTGGTGCTCTGCGGCGACCGGGGCACCCAGCCCGTCGTGAACACGGGCTCCCTCTACCAGTAAGGGCGCGGCGTTGGCGACGGAACGGAAGAAGCTCCTGCTGCGACTGGATCCTTCGGTTCACGACGCACTGGCGAGGTGGGCCGCGGACGAACTGCGCAGCACCAACGCCCAGATCGAGTTCGTGCTCCGCCGCGCCCTCGGTGAGGCCGGCCGGATGCCCAGCGGCGCGGCCCGGCTTCCCCGGCGCGGCCGACCGCCCAAGGAGAGCCCGGAGGACGGCGGTCCCGCCTAGGGCGTGTCAGACACGCCCGAGGACTGACCGCGGCGGCCGGGTGCTCCGCAGATCGTCCCAGATCCTTCGGAGACCGAGATGGACCTTCCCGTCAATCTGCCCGAGAAGCTCTACCTGCTCGCCTACGACCCCGAGCGCGGGCGGCTCACCCGCACGACCGACCTGGACCTGGCCCTACGGGCGGCGGCGCTCACCGAGCTCCTCCGCCGCGGGCTGCTCCGTGACGACGGCCGGCACCCGGCCCCCGTCGACGGCCCGACCGACGGGCTCGATCCGCTCTCCGCCGCGCTGCTGGAGCAGATCCGCCAGGGGCGGCGGCGCACCTGGTGGAGCTGGATCGGGCGCCCGGGGAGGTCGGCGCGGGTGGTCCGCGACGGGCTCGCGGCCGCCGGGCGGATCCGGGTCGAGGAGCACCGGGTGCTCGGGATCTTCCCGGTCGCCCGGGTGACCCTGACGGAGCCCCGGGTGCGCAAGGCGCTGGCGGCGAGCGTCACGTCGGCGCTGAGCGGCCCGCTCAGCCGGGTCGACCCGGCGGACGCGGCGCTGGTCGCCCTGGTCGACGCGGCCCGGCTGAGCCCGGCCCTGACCTGGCGGCGGCGGCGCGAGTTCCGGGCCCGGATCGACAAGCTGGCCCCCGCGGCCGGCCCGGTCCCGCGCGCCCTGCGCCGGGCCGTCAACGCGAAGTACGCGGACGGCGGGGCGGGCTGACCCGCCCCGGGTGCCGCCGGCCGGCCTGGACGGGGCCGTAAGCTGGCCGGATGCTCGAACCCGCCCTGCTGCCGACCCCGCTGGTGGACTGCACCGACGGGGTGTTCGCCCGGGCCGGGGTGGAGCTGCGGCTCAAGCGGGACGACCTGCTGCACCCGACCGTCCCCGGCAACAAGTGGCGCAAGCTGGCCCCGAACCTGGCCGCCGCCGTCGAGCACGGGCACACCCGGCTGCTGACCTTCGGCGGCGCCTACTCGACCCACCTGCGGGCGGTCGCGGCCGCCGCCGACGCGCTCGGCCTGGAGAGCGTCGGGCTGGTGCGCGGCGAGGAGCTGGCCGACCGGCCGCGCAACTGGTCGCTGCGGGCCGCCGAACGCTCCGGGATGCGGCTGGAGTTCCTCACCCGGGCCGCCTACCGCGAGGTCACCGGCCGGGCCGGCACCGGTGACGGTACGGAGTTCCAGCGCCGCTGGGGCCGCTGCCTGGTGCTCCCGGAGGGCGGCTCCAACGCCCTGGCCGCGATCGGCGCGGCCACGATCCCGGCCGAACTGCCGGACCTGGACGGGCGTGACGTGGTCTGCTGCCCGGTGGGCACCGGCGGCACCCTGGCCGGGATCGCGGCGGGCCTGCCGCCGGGCGCAAGGGCGCTCGGGGTGGCCGTGCTGCGCGGCGGCGAGGGCTACCTGGAGGCGGAGGTCGCCCGGCTGCACCGGGCCGGGTTCGGGCGGGAGTTCGCCAACTGGCGGATCGACCATGCCCACCACGGCGGCGGCTACGGCAAGGTCCCGGCCGAACTCGCCGCCTTCGCCGCGGAGTTCGAACGCCGCCACGGCGTCCCGGTGGAACGCCGGTACGTCGCCAAGCTGCTCGCCGCGCTGGCCGACCTGGCCGCGGCGGGTGCCTTCGTCCCCGGCACCCGCCTGACGGCCGTGGTCACCGGCCTGCCGGACCCGGAGTAGCTGGGGCCCAGGGCCCGGAGTAAGGCGGGTCCTACGACCCGAAGGTCAGGTCGGCGCAGGGGTCGGTGTCGGCGCCGCGGGTGTTCTCCGCTATGCCGGTCGGGATCCCGCTGGGCGCGGTGGCCGTGGGCGAGGGTGCGGTCACCGAGTTCAGCTGGGTGCCGGCCGCCCGGTAGTCCGCGCCGAGGGTGACGGTGATCGCGCCCGAGCCGGGCTCCTCGACGGCGCCGGCGCCGGGGAAGAGCGCGATGACCTGGTCGGCGGCGGCCTTGAGCGTCGGGTCGTAGGAGACCTCGGTGTGCTGCTTGCCGGGGTTGTTGGCGCCGAGGGTGACGTTCTGGAAGCCGCGTCCCTTGAGGGTCTCGGCGCCGGAGCCGGCCAGGCCGGGGGTGCCGACGCCGTTGACCACGGTGACCGGGGCGGCGGCCTGTTCGGCGGTGAGCGGCGCGTTCGTCCCGGAGCCCGCACTCGGCGAGGCGGAGGCGGCGGCGGAAGCGGAGGCCGCAGCGGTGGCCGCACCGGTGCCGCCGGTGCTCTGCCCGTCCAGGGTGCGGTCCTCGCGCAGCAGCTTCCACAGCGCGTCGGCGTCCGGCTGGACCAGCCGCACCCGGTCCCCGGCGAAGCGCCAGGGGGCGGTGACGAAGGTGACGTCGGAGAGCTTGACGTCCTCCATCGAGCGGGCGAAGTCCACCAGCTTCATCGCGGTGCCGAGGCCCTCGTCCACGGTGAGCGACCTGGTGGCGGCGTCGGCCAGCGGCAGCAGCGTGGGCAGCGAGAAGCCCTGGGACTGGACCTTCTTGATCATCGAGGAGAGGAAGGCCTGCTGGCGCTTCATCCGGCCTATGTCGGAGTTGTCGCCGATGCCGTGCCGGGCCCGCAGGTAGTCGACCGCGGACTTCCCGGAGAGCTTCTGCATCCCCTTCTTGAGCTGGATGCCGTACTCGTTGACGTCGTTGGGCACGCAGGCGTCCACGCCGCCGATGGCGTCGGTCATCGCGGCGGCGCCCTTGAAGTCGACCACGATGGTGTGGTCGACCCGCAGCCCGGTGAGCTTCTCCACGGTGTTCTGGGTGCAGGCCGGATTGCCCTTGGCGAGTTCGCCGAGGCTGAACGCCGAGTTGAACATCTGGTCGTTGCGGGGCTTGGTCCAGGTGCCGTCCGCCAGCTTGCAGGACGGGATGGTGACCAGGGTGTCGCGGGGGATCGAGACCCCGACGGCGTGCTTGTGGTCGGCGTAGACGTGCACCAGGATCGCGGTGTCCGAGTTGCCGACGCCTTCGTCGCCGCCGCCCAGCGAGTTGTTCCCGTCGTCGCGGGTGTCCGAGCCGAGCAGCAGGATGTTGACCGGCACCTGGGCGCCGGGGCTGGCCGGCACGGGGGCCGGCGGGCGCTCGGTGGCGACGCCGCCCGCGTCGAAGGTGGTGATGTTGTTGTCCAGCCGGTGGTAGAACCAGGCCCCCGCCCCCACGACCGACAGCACCAGAACGGCGGCCAGGCCGATGGCGGTCCGCAGGTAGCGGCGCCGGCGCGTGCTGCTGCTCATCCCCGTGCCCCCCGTCCTCAGGTCTCTCGCGTTCGATGTTCGAACGTTAGACGTTCCGGAAGGCTGTTCGGTTACCCCCTGGGGGCGGGCGAATCGGGCGGCGGGGCTGTGATGCTGGTCACGCGCCGGGGCCGGAGGCGCCGGTGAGCATCCGCCGGAGCAGGTCCCGCAGGACGGTGCGCTCCTGCGGACCGAGTGCGGCGAGCGGCTCGCGGGCGAAGTTGAGCGACTCGCGCAGCTCCTCGGAGGCGGCCGAGCCGGTCTCGGTGGCGGCGACCAGTTTGACCCGGCGGTCCTGCTGGTCGGCCTGCCGGGTGACGAAGCCGCGGGCCTCCAGCCGGTCGACGATGCCGGTGATGTTGGAGGGCTCGCAACTGAGCGTCTGGGCGATGTGGCGCATCGGCAGCGGGCCGCGCCGCAGCAGCGCGAGCACCTTGGCCTGGGCGCCGGTGAGCGAGCGGGCGGCGGCGGCCTCCTCGTACTCGCGGTGGAACAGGGCGACCAGGTTGGCCATCAGGTCGACGACCTCGCGGGTGATCTCGTCGGACTGCGGCGTGGCGACCTCGGTCTGCTGGGTGTCCATGCCTCAGAGTCTACCTGAAAAGTTGACAACGTGAACCTTTCACGTCCATCGTTACTTCAGTTGCTCAACCTTTTACCTGCCAAACCCCCCCAAGGAGCACCTCCATGGCAGAGCAGGCCACCCCCGCCACCGCCCGTGAATGGCACCTCGCCGCCCGCCCCCAGGGCTGGCCCGTGCCCGCCGACTTCGCCCTGGTCGAGGCCCCGGTCCGGACCCCGGGCCCGGGCGAGATCCTGGTCCGCAACACCCACCTCTCGGTCGACCCGTACATGCGCGGCCGGATGAACGACGTCAAGTCCTACGTGCCCCCGTTCCAGCTCGGCCAGGCGATGGACGGCGGCGCGGTCGGCTACGTGGTCGCCTCCGAGGCCGAGGGCTTCGCCCCCGGCGACGCCGTGCTGCACGGGCTCGGCTGGCGCGAGTACGCCACTGTGGACGCGAAGCGCGCGGTCAAGGTCGACCCGGCCGCCGCCCCGCTCTCCGCCTACCTCGGCGTGCTCGGCATGCCCGGCCTGACCGCCTACGCCGGACTGCTCGCGGTCGGCGGCCTCAAGGAGGGCGACAAGGTCTTCGTCTCCGGCGCGGCCGGCGCCGTCGGCTCGCTGGTCGGCCAGATCGCCCGGCTCAAGGGCGCCTCGCTGGTGGTCGGCTCGGCCGGCTCGGCGGAGAAGGTCGCCAAGCTGGTGGACGAGTACGGCTTCGACGCGGCCTTCAACTACAAGGACGGACCGGTCGCCGAGCAGCTCGCGAAGGCCGCCCCGGAGGGCATCGACCTCTACTTCGACAACGTCGGCGGGGAGCACCTGGAGGCCGCGATCGGCGCCCTCGGCGTGCACGGCCGCGCGGTGCTCTGCGGCGCGATCGCCCAGTACAACGACACCACCCCGCCCGCCGCCCCGCGCAACCTGGCGCTGGCGATCGGCAAGCGGCTGCGCCTGGAGGGCATGCTGGTCGCCGACCACGCCGCCCTGCAGCCGCAGTTCGTGGCCGAGATGAGCGGCTGGCTGCGCTCCGGCGAGCTGCGCTCCGAGGAGACCGTGGCGGACGGCTTCGAGAACGCCGTCGAGGCCTTCCTCGACCTGCTCCGCGGCGTCAACACCGGCAAGATGGTCGTGCGCCTGGACGGCTGACCCTCCGTCAGGTCCTCGATCCGGAGTCGAACCCGCCCCGCCGCCCCGACCGGGCGTGCGGGGCGGTTCGCGTGCACGGCGCAGGGGATCCGGCCGCACTACCGCATTCCGGCCGGATCCGAAAGTGCGTCATCCATCGCCCCGCGCCGCGCGGTACGGTGGTCCCGCCTGGCGATGGGGCCGTTCGGGGGAGAGATCCGGCCGAGGGGTAGACCTCGTTGAGGATTCGACTAGCATTGAGCGAAAGCCTGTCCGTTTTGCTCAATTTAGTAGCTTAATGTCGGCTAACGTGGGTAACTGTGGATCAACTGCAGGCACGAGGCAGCTGGGGAAGGCGACCCTCGTCCACAGCCTGGAGGTCCCGGTGACGACACGTGGAGTTCTCTACATCCACTCCGCGCCCCGCGCGCTGTGCCCGCACGTCGAGTGGGCCGTCGCGGGGGTGCTCGGTGTGCGGGTGAGCCTGGACTGGATCCGCCAGCCGGCCGCACCCGGACACTGGCGCGCCGAGCTCTCCTGGCAGGGGGAGCCCGGCACCGCCTCGAAGCTCGCCTCCGCGCTGCGCGGCTGGCAGCTGATGCGGTACGAGGTGACCAGCGAGCCCTGCGCCACGGCGGAGGGGGAGCGGTACAGCAGCACGCCCGCGCTCGGCATCTTCCACGCCGTCACGGGCATCCACGGCGACATCCTGATCCCCGAGGACCGGCTGCGGGCCGTCCTGCTGCGGGCCCGCAGCGAGGGGGCCGACCTGGAGGCCGAGATCTCCCGGCTGCTGGGCAAGCCCTGGGACGACGAGCTGGAGCCGTTCCGCTACGCGGGCGAGGGCGCGCCGGTGCGCTGGTTGCACCAGGTGGTCTGAGCCCGCGGGACGACACGACGGAGGGGCCGGTGCCGTTACGGCGCCGGCCCCTCCGTCATGGGTGTCAGCGGGTGCGGAAGGCCAGCACCACGTTGTGGCCGCCAAAGCCGAACGAGTTGTTCAGCGCGGCGATCCGGCCCTCGGGCAGCGGGGTCGCCTCGGTCACGACCTTCGCGTCCACCTCGTCGTCCAGCTCCTCGACGTTGATGGTCGGCGGGGCGATCCGGTGGTACAGCGCCTGCACGGTGGCGACGGTCTCGATGCCGCCGGCGCCGCCCAGCAGGTGGCCGGTCATCGACTTGGTGGCGGAGACCAGGATGTGGTCGAGGTCGTCGCCCAGCTCCTTGCGGAGCGCCTTGAGCTCGGCGGTGTCGCCCTGCGGGGTCGAGGTGGCGTGCGCGTTGACGTGCACGATCTCGGCCTTGTCCAGGTCGTTGCGGTCGAACAGGTCGGCCAGCGCGCGGGCCACCCCGGCGCCGGTCGGCTCGGGCTGGGCGATGTGGTGGGCGTCCGAGGACAGGCCCTGGCCGACGGCCTCGCAGTAGATCCGGGCGTTGCGGGCCTCGGCGTGCTCCAGCGACTCCAGCACGACCACGCCGGCGCCCTCGCCCAGCACGAAGCCGTCCCGGCCCTTGTCGTACGGGCGCGAGGCGCGCTCGGGCTCGTCGTTGTTCTTGGACATCGCCATCATGTTGGCGAACGCGGCGATCGGCAGCGGGTGGATCGCCGCCTCGGTGCCGCCGGCCACCACGACGTCGGCGCGGCCGCTGCGGATCATCTCGATCGCGTAGCCGATCGCCTCGGCGCCGGAGGCGCAGGCGGAGACGGGGGTGTGCACACCCGCGCGGGCGCCGACCTCCAGGCCGACGTTGGCCGCCGGGGAGTTGGGCATCAGCATCGGGACGGTGTGCGGGGAGACCTTGCGGGCGCCCTTCTCCCGCAGCACGTCGTACTGGTCGAGCAGGGTGGTCACGCCGCCGATGCCGGAGGCGATCACGGCGCCCAGGCGCTCGGGGGCGAGCTTGGAGGACTCGTCGGTGGCCGGGGTCTCGAAGCCGGCGTCGGCCCAGGCCTCGCGGGCGGCGATCAGCGCGAACTGGGCGGAGCGGTCCAGCTTCCGGGCCAGCGGTCGGGGCAGGATCTCGCCCGGCTCGACCGCGGTGCGCGCGGCGATCTTGACCGGCAGGTCCTGGGCCCACTCCTCGGTCAGCGCCGCCACTCCGGAGCGCCCGGCGATCAGGTTCTCCCAGGTGGTGGCGGCGTCGCCGCCCAGCGGCGTGAAGGCGCCGATACCCGTGACGACCACGGTTCGGTTCTCAGCGGTCACTGGTCTCTCTTCTTTCACGTTTCGTGCGGGGTCGGCGGCGAGCCGAGGAAGGGCCCGGCCGGGCGCCCGGTGGGGCGTCCCGGCCGGCGGGTCGGCCTGGCTCTCGGAGCCGGGCCGACGGGGTCAGCCGTCCTGGGCGTGCGTCACGCGGGACGGACTGGGCGACTCGTACGAGTCGATCGCTCAGGCGGCGTTGGTGAGGATGTAGTTCACCGCGTCGCCGACGGTCTTCAGGTTCTTGACCTCGTCGTCCGGGATCTTGACGTCGAAGCGCTCCTCGGCGGCCACCACGACCTCGACCATGGACAGCGAGTCGACGTCCAGGTCGTCGGTGAAGGACTTGTCGAGCGCAACGTCCTCGGCCGGGATGCCGGCGATCTCGTTGACGATCTCGGCGAGACCCTCCAGGACCTCGTTCTGCGTAGCCATACTGGCTGCTCCTCTTCGGTGTTGAACGCGTCCGACCGTCGGCCGAACACGGGCTTGTGGATGGGTGGGGCGAAACGCGCCTAGGGGAGCGTAACGACTGCCGCGGCGTAGACGAGACCCGCCCCGAACCCGATGATCAGCGCGAGGTCGCCGCTGTGGGCCTCGCCGGACTCCAGCATGCGCTCCATCGCCAGCGGGATGGAGGCCGCGGAGGTGTTGCCGGTCTCCGCGATGTCGCGGGCGACCGGCACCGACGCGGGCAGCTTGAGCGCCTTGATCATGGCGTCGGTGATCCGCATGTTGGCCTGGTGCGGGATGAAGGCACCGAGCTGGTCGGCGGTGATCCCGGCGGCGTCCAGCGCCTGCTGGGCCACCTTGGCCATCTCCCAGACCGCCCAGCGGAACACCGGCTGGCCGTCCATCCGCAGGGCCGGCCACTTGTGGTCCTGCTCCTCGCCCGGGCCGTTGATGGCGTCGGGCTTGGCGAAGGCGGTGTCCCAGGCCTGCGTCTGGCTGATGACGTCGGACTGCGAGCCGTCCGAGCCCCAGATCAGCTTGCCGATGCCCGGCGTGTCGGACGGGCCGACGATCGCGGCACCGGCGCCGTCGCCGAAGATGAAGGCGGTCGAGCGGTCCGACTTGTCGGTCAGGTCGCTGAGCCGCTCGACACCGATCACCAGCACGTACTCGGCGTTGCCGCCGCGGATCATGCCGTCGGCCAGGCCCAGGCCGTAGCCGAAGCCGGCGCAGGCGGCCGAGATGTCGAAGGCCGGGGCGGTGCCGCAGCCGAGCCGCTCGGCGATCTCGGTGGCGATCGCGGGGGTCTGCTTGAGGTGCGAGACGGTCGCGACGATCACGCCGCCGATCTGCTCGGGGGAGATGCCGGCCTGCGCGACGGCCTTGCCGGCGGCCTGCAGCGACATCTCGGCGACGCTCTCCTCCGGGCCCGCCCAGCGGCGCTCGGCGATCCCGCTGCGGGTGCGGATCCACTCGTCCGAGGAGTCGATCCACTCCAGGACCTCGGAGTTGGGGATGACCCGGACCGGGCGGTAGCCGCCGACCCCGTGGATCCGGGAGTACTGCGCGCCGGTGGCGGGGCGGATCTGCGGCTTGGTCATGCCAGGTCCTCCTGGTGCTGCTGGTCCGGCTGCCCCTGGCCGCTGTGCTCCGCGATGAGCGCACGCGCCTTGTCCAGGTCGGCGGGGGTCTTCAGGGCGAGCGTGGCCACGCCCTTGAGGTTGCGCTTGAGCAGCCCGGTGAGCGTGCCCGCGGGGGACAGCTCGATCACGGCGGTCGCGCCCAGTCGGCCGAGGGTCTCCGTGCAGAGGTCCCAGCGGACCGGGTTGGAGACCTGCGACACCAGGCGGGCCAGCACCTCGGCGCCGGAGTCGACGACCCCGCCGTCCTTGTTGGACACGTAGGTGACCTGCGGGTCGGCCACAGCCAGGCTCGGGGCCAGCGCGGCGAGCCGCTCGACGCCGGGGTTCATGTGCTCGGTGTGGAAGGCACCGGCCACCTTGAGCGCGATCAGCTTGGCGCCGGCCGGCGGGTCCGCCTTGAGGGCCTCCAGCTGGACCAGCGTGCCGGCCGCGACGATCTGGCCGCCGCCGTTGTTGTTGGCCGCGGTCAGGCCGTGCTCGGCCAGCTTCGCCGCCACGACCTCCGGGTCGCCGCCGAGCACGGCGGTCATGCCGGTCTCGGTGACGGTGGCGGCCTCGGCCATGGCCAGGCCGCGCTCGCGGACGAAGGTCAGCGCCTCGGCGGCGCCGAACACCCCGGCGAGGGCGGCGGCGGTGATCTCACCGACGCTGTGGCCGGCGACGGCGCCGGTCAGCTTGCGGGCGGCTTCCTCGTCCGGGAACAGCGCGCGGGCGGTCACCAGACCGGCCGCGACCAGCAGCGGCTGGGCGACGGCCGTGTCCTTGATCTCCTCGGCGGAGGCCTCGGTCCCGGCGTGCACCAGGTCGAGCCCGGCGGGCTCCGACCAACGGCGCAGGCGGTCGGCGACACCGTCCAGCTCGAGCCAGGGGCTGAGGAAACCGGGGGACTGGGCACCCTGTCCAGGGGCGACGATTACGAGCACGGTTCAACCCTCTCTCGCCAGGCGCCCGGGGGCGGGTAGGCGACGGTAACGAAGAAAACCATCCGGGATTGTATGGTCCCTACACCCCGGCTCAGCCGGGCTCCCCGGCGGCGGTGAGCCGGCCGAGGGCCAGTGCGATCCGCAGGGTGAACGCCGAACGTACGTCGGAGGGGGCGTACCCCGTGACGTCGGTCACACGTCGTAGCCGGTAGCGCACCGTGTTGGGGTGCACGAAGAGCATTCGGGCCGCGCCCTCCAGGGAGGACGCCTGCTCCAGGTAGACGCTCAGCGTCTCCAGCAGGGCGGAGCCGGCCTCGTCCAGCGGTGTGTAGATCTCCTCCACCAACTGGCGGCGGGCGGCCTGGTCCCCGGCGAGTGCCCGTTCGGGCAGCAGGTCGTCGGCGAGCACCGGGCGCGGGGCGTCCGGCCAGGCGGCGCAGGCGCGCAGGCCGGCCGCGGCGGCGTGCGCCGAGCGGGTCGCCGAGAGCAGGTCCGGTACGGTCGGGCCGATCACCACCGGGCCCGGCGCGAACTGGCCGATCAGCGCCCGGGCGGCGTGCACCGGCTCCTTGTCGCCGCCGACCACCACCACCAGGCGCTTGCCCAGCACCCCGGTCAGCACGTTCAGCTTGGCGTACCGGGCGGCCCGGCGGATCGCCTCGACCACCAGCTCGCTGTCGCCGTCCGGGGCGCTGCCCATCACCACCCGGACCTGGCTGGGCTGGCCCCAGCCCAGGGCGGCCGCCCGGGAGAGCACGCCCTCGTCGGCGTCGCCGGACAGCAGGGAGTTCACCACCAGCGCCTCCAGCCGGGCGTCCCAGGCGCCGCGCGCCTCGGCCGCCTGGGCGTACACCTGGGCGGTGGCGAAGGCGATCTCCCGGGCGTAGACCAGCACGGACTCGCGCATGTCCGCCTCGTCGCCGGGGGCGGCCACCTCCTCGATGGCCTCCTCCATCACCTCGATCGTGGTGCGGATCAGCTCCACGGTCTGGCGCAGCGTGATCGCCCTGGTCAGCTCGCGCGGGGCGGTGCCGAAGACGTCGGTGGAGATCGCCCGGGCGGCCTCCGGGTGGCGGTACCACTCGGTGAAGGCGGCGATGCCGGCCTGGGCGACCAGGCCGATCCAGGAGCGGTGCTCCGGTGGCATCCGCCGGTACCAGCCGAGCTGGTCGTCCATCCGCGAGATCGCGGCGGTGGCCAGCTTCCCCGAGGACTTCTCCAGCCGCTTGAGCGTCGCGGCCCGGCGCTCGGCCCGCTCGGCGGCGTTCCGGCGCTCCTGGGCGGTCAGACGGGGGGCGGGGCGGCCGGGGCGGTCGCGGGAGGTCCGGGGAGCCGGGCTCTTGCCGGTGGGTTCGGCGGCGGGACTGGGTTCGCTCTTGGAGTTCGCGGAAGCGGCTGGCACAAGGACAAGACTGCCTCACGCGAGTGACTGCTCGTGCACACCCCCCGGCGCAGCGGCACGGTGGTGCCGCTCACACCCCCGGGGCTCGGGGCGCGTCCGCGCCCGGGCGCGCGCCGTCCGGAGCAGTACGGTGAGGGGCGTGACCGACGCCGCCGCCCGCCCCCGTGCCGACCAGCGCCGCACCGCCGAGCGCTACCGCTCCACCCCCGCCGAGGGCATCGAGACCCGACACGCGTTCTCCTTCTCCGGCCACTACGACCCGAAGAACACCCACTTCGGCGCGCTGCTCGCGTGCAACGAGGAACTCCTGGCGCCCGGCGCCGGGTTCGAGGAGCACAAGCACCGGGACACCGAGATCCTCACCTGGGTGCTGGAAGGCGCGCTCGCCCACCGGGACTCGCACGGCCACCACGGAGTGGTGCGCCCGGGCATGGTCCAGCACCTCAGCGCCGGCTCCGGGGTCACCCACACCGAGCGCAACGTCGGCGGCGCCACCGGGCCGGTGCGCTTCGTCCAGATGTGGCTGCAGCCGGACGAGTTCGACGCCGCCCCGGCGTACGGGCTGCGCAAGGTGGAGCCGGCGGACGGCGGGTTGACGCTGCTGGCCTCCGGACTGGAGCGCGACGCCGGGACGGACGCCCTGCGGCTGCGCCGCCGCGACGCCGCGCTCTGGCTGGCCACCGCCGGCCCCTGGCAGCCGCTGCCCGAACTGCCCGCCGCGCCTTGGCGGTACGCCCACCTGACGGCCGGCTCCCTGGGCTACCGGACCGTGCCCGGGCCCAAGGGCGCCGGGCGGTCGATGGTGCCCGGCGACAGCGTGCGGATCACCGGCGAGGCCTTCGCCGACCCCTCGGCCGGGGAGACCGGCGCCGAACTCCTGCTCTGGGAGATGCACTCGCCGGTCTCGTACGGCTGAGGGTCAGCCCCGCAGTTCGCCGAGGACGGCGTCGGACAGCGACGGCCAGGCCTCCACGGCCCAGGGGCCGAAGTCCCGGTCGGTGAGGGCGATGCAGGCCGCGCCGGCCTGCGGGTCGACCCAGAGGAAGGTGCCGGACTGGCCGAAGTGGCCGAAGGTCTCGGGGGAGTTGGCGGTGCCGGTCCAGTGCGGGCTCTTGCCGTCGCGGATCTCGAAGCCGAGGCCCCAGTCGTTCGGGCGGCGGTGGCCGTAGCCGGGCAGCACGCCGCTGGTGCCGGGGAAGGCGACCTCGCGGGTGGCCCGGTGGACGGTGGACGGGTCCAGCAGCTTCGGGGACTGCAGCTCGGCGGCGAACCGGGCCAGGTCGGCCACCGTGGACAGGCCGCCGGCGCCGGCCGGGGACTTGCTCGCGGTGTTGATCAGGGTGTCGTGCATGCCCAGCGGCTCGAACACCGCCTCGGCGACGTACTGGTGGAAGGCGATCCCGGCGGCCTCGGCCAGGGTGGCGGCCAGCGCGTCGAAACCGGCGTTGGAGTAGAGCCGGCGCTTGCCGGGCTCGGCGAACAGCCGGTCCTCGTCGAAGCCGAGGCCCGAGGTGTGGGCGAGCAGGTGGCGGACGGTGGAGCCGGGCGGGCCGGCCGGGTCGTCCAGCTCGAACACGCCCTCCTCCAGGGCGACCAGGGCCGCGTAGGAGGTCAGCAGCTTGGTCACCGAGGCCAGCGGGAAGAGGTGCTGCTGCGGGCCGTGGGCGCCCAGCACCGCGCCGTCCGCCCCCCGGACCACCGCGGCGGCGGCATGGGGCACGGGCCAGTTGTCGATCATCCGCAAGCTCTCCATGCGGTCGACTCTAATGTGCGGTCCAGCCGGGTGGCGGGGGTACCCGGGTGGGTGGCTTGCTTGGAGTGCACTCCAACTCGGTAGCGTCGTCGTCACAGGACAGGGGGAATCGATCATGGCCACACCCGTACGGGCCCGGGCCGGTCTGCGCAGCTGCGCCGAGGTCTTCAACGGCCCGGCCGGCGAGCCGGACCGGACCCCGCGGCACACCATCAGCGAGGTCGCCGCGGTCAGCGGGCTGACCGCCCACACGCTCCGCTGGTACGAGCGGATCGGCCTGCTCGACCCGGTCGACCGCGCGGCCGGCGGCCAGCGCCGCTACTGCGACGGCGACCTGCACCGGCTGGCCTTCCTGGGCCGGCTGCGGCTGACCGGGATGTCGGTGGCGGACATGCTCAAGTACGTCGACATGACCCGCCGCGGCGACGAGACCTACGTCGAGCGCCGGGAGCTGCTGGAGACCCAGCGCGAGGAGGTCCGGCAGCGGATCGTCGACCTCCAGGCCACCCTGGCCGTCCTCGACCACAAGATCGATCTCTATGCCGGGAGGATCGCCGACAGTGCCGGCGCCCCCGTCCGATGCCAGTACCACCGAGCAGTAGAGGAAGAGCAGAGCGCATGACTCACCCCGTCCTCCCCACCGCCCCCCTCGGCACCGACGGCCCGCTGGTGGGCGTCCAGGGCCTCGGCTGCATGGGCATGAGCGAGTTCTACGGCCCGACCGACACCGACGAGGCGCGCGCCACCCTGGACGCCGCGCTGGAGGCCGGCGTCACCCTGTTCGACACCGCGGACATGTACGGCCACGGCCGCAACGAGGAGTTCCTCGCCCCCTTCGTCCGCGCCAACCGCGACCGGGTGGTCATCGCCACCAAGTTCGCCATCGACCGCAGCGAGGAGGACCCGAGCCGCCGGGCCATCCGCAACGACCCGGAGTACATCCGCACCGCGGTGGAGGGCTCGCTGCGCCGCCTCGGCGTGGAGACCATCGACCTGTACTACATGCACCGCCGTGACCCGGCCGTGCCGCTGTCCGAATCGGTCGGCGCGATGGCCGAGCTGGTGAAGGCCGGCAAGGTGCGGCAGCTGGGGCTGTCCGAGGTGACCGGGGCCGAGCTGCGCGAGGCGTACGCCGTCCACCCGATCGCCGCGGTGCAGTCCGAGTGGTCGGTGTTCGCCCGGGACGTCGAGCGTTCCGCGGTGCCGGCCGCGGCCGAGCTGGGCGTCGCCTTCGTGCCGTACTCGCCGCTCGGGCGCGGCTTCCTGACCGGCGCCTTCCAGGACGCCGCGACCCTCACGGCGGACGACTTCCGCCGCAGCAGCCCGCGCTACACCGGTGAGAACGCCGTCGCCAACGGCGAACTGCTCACCCCGCTGCGGGAGATCGCCGCGGCCCACGACGCGACGCTCGCCCAGGTCGCGCTGGCCTGGGTCCAGCAGCGGGCCCAGGTGCACGGGCTGACCGTGGTGCCGATCCCCGGCACCCGCAAGCGCAGCCGGCTCGTCGAGAACACCGGCGCGGTCGCCCTGCGGCTGAGCGCGGAGGAGCTGGCGCTGCTGGAGCCGCTGGCCGGGCGGGTGGCGGGCGAGCGCTACGCGGACATGAGCAACACCTCGGTCGGGCGCGAGTAGCCCGGACCGGGAGAGTGGCCGTACGGGCCCGGAGGTCACCGACCCCCGGGCCCGTACGGCCGTTCCGGGGCGCGGGCCCCGGGGTTCACGCCCCGGGGTCACGGAACGGGGCCTCAGGCCTTGCGGCCCATCCAGGCGGCCAGCCGGGCGTGCACGTCGGCGTCGTCGGCGACCGGCTGCACGGGGCCGAACGGGGTGCCCGCGACCCGGCTCTCCGGCGGCAGGACGAGCTCGGCGACGGCCAGCGCGGTGCGGGCCAGGTCGTCGTCCAGCGCGAAGCCGTTGTCGAGGGCGGTGGCGATGTCCCAGGAGTGGGTGACCAGCTCCATCACGTAGCCGCCGACCGCGATCGCCCCGGGCACCTCGCCCCAGGGCGCGAAGGTCGGGCGGCCCAGCTTGGCGTCGTCGGACCAGGCGGCGGTCACCCGGGTGCGGGCCCGGTCCAGCGCGGCCGCCCAGCCGTCGTCCGACGGGTCCTCGACGGCGGCCACGACGTCCTGGGCGTGACCGCCCTCGCCCATGTACGCGAACCGGTGGACGCCGCCGACCACGTGGTTCAGCAGCTGACGCAGCGTGTACTCCTCGCAGGGGGTGGGCCGGTCGAGGTCGGCGGGGGCGACGGCGCCGACCAGCTTTGCCAGCTGGTCGAGGGCGGCGAGGTACTGCGGGCGGGCGTCCTGGACGGCGTTCATCTGCGGTCGGCTCCTCTGCACGGTACGGCCCTTGCTGGGATGGTGGCTCGGGCTCGGAACGCAATCTCCCAGTAAAACCTGACAAGTGCCGTCAGGATTCTTGGGATTCTGGAGCCATGAAGGCCGACCGCCTGCTCTCGATCCTGCTGCTGCTCCAGACCCGGGGCCGGGTGCCCGCCACCGAACTGGCCGAACGGCTGGAGGTGTCCGTCCGCACCATCTACCGGGACGTCGAGTCGCTCTCCGCCGCCGGGGTGCCGGTGTTCACCGAACGCGGCCGGCACGGCGGCATCAACCTGCTGCCCGGCTACCGCACCGACGTCACCGGGCTGACCGCCGACGAGGCGCGGGCCCTGTTCGTGCTCTCCGCCCAGGGCGCCCACAGCGACCTCGGGCTGGACGGCGCGCTCGGCTCGGCGCTGCGCAAGGTGATGGCCGCGCTGCCCGCCCCGCACCGCCCGGCCGCCGAGCGGGTCAGCGAGCGCATCCTGGTCGACCCGGCGCGCTGGATGCAGAACCCGCAGGCGGGCACCGGCAGTCCGCCGGACCTGGGCGAGCTCCAGTACGCGGTGTTCGCCGACCGGCGGCTGCGGCTGCGCTACCGGCACAGCGGCACGCCCGCGCCGGTGGAGTACACCGTCGACCCGTACGGCCTGGTGAACAAGGCCGCGGTCTGGTACCTGGTGGCCGATCTGCACGGTGAGCCGCGGCTGTTCCGGGCCGACCGGGTGCTCGCCGCCGAGACCGCCGAGGAGGCGGTGCGCCGCCGGGCCGGGGTGACGCTCGGCGAGGTGTGGGCGGCGCTGCGCGAGCAGGTGGAGCGGCTGCCGAAGGACGTGCCGGTCCGGGTGCGGGTCCGGCGCGGGCGGCTGGACATGTTCCTGCGCATCCACGGCGGCCGGGTCACGGCCGTGCCGCCGGAGACGGGCGGCGGGGCGACCGAGGAGTGGGTCGAGCTGGCGATGGCCTTCCCGGCCGCGGCGGCCGTCCGCGCGCTGCTGGCCTTCGGCGCCGAGGTCGAGGTGCTGGGCCCGCCGGCCGCCCGGCGCGAGCTGGCGCGGGCGGCGGCGGAGGCCCTGCGGCTGTACCAGGAGCAGTAACGCCCCTGCAGGGGCTAGGAGTTGGTGGGCCGGACGACGTCGCGGTAGTCGCCGAGCGAGATCGCCGCGAAGTTGTGCAGGCTGTCGGTGCCGTCGGTGAAGTAGCCGTTGTGGCCGGACGCGCGGGCGGAGGAGATCTGCTCGGCGCCGAAGCCGCTGCCGGTCGGGTCGGCGCCGTGGCCGAGCTTGCCGACCTCCAGGAACGGGACGTTGCCGATCCAGTCGTTGGGGTTGCGGGTGGCCCACACGTGGACGCCGGCGCCCAGCGCGTCGGCCGACTGCACGCCCATGCCCGGGCTGCCGAACACCATCATGTCGGTGATGCCGGAGGTGTCGGACGGCGAGGCGGCCGCCCGCGGGATCCTCGGGGCGGCGGTGCCGCAGACCACCGAGCCGTACGAGTGGCAGAGCAGCGCCGGGGGCGCGTCCGGGCGGGTGGTCTCCCGGAGGCCGGCCAGCAGTCGCTCCAGCCGGGGCGCGGCGACGTCGGCGAGCCGGGAGGTGGCCGCGTCCGGGCCGAGGCCCGAGGGGGTGACGTACCCCGTCCAGGCGATCACGGCGGTGCGGGTGCCCGGGGCCTGGCGCTGCTCCTCGGCGTACAGGGCGCGGGCCATGCCGGCCGGGGAGCGCAGCGGCTCGGCCGCCTGGTCGAAGTGGCCGAGGTCGGCGTCGGAGCCGGGGACGATGACGGAGACGTGCTCGGCGTCGGCGAGGTCGCCCCAGACCTCGGTGACCAGGCCGCGGCCGCGCGGGTCGAAGGCGAGGACCTGGCAGCCGGGGGCGAGCAGGTGCTCGACGTCGTTGGCGCGGGAGACGGCCAGCGCGCGGGTGTCGGAGTCCAGCTTCCTGTCGGCGGCGCGGGCCCGGGCGGCGTCGCGCTCGTTCGCCAGGGCGATCCGGTTGGCGCGGTAGCGCAGGTCCAGCGGGGCGCCGTCGTAGTTGCCGACGACCAGCGGGTAGTCCTTGATCAGCCGGTCCAGCTCGGTGGGGGCGAGCGAGGCGAAGAAGGCGGCTGCGTCGGCCGGGCTGGTGGTGGCCGGGTCGGGCAGGATGCGGCCGAAGGAGTGGTCCTGGATCCAGGCGGCGCTGCCGGCCGGAGGCGTGGAGATCGCCAGCTGCTCCGAGGAGACCGCGGCCGCGGCTGCCGAGGCACCCGCGTCGGCGAGCACGGCACAACCCGCGAACGCCCCGATCAGTACCCGCTTCCAGCGTCGACGGTTGCGCACCGCACCAACTCCCTTGGGGCCCGTCACCGTTTCTCGGGCGGTGCCCGGAGGGTGCGAAATGGACTTGCTGACTTCCCTGGGAAAGCGTAGAGGTCACAGGAGGGTGACGGACACGCCCAAACTGTGGGATGGATCACATGAACCGGGAGTGTCCTCCCGACGTCCTTGTGTGGTTGTTCCGGCGGTGCTAAGCGGAGTGCTGGGCGTCGAACGCGCCGACCACCCGCTTGGGGGCCGTCCGCCGCCAGGCCTCGGTGACCACGTCGCGCAGCTCCTCCGGGTCGACCAGGTCCAGCCGGACGCTCACCCAGCCGTGCCGTCCGACGTAGCGCGCGAAGGAGAACACCTCGGGCTCGGCGGCGATCAGTTCGGCCTGGTCCTCGCGGGTGGCCTTGACGGTGACGCTGTCGCCGTCGGGGTCGCCCATCGCGAAGACCTTGCCGCGGACCCGCAGGGTCTGGATGCCCCAGGTCGGTTCCTGGGCGGCCTCCGGCAGGGCCAGGGCCATCGCGCGGAACTCGTCGAACGTCACCATGGCGGCAGGGTAGAGCAGGGCCCCGCGTACCGCGCCCCCGCACCCCCGGTCGGGTGCGGGGGCGCGGGGGCGCGGGGGCGCGGGCGGCGCGGTCGGCGCTCAGCCGAGCGAGGCCCAGTTGTCGCAGGTCCGGTCGCCGTCGACCAGCCGGTCCGGGTGCCCGCTGCCGTCGGCGATCGAGATCCGGCGGTAGCTCTGGCCGCAGAACACCCAGAACTCGCTGCTGCCGCTGACCCGTTGGCGGTCCGGGACGGGCAGGAAGCAGTCCACCCGGCTGAGCCCGTTCAGCGAACTCCACTGGGAGAGCTCGCGGTCGGTGCGCTCCCGCACGTCGGTGTGGGAGGAGCCGTCGGCGATCGAGATCAGCCGGTACTGCTGGCGGCCGCTGGTGGTGTGGAAGCACCAGTACCAGCTCTTGCCGCCGACCCGCTGCTGGTCCGGCACCGGCAGCCAGCAGTCGACCTGGCCGACGCCGCTGAGCGAGCCCCAGTAGGTGAGGTCGCGGTCCGAGCGCTCCAGCGCGGTGGTGTACCGGCCGCCGGCGCAGGTGATCGAGACCAGGCGGTACTGCTGGCGGCCGCCGGTGCTGTGGAACACCCAGTACCAGCTCTTGCCGCCCGGGTCCTGCTGGTCCGGGACGGGCAGCACGCAGTCCACCCGGCCGACGCCCTGGAGGCAGGTCCAGCTGGTCAGCCAGGTGTCGTCCTCGACCTTGCGGTCGGTGTGGGCGGAGCCGTCGGCGATCGAGATCACCCGGCAGCGGTCGCCGTGGAAGGCCCAGTACCGGCTCTGGCCGCCCTTGCGGTACTGGTCCGGGACGCCGACGAACTCGTCGCAGGGGTAGGCCTTCACGGGCTGCGGCTTGGGCTGCCCGCCGGTCTGGGTGCCCGTCTGGGTGCCGGTCTGGCCCGTCTGCCCGGTCTGCCCCGTCTGGCCGGTCTGGGTGCCGGTCTGCCCGTTCTGCCCGACCGGGGTGAGCCGGCCCTCGCAGAGCCCGCGCAGGATGCTGAGCGAGGGCATGAAGGCGTAGACCGAGCCGGTGGTCTGGACGAACTGCTGGAAGCTCACCGGGGTGTGGTTGATCAGGCCGTCCGGCCCCCGGCTCTCGAAGTCGACGTCCGGGGCCTCCTGGGTCACCGGGTCCTTGCCGGGCACCGGCCTGGGGCCGGCGTGGCCGGGTGGGACGGCGCCGCCGCTGTCCCGGTTCGGCGGGAAGTTCGGCTGGTCCATCCAGTCGGCCTGGATGAACTCGAACTGCCGCTGGATGTCGGCCTGGTAGCAGATGAACAGCAGCCCGCGCGGGTCGTCCGGGCCGCCCGGGCCCTCGGAGGCCGGGTCGAACGGGGCGCCGTACGGGGTGCCCCGGCGGATGATCCGCCGGCCGTCCAGGATCCCGGCGTCGAACGGCGGCTTGTCCGGGCTCTCCTGGAGGCCGGCCCGCGGGCTGGTCTTGCGCAGGTGCGACCAGAGCGGCGTGACCAGCCCCTCCAGGTCGTCCCGGAAGTCGAAGTCGTTGTCGTTGGCGGCGCTCGGGCTGTTCGGGACGTCCCGGTCCTGGTGCTTGCAGACCGGCGCGCCGGAGCGCCAGCGGCCGACCATCCGGGCGGCCAGCCACTCGGCGGTGGCGCTCTCCGGAACGGCCTTGGCCTGCTTGAGCTCCCGCAGCTTGACCGAGACCTGCGACCACCAGCCGGGGACGTCCTGGGCGAGCCGGCGCACCACCTGGAAGGAGCCGTTGCGCGCCCACTCGGGGTACTGGGACGGCGGACCGCTGAACCGGTCGTTCTCCAGGCCGCAGACGAACTCGCCGGCCGGGACCAGCCGGGTGCCCGGGTGGCCGTCCTCCTCCTCCGGCTTGGCCGGGTTCGGCCGGTCGAAGCCCCTGACGCCGGGCTCGCTGATGCCGTCCTTGAAGCCGAAGTGCTCCTTGCCGCGCCGACTGCCCAGCAGGGTCTGGGCGTTCTGCTGGTAGACGATCAGGACCCGGCACTCGGCGGCCGCGATCCGCTGCGCCTCGACGGCCGCCTGGAGGTCCCGTTCGGTGTCCGCGGAGATCTTGAGCAGGGCGTGGACGGGCTGGTTCTTCCCGTTGCCGAACAGCCAGTTCTCCGGGGAGTTGTCGCCGGTGTCGCCGAGCGCGCCGGCCCGCTGGGCCGAGCCCTCCTTGAAGGCCTCCAGGCCGCCGCCGACCGGCGGGGGCGTGGGGAACGGATCGGCTCCGGCCAGCATCCGCAGGCCCTCGTAGGTGAAGCTGACGCCCAGCCAGGTGGCGGTCAGCGACTTGGGGTCGTCGCCGCCGGAGGCGTGCCTGGCCTCGCTGAACGCCTCGTTGAACGCGGCGACCTGCCGGGTGGTGGCGATCTGCGGGGTCAGTCTGCGCAGCCAGTCGCGGGCGCGGGAGGCGTCCTCGAACTTGAGGAACAGGACGCTGACGTTGTCCTTCTTGAAGCCGGCCAGGATGTCACCCTGGATCTCCTCGCTCTCGCGCAGGCTCAGTTCCGTCGTCATCGTTCTCGGGCTTCCTTTCGGGGTGGGGGGTTTCAGGCGGAGAGCTGGATCCACTGCGCGACGCTGGGCACGCCCTTGTCGCTGAGCAGGAAGAGCAGGTACCAGCCGGGCGGGGCGGCCTTGGCGTCCGGCGGGGCCTGGAACTCCAGCCGGTTGCCGGCCCGGCTGGTTAGCCGCAGGTCGACGTACCGCTGGCTGGTGTTGACCGAGTGGGTGGAGGTGGTCGGGGCCAGCAGGACGGCCCTGGCGGCGAGGCCCGGGGTGGTGCTGGTGACGGTGAACTTCTTGTCGTACCCGACCGGCGCGGTGGGCGCGTTGGCGAGTGCGGGCCGGTCGCCCTGGTGGAGGTAGGGCGGTTCGTAGATCTCGATGGTGCCGTTCATGGTGATCGGGCCGGTGGTGCCCGGGACGCCGTCGACGGTGCCGTTGATGTCGGTGTTGTTGGCCATCTGCTGGAGCTCGTCGCCGGTCACCATGATCCGGCCGTCCGGCAGCACCACCGCGTTGGAGTGGTAGCCGCGCGGCAGCCGCTGGACCGGGCCGAGCTGCCAGTTGCCCTGGTCGTCGCGGAGTTCGATCTGGCGGTACTTGAGGTCGGCGTTCGGGTTGTACGGGCCGTTGCCGTAGTCGCGGATGTCGTAGGCGCCGTTGACCGTCATCAGCCGGCCGTTGGGCAGCAGCAGGGTGTCGTCCTGGGTGCGGCCGAAGGCGCGGGACTTCTCGGCGGTCCAACTGCCGTTGGAGAAGCGCAGGGTGCCCGGGTTGTCCCGGTCGCCGCCGAGGATCAGCGCGGAGTCCGGGCCGTTCGCCCCGCCGGGCAGCATCACGGCGGAGCCGTAGTTGCGCTTGCGGCCGTCGGGGCGGGCGGTGAGGTCGGCGCGGGTCTCCGCGACCGGGTCGAACTTCCACTGCTCGTTGGCCGCGCGGCCGAAGCCGTAGACGTTGCCGTCGTTGAGCGAGAACAGGTGGGGGTAGTCGAAGCTGAACGGCGCGTCGGCCTTGAACCGTTCGACCGGGGTGTTCGTCGGGGTGTCGGTCTTCCTCACCGGGACCGGGAAGGCCTTGGCGGGGAAGCGCTCGACCACCGGGGTCGGGGTGCCGTAGCCGAGTTCGGACTGGCCGGACATGATCAGCTGGCGGCCGTCGGCCCCGGTGACCACCGAGGGGTACCAACGGCCCACCGACATGTCGGGGTTGCGGGTCCAGGTCTCCGTCCACGGGTCGAAGACCAGCGAGAGCTTGGCGCCGGTGCCGCCGTTGCCGCCCAGGTTGCCGCCGAAGACGCCGAGCATGCCGTTGGGCAGGAAGGAGTGCCCGGAGCAGAAGAACGGCACCGGGCGGGGCTCGTCCAGGCCGTCCGGCATGTCCGAGACCGGCGGGTTGACCTGCTTGAAGGCGTCCTTGCCGGTGCCCTTGGCCGGGTCCCAGAGGAAGGCCCGGCCGGCGTTCTCCTTGCCGGTGGTCTGGGTCGGCGCGGGTTCCTTCTCGGGGTTGGTCTCGATCCGTTCGAAGGAGAACAGCAGCACCTTGCCGGTGGGCAGCAGGGCGACGTGGTCGCCGAAGTCGGGGGACGGGAAGTACTCCTTGAAGGCGCCGAAGGTCTCCGGGGCGAAGGCCTTGTTGTGCTGGGCCTGGGAGGCGGTCAGGGCGTTGTACCGGTTGGTGCGGGTGGTCTGCGGGTAGTCGCCGATGCCGCGGACGGCCGCGCGCATCCGGGCGTGCTCCTCGGCGTGCTCCTGACCGAGGGCCGCAACCTCGTCCTGCCGCACCTCCTCGGCGACCCGGCGGGAGTCGACGTGCGGGGCGAGGTCGTCCCCGCCGTGGGCGAGCGCCGGGGCGGCGGCGCTCAACAGGCTTCCGGCGGTGACCGCGAGGACCACGGCGGTGGCCGGCAGTCGGCGGCGGCTCCGGGGCCTTGGCCGCGGGCGGAGTGGGGACGGGGGCATGGATCTCCTCGGGGAGGGAGGGCTGTTCGGGGGGAGGGGGCGAATGCGGACGGACGGGCCGTGGGCGGGCGCGGTCCAGCGATGGTCGCCGACCGTCACAGAACATCACGGCGCATGGTGGTGCGCATGCGACGTACCTCCCTTGGAGCGGTCCCGCTTCCGGGGATGTGCTGGAACAGCCGAAGGGGCGCGCACCGTTCGGTGCGCGCCCCTTCGGAGCGGTGATCGCCGGCGTGGTCGCCGGGGTGTCACACCATGCCCAGCGCGTACGCGGCGAACAGCGCCGCCGCCGTGCCCGCCAGCGCCTTGCCGGCCCGGGAGAAGGCCGTCCACGGCCCGTCGAAGCGCCGGGTGAACCACCCGATCGCCACCAGGGCGGCCCCGAACAGCGGCAGCAGGGCCAGCCGGGCGGCCACCCAGCCGAGCGAGTCCGGCGCGGTGGTCAGCCCCGGGACGGCGCCCAGGCCGGCCGCGCCGGGCACCGCCACCGCGAGCATCGCGCTCTGGTGCCAGCAGAAGATCGTCATCGCTGACAGGTTGACCGCCACCACCGGCAGCCACAGCAGCGGACGGCGGGTCAGCAGCCGGCCCAGCCGCTCCCGCAGCAGCACCGCCGCGCCGCACTGCACCGCGGCCAGCGCCAGCACCAGCAGGGACGGCGGGTGCGAGTTGGTGCGCTCGACGCCCGGCACCCCGACCATGCTCGCCGGGTAGTGGAACACCACCAGCAGGACCGCGAACAGCGCCGCACCGCCGAACAGCAGCACCCGGGCGGCCGAGCGGCCGAGCCGGCCCTGCGCCCACAGCACGCCCAGCTGGTAGCCGAACATCCAGCCCGGCAGCAGGTTCAGCAGCCCCAGCCAGGACGGCACCGCCTCGGCCCACGGCCCGTACCGCAGCAGGTCGACCAGGGCGACCGAGGCCACCAGCAGCCCCGCCGACCACGCGCCGAGCCGCCGCCCGAAGGCCACGCAGAGCGGGGTGAGCGCGGTCAGCGCCAGGTACACCCCGATGTACCAGAGCGGCTGCACCACCAGCGTGGCGCCGGTGCGCAGGGTGTCCGCGGGCACGCCGAGCCGGGGCAGCAGCGGGATCAGCAGCGCCCACACCGCCGTCACCCCCAGCACCGGGCGCAGCAGCCGGACCGTCCGGGCCCGCAGCCAACTCCCGTACGTCAGGCCCTTCTCCCGGGCCCGTTCCAGCGAGCGGACCGAGGAGTGGCCGCCGACCAGGAAGAACACCCCGAGCATCTGGAGCACCCAGCTGGCCGGGGCGAAGCCGCCGAGCGCGGAGAGCGGGCTGGCGTTGTGCAGGGCGCCGTCGGCGGAGCGGGTCAGGCCGCCGAGCATCCAGTGGCCGATCGGGACGGACAGCAGGGCGAGAGCGCGCAGGCCGTCCAGGGCGCGGTCGCGGCTCGCGGGGGTCTTCGCGTCGACCTTCGCGGCGGCGCGGCGCAGCGTGGTGAGGGCGTGGGCCATGGTGGTGCTCCTTCCTTGGCGGGGTGCGGGGGTTCAGCGGCCCTGGGCGATGGCGGCGTAGGCGGTGAGCGAGGCGGTGCCGGGGGCGAAGTAGCCGGTGTGGCCGTGGGACCCGGTGGACGGCAGCGGGCGGGCGCCGAAGCCGGGGTCGGTCGGGTCGGCGCCGTGGCCGAGGCCGAGGAAGCGGACGTTGGGCACCTTGCCGATCCAGTCCGAGCCGTTGCGGGCGGTGGCCCAGAGCGGCACTCCGGGGTCGAGGTCGGCGGCCGAGTCGACGCCCATGCCGGGCGAGCCGAGCACCACCAGGGCGGAGGCCCGGGCGGGGGTCGGGCGGGCCAGGCCGCAGACCACCGAGCCGTAGCTGTGGCAGAACACCGTGGGCGGGGCCTGCGGGGAGGTGCCGGCGGCGAGTCCGTCCAGGAACCGGTCGAGGCGGTCGGCGCCGGCCCGGGCGAGGTCCTCGGTGGCGGCGTCGAGGCCGACGCCGACCGGGGTGGTGTAGCCAGCCCAGGCGATCACGGCGGTGTGCCCGTCGGTGGCCCGGTACAGGGCGCGGGCCATGCCGGCGGGGGTGCCGTACGGCTCGGTGGCGCGGTCGAAGGTGAGCAGGTCGATGTCCGAGCCGGGGACGATCACGGCGGTGCGGGGGGCGGTGGTGAGGTCGCCGAACACCTCGGCGACCTGGCCGCGGCCGCGCGGGTCGAAGGCGAGGACCTGCCGGCCGCCGTCCAGCAGGGTGCGGTAGCGCTCGGCGCGGGTGCGGGCGGCCTGCTGGTCCTGCGGGGTGAGGGCCGGGTCGGCGGCCCGGGCGAGTTCCCGGTCGCGTTCGGCGGTGAGGGCCAGGGTGTTGGCCCGGTACCGGAGCGGGACGGGGGCGCCGTCCAGGTTGCCGACCACCAGGGGGTGCCGGGCGGCCAGGGCCTGCTGCTGGGCGGGCGTCAACCCGGCGAAGAAGGCGGCCACTTGGGCGGGCGTGCTGGTGGCCGGGTCGGGGAGGCGGAGGCCGAGCGCGGTGTCGGCGGTCCAGGCGGCGCTGCCGGGCGGCGGGCCGGTGACGGCGGCCTGGCTGTCGGCGGCCCAGCCACCCGCGCCGAGCACCGCCGCCAGCGTCAGCGCGGTGGCGACGAGCGCCCGCTTGGTACGGAGCTTGCGCATGTCCTGTTCTCCCTCGTCGGTTCGGCAGCCGGCTTCGGCTTTCGACGAGGAGGAAGGTAGGAACACGGCGGCCCCGCGGACGTCACACCGCGGGGCCAACTACCCGGTGCTACCGGGGTATGAGGGGGATAACCCCCCTTACTCGCCGGGGGTCACCAGGCCTGACTCGTAGGCCAGCACCACCGCTTGGGCGCGGTCGCGCAGGTCGAGCTTGGCGAGGATGCGCCCGATGTGGGTCTTGACGGTCTGTTCGGCGAGCACCAGCTTGGCGGCGATCTCCTGGTTGGACAGGCCGCGGGCGATCTGCTCCAGCACCTCGGTCTCCCGCGGGGTCAGGCCGTTGAGCCGCAGCTTGGGGTCGCGGCGCTTGGCGGGCCGGTTGCGGGCGAAGTCGGCGATCAGCCGCCGGGTGACGGAGGGGGCGAGCAGGGCCTCGCCGGCCGCGACCACCCGGACCGCGGCGATCAAGTCGGCCGGCGGGGCGTCCTTGAGCAGGAAGCCGCTGGCCCCGGCGCGCAGTGCCTCGTACACGTAGTCGTCCACGTCGAAGGTGGTCAGCATCAGCACCTTGGGCCGGTGGGCGCCAGGGACGGCGGGGTCCAGCAGCCGCCGGGCGGCCTCCAGGCCGTCCATGACGGGCATCCGGACGTCCATCAGGACCACGTCCGGGTGGGTGCGGCCGCTGACCTCCAGGGCCTGGGCGCCGTCCGCCGCGTCCCCCACCACGTCGATGTCGCTCTGGACGCCCAGCAGGGCGGCGAAGCCGGCCCGCACCATGGCCTGGTCGTCGACGATGATCACGCGGATGGTCATGCGGGTGTCTCCCCGGGGGTGTCTGGGCGTTCGGACGGGTCGAGCGGCAGTACGGCGGCCACCTTGAAGCCGCCGTCCGGCAGCGGGCCGGTGTCCAGCCTGCCATCGACCAGCCGGACGCGTTCGCGCATTCCGACCAGGCCGTGCCCGGTGCCCTCGGCCGAGGCCTCCAGTGACTCGGTGCGCTGCGGCGGGGGCGCGTTGACCACGGTGAGCCGCAGTTCCGGGCCGTCCGCCGACAGCGACACCCAGGTCCGGGCGCCGGGCGCGTGCCGGACCACGTTGGCCAGCGCCTCCTGGACGATCCGGTAGACGGAGAGGCCGACGGCCTGCGGCACCCGCTCGGCCAGCCCCTCGTCCACGGCCAGTTCGGCGGGCACCCCGGCCCGCCCCACCGTCTCGACCAGCTGGTCGAGTTGGGCCACGCCCGGCTGCGGGGCCTTCTCCCCGGAGGCGTCCTCGCTGCGCAGCACCCCGAGCAGCCGGCGCATCTCGGCCAGCGACTCGCGCGCGGTGCCGGCGATCGCGGTGAACTCCTCGGCGGCGTCGTCCGGGACGCCCTGGATCCGGTAGGGCGCGCTGGCGGCCTGCACCGCGATCACGGACATGTGGTGGGCCACCACGTCGTGCAACTCCCGGGCGATCCGGGCGCGTTCCTCCAGCAGGGTGCGCCGCTCGCGCTCCACCTCGCTGATCTGTTCCTGCTCGGTGAGCAGCCGGCGGGCGACCGCGCGTTCCCGGATGGCCCAGCCGAACAGCAGGACAGCGCCGCTGAGCGCGATCAGCAGCACGGTGGTGCCGTCGCCGGCCCGGGGCAGCCCGAGGGTGGTGGCGAGGACGGTGAGCAGGACGGTGGCGACCCAGACCGCGAGCACGGTGCCCCGGCGCTCGCGCAGCCCGAGGGCGAGCAGCAGGAAGAGGTACGAGACGATCATCGACGCGGTCCACGGCCAGGTGCCCATCACCTGCTGGTGGCGCGCGGTCACGGCGGCGGTGAGCACCAGGGTGGGGGCGCTGATCCACCAGGCGGCCAGCGGCCGGGTGATGGCGAGGATCAGCGGGGCGGTCTGGGCGACGGTGAGCGCGGCGGCCACCGGCAGCACCAGGCCGTAGAAGCTGGCCAGGTTGGCGATCCCGGTGGGGATCAGCGTGGCCTGGAGCGTGATCGCGACGACGTACGGGATGCGGCGCACCCAGCGTCGGCGGGAGCTCCCGAGCAGCGGGGTGTCGTCCTCGCTGGGGCTGGTCAGGTGCAGCCGCAGGGTGCGCAGTTGACGGGCGGCGAACCTGCGGGCGTCGGCGGCGGTGAGCGTCTTCATCGTGGGCCAGCCTAGGAGGGCCGGCCCGCGGCGGGCGTCGGACTGGAGCGCGAACTTCCGGGCGGTACCCGGGTACGGGGTGATACCCGGGTACTAGTCGCGCCAGTGGCCGGCCAGGGCGGGGCCGAGCTGGTCGAAGTAGCGCTCGATCACCACGACCATGCCCTCGGGGCCGGCCGGTTCCTGCTCGGCGGTCCAGGACAGGTGGGCGGCGCGCAGCAGGCTGCCGAAGACGGCGGCGAGCACGACCGGGCGCAGGTCCTCGGCCGGGTCGAGGCCTTCGCGTTCGGCGAGCACCTGGACCACCAGCCGCTCCTGCTCGGTGACCCGGCGCAGGTGGGCGGCGAGCAGGGCGGGGGTGTCCTCGATGATGCGCAGCAGTTCGAGGGCGCTGCCGATGGAGCCGGGGCCGGAGGTCCGGGCGTTCCCGAGGTCGCGCCAGGCCTGGACGATCGAGGCGCGCAGGGCCTGCAGCGGGGTCTCCTCGGCCGGCCGGTGGCGCAGGCAGTGGATGAAGTAGTCCTCGGCGTCGGACATCACGGCGAGGGCGACCTCGTCCTTGTTGGCGAAGTAGCGGAAGAAGGTGCGCTGGGAGACGTCGACGGCGGAGGCGATCTCGTCGACGGTGGTCCTGGCGAAGCCCTGGCCGAGGAAGAGCGCGTGGGCGGCCTGCACCAGGGCGTCCCGGGTCTGCTGCTTCTTGCGTTCCCGCAGACCGGGGGCCCGGCCGAGGTCCTCCGGGGTGCCGACGGGGTGGGGGGTGCGAGCGGCCATGGCGGGGGCCTTCCGGGGCGCGGGTGTGGCGGGTGGGAGCACAACCTTAGCCGCCTGACAAATGTCAGTTCCGGTCACAAGTCACTGTTTGCCGATTGTCAGTCGCTGACATAATCTGCCGGAGTGGCGCTCGTCGGCCGGGCACTCGTGGGGACGGGTGGGTCGTCGCAGCGCCACGCCACGTTCCGGTCCCTGTCACGCCCCCGGAGGGCCCCAGATGAGTCAGTCCGTCGTGAAGAACTCCGAGGCGGACGCGGCGCCGCCGTCGAAGCCGCCGGCCGGGGGAGGGCTCAAGGGGCACCCCTGGCTGACCCTGCTGACCGTCGCGGTCGGCGTGATGATGGTCGCGCTGGACGGCACGATCGTCGCGATCGCCAACCCGGTGATCCAGGAGAAGCTCAAGGCCGCGCCCTCCGAGATCCAGTGGGTCACCAGCGGCTACCTGCTGGCGCTCGCCGTCTTCCTGATCACCGCCGGCAAGATCGGCGACCGCTTCGGCCACAAGAGCACCTTCCTGGTCGGCGCGGTCGGCTTCGCCGCCACCTCGGCCGCGATCGGCTTCGCGGGCAACATCCAGACCGTGATCGCCTTCCGCGTCCTCCAGGGCCTGTTCGGCGCGCTGCTCCAGCCCGCCGCGCTCGGCCTGCTGCGCGGGGCCTTCCCGGCCGAGAAGCTCAACATGGCGATCGGCATCTGGGGCGGGGTGATCGGTGCGTCCACCGCGGCCGGCCCGATCGTCGGCGGCCTGCTGGTCGAGCACGTCAACTGGGAGTCGGTGTTCTTCATCAACATCCCGGTCGGCCTGGCCGCGGTGGCCCTCGGCCTGTGGATCCTCAAGGACGTACGGGCCGAGAACGCCGCCAAGTCCTTCGACCTGCCGGGCATCGGGCTGCTCTCGGTCGGGATGTTCGCGCTGGTCTTCGGGATCATCAAGGCCCCCGAGTGGGGCTGGGGCGACGCCCGGACGCTGCTGTTCCTGGGCGGCGCGGTGCTGCTGATGGTGCTCTTCGCGCTCTGGCAGGGCCGGGCGAAGGAGCCGCTGATCCCGCTCAGCCTGTTCCGCTCGGTGCCGCTGTCGGCGGGCGTGCTGCTGATGGTGCTGATGGCCTTCGCGTTCTTCGGCGCGATCTTCTTCGTGACCTTCTACCTCCAGAACGTGCACGGGATGAAGCCGGTCGACGCCGGCGTCCACCTGCTGCCGATGACCGGCATGATGATCGTCGGCTCGCCGCTGGCGGGCATCGCGATCGGCAAGCTCGGCCCGCGGATCCCGATCATGGTCGGGATGCTGCTCACCACCGGGGCGATGGTCGGCATGTCCACCCTGGACACCGGCTCCGGCACCGGCGTGATGTCGCTCTGGTTCGTCCTGATGGGCCTCGGCATCAGCCCCGTCATCGTCGGCGCCACCGAGGTCATCGTCGGCAACGCCCCGCTGGAGCTGTCCGGTGTGGCCGGCGGCCTCCAGCAGGCCGCGATGCAGGTCGGCGGCAGCCTGGGCACCGCCGTGCTGGGCGCCCTGATGGCCGCCAAGGTCGGCGACGTGCTGCCCGGCAACTGGGCCAGGGCGGGCCTGCCGGCGATCGAGGACCCGCAGGCGGCCGCGGGCCTCAAGCAGGCCGCCCAGCTGGGCATCACCCCGTCGGCCCCGCCCGGCACCCCGCAGCAGGCGGTGGACGCGATGGCCGGCGCCGTGCACCAGTCCTTCGTCAGCGGGATGTCGCTGGCCTTCGTGGTGGCCGCGGTGGTGGCGTTCGGCGCCGCCCTGCTGGCCCTGCTGACCCGCCGCGGCGAGACCGACGCGGGCCCGGCCGTGCACATCTGACCGGCCGGTGGGCGGCCCCGGACTCCGTGGCGGAGTCCGGGGCCGTCGTGCTGCCCGGGGGCGCCGCTCAGACCCGGGTGAGGGCCACCAGCGGGACCGTCCGGGCGGCCTTGCGGTAGTCGGCGAACTGCGGCTGGGCGGCCACCTGGCGGGCCCAGAGCGCGTCGTGCTCGGCCGGGTCGACGGCGGCCGCCACGGCCGGGTAGCGCTCGGCGCCGAGCTCGACGGTGACCTCCGGGTGGGCGACCAGGTTGCGGTACCAGACCGGGTCGGTGTCGCTGCCGCCGTTGGAGGCGAAGACCACCAGCCGCTCGCCGTCCGGCAGGTAGACCAGCGGGGTGGTGCGCGGCTCGCCGCTGCGGGCGCCGACCACGGTGAGCAGCAGCAGCGGCATCCCGGCGAGGTCGCCGCCCACCACCCCCTCGGCGGTCCGGAACTCGGCGATCACCTTGCGGTTGAACTCTCCCGCGCCGTCGGCGGGTTCGGGGTGGCGGTTCGCACCCTGGTCCGTGCTCTTGTTCGTCATGCCGTCGAGCGTAGGACCTGACACCGGTGTCAGGTGCGAGAACGCCGAAGGGCCGGACCCCGTACGGGAGTCCGGCCCCTCTCAGGCGCTAGCGGGCGATCAGGCGTCGCCGCCGGCGGCACCCGGGTCGGCCGCGGCCACGTCCAGCAGCTGGTAGCGGTCGATCGCGTCCTTCAACGCCGAGCGGTCGATCTTGCCCTGCTTGGCGAGCTCGGTGAGCACGCCCAGGACGACCGACTGCGCGTCGATGTGGAAGAAGCGACGGGCCGCACCGCGGGTGTCGGCGAAGCCGAAGCCGTCGGCGCCCAGCGACTGGTACTGGCCCGGCACCCAGCGGGCGATCTGGTCCGGAACGGCGCGCATCCAGTCGGACACGGCGACGAACGGGCCCTCGGCACCCTGGAGCTTCTGGGTGACGTACGGGACGCGCTGCTGCTCCTCGGGGTGCAGCAGGTTGAACTCCTCGGCCTCCACCGCGTCGCGGCGCAGCTCGTTCCAGGAGGTCGCGGACCAGACGTCGGCCTTGACGTTCCACTCCTCGGCGAGGATGCGCTGGGCCTCCAGGGCCCACGGCACGGCCACGCCGGAGGCGAGGATCTGGGCCGGGATCTGGCCGGCGGTGGCCGGCGCGTACCGGTGCAGACCCTTGAGGATGCCCTCGACGTCCACGTTCTCGGGCTCGGCCGGCATCTTGATCGGCTCGTTGTAGACGGTGAGGTAGTAGAACACGTCCTCGCCGTGCGGGTGCTCGGCGCTGGAGCCGTACATCCGCCGCAGACCGTCCTGGACGATGTGCGCGATCTCGAAGCCGTACGCCGGGTCGTACGCGACGACGCCGGGGTTGGTCGAGGCCAGCAGGTGCGAGTGGCCGTCGGCGTGCTGCAGGCCCTCACCGGTCAGGGTGGTGCGGCCGGCGGTGGCGCCGATCACGAAGCCGCGGGCCAGCTGGTCGGCCATCTGCCAGAACTGGTCGCCGGTGCGCTGGAACCCGAACATCGAGTAGAAGACGTAGACCGGGATCAGCGGCTCGCCGTGGGTCGCGTAGGACGAACCGGCGGCGATCAGCGAGGCGGTGCAGCCGGCCTCGGAGATGCCGTCGTGCAGCATCTGCCCGGTCGGCGACTCCTTGTAGGCCAGCAGCAGGTCGCGGTCGACCGACTCGTAGGTCTGGCCCAGCGGGTTGTAGATCTTCGCCGACGGGAACAGCGAGTCCATGCCGAAGGTGCGGTACTCGTCCGGCGCGATCGGCACGAAGCGGTTGCCGATGCCCTTGTCCCGCATGAGGTCCTTGAGCACCCGGACGAACGCCATGGTGGTGGCGATGGTCTGGTTGCCGGAGCCCTTCTTGACCGCCTTGTACACGTCGTCGCCGGGCAGTTCCAGCTTGCGCGGGCGCACCTTGCGGGTCGGCACGTAGCCGCCCAGCTCGCTGCGGCGGTCGTGCATGTACTGGATCTCTTCCGAGTTGCGGCCCGGGTGGTAGTAGGGCGGGTAGCCCTCGTCGAGCTGCTTGTCGGTGATCGGCAGGTGCAGCCGGTCGCGGAAGCGCTTGAGGTCCTCGACCGTCAGCTTCTTCATCTGGTGGGTGGCGTTGCGGCCCTCGAAGTTGGGGCCCAGCGTCCAGCCCTTGACCGTCTGCGCCAGGATGACCGTCGGCTGGCCCTTGTGCTCGCGGGCCGCCTTGAACGCCGCGTAGATCTTCTTGTGGTCGTGGCCGCCGCGACCCAGGTGCTGGATCTGCTGGTCGGTCATGTTCTCGACCATGGCGCGCAGGCGCAGGTCGCCGCCGAAGAAGTGCTCGCGGATGTAGGCGCCGGTCTCGGTGGCGTAGGTCTGGAACTGGCCGTCCACCGTGGTGTTCAGCTTGTTGACCAGGACGCCGTCGCGGTCCTGCGCGAGCAGCGGGTCCCAGCTGCGGTCCCAGACGAGCTTGATCACGTTCCAGCCGGCGCCCCGGAACTGGGACTCCAGCTCCTGGATGATCTTGCCGTTGCCGCGGACCGGGCCGTCCAGGCGCTGCAGGTTGCAGTTGACCACGAAGGTCAGGTTGTCCAGGCCCTCACGGGCGGCCAGCGAGAGCTGGCCGAGCGACTCGGGCTCGTCCATCTCGCCGTCGCCGAGGAAGGCGTAGACCTGCGAGTCCGAGGTGTCCTTGATGCCCCGGTGCTCCAGGTAGCGGTTCATCCGCGCCTGGTAGATCGCACCGAGCGGGCCGAGGCCCATCGAGACGGTCGGGAACTCCCAGAAGTCCGGCATCAGCCGCGGGTGCGGGTAGCTGGACAGGCCGTACGGGGCCTTCGACTTCTCCTGGCGGAACGCGTCGAGCTGCTGCTCGGTGAGTCGGTCCAGCAGGAAGGCGCGGGCGTAGATGCCGGGGGAGGCGTGACCCTGGAAGAAGATCTGGTCGCCCGACTCGCCCTCGGCGTCCTTGCCGCGGAAGAAGTAGTTGAAGCCGACGTCGTACAGCGACGCGGAGGAGGCGAAGGTGGCGATGTGCCCACCGACGCCGATGCCCGGGCGCTGGGCCCGGGAGACCATGACGGCCGCGTTCCAGCGGGTCGCGTTGAGGATCTTGCGCTCGATCTCCTCGTTGCCGGGGAAGAACGGCTCGTCCTTGGTCGCGATGGTGTTCACGTAGTCCGTGCTGCGCATCTCGGGCACGGCGACACGCTTCTCGCGGGCGCGCTCGATCAGCCGCAGCATCAGGTAACGGGCACGCTCACGCCCCCGCTCGTCGATGGCCGCATCGAGCGACTCCAGCCATTCCGCGGTCTCCTCGGGATCGAAGTCCGGGACCTGACTCGGAAGGCCGCCAATGATGATCGGGTTGCGATCGGATCCGGAAGCCACGCTGTTCCTTCACTGTCGGTCGAAACTGAGGTGTGTCGCGCCGCCTCCATCGTGCTACCGCGCTCGGAGATCCGTCATCTCTACCGATCGGTAACCGTTCCGCCTGGTGGGCGGAACGGTCTGGTGGCGCGCGTCGCGGGCTTCTTCGTCCGCTCCGAACACCCCCGGGTGTTACGAAAAGAGGTGGTCCGACCTGGTGTCCCGTCCGCCCGATGGCGGGCGGCCGGGGTGAGGGCCAACAGGAGACTCTACGCCCGCGCACGCGCGGACCCCGAATGCCGTTCGCATCTCGGGCACGCGTACGGCCTGTGGGCCGGGACCACCCGAAGCATCCTTGTCCCATGCAGAGAAGGGCAAATCGGTGTGATTCCCGACACGTCGCCCGGCGTGTTCCGGTGCGACACGTCAACCTTTGGGGGGGATCGGCGGTCGGGTACTTGCGCGAACCGCCGCGCCCGTGTGGACTACGGCCACAGCCTCGGCATGGATGCCGGGCCGAATACTGGAGGTTATTCCCGTGAGCGCGACCGCGGACCCCGCGGACAAGTCCAACCCGGCGACCCGTCTCGGCTTCGAAGAGGGCCAGATCGTCCAGGAGCTGGGGTACGACGAAGACACTGACCAGGATCTCCGTGAGGGCATCGAGGAGATCACCGGGACGGAGCTCGTCGACGAGGACTACGACGACGTCGCGGACGCCGTCCTGCTGTGGCACCGCGACGACGACGGGGACCTCACCGACTCCCTCGTCGACGCCCTGGAGTACCTGGCCGAGGGCGGTCTGATCTGGCTGCTGACGCCCAAGACCGGCCGGGACGGCCACATCGAGGCGTCCGACATCGCGGACGCGGCCCGCACCGCCGGTCTCTCCCAGACCAGCTCGATCGCGGTGGCCAAGGACTGGGCGGCGACCCGGCTGGCGACCAAGTCCACGGCGAAGCAGCCCAAGCAGCGCTGAACGGGTCCTGAGCCCCGCGCCGGGCCCCGACGGAGGATCTCCTCCGTCGGGGCCCGGCGCTTTTGCCTGTGGCGCTTCTGCCGGCGGGCGTTTGCTTGCGGCGTTTTCGCCGGCGGCGCTACGTGTGCGGCCGGGTGATCCGGGCGTTCCGGGTGTTCGCTCAGGGCGGAAGGGGTGGGCCTTCCGGCGGGCCGGGTCATCCGTTCGGCCGAACGTCGGTCAACGGATGCGAGGATGTCGCCTGCCGTGCCCGCCGCGCGGCCAGGTCGCGTCAGAAAGGTCCCGCTCATGGCCATCGAGATCGGCACCCAGGCTCCGGACTTCGAGCTCGCCACCCAGCACGGGGAGACGGTCCGGCTCGCCGACTTCCGCGGCCGCAAGCACGTCGTCCTGGTCTTCTACCCGTTCGCCTTCACCGGCGTCTGCACCGGTGAGCTGGGCGCGATCCAGCGCGAGCTGGCCGGGCTCCAGAACGACCAGGTCCAGGTGCTCGGCGTCTCCTGCGACTCGCAGTTCTCCCAGCGGGTCCTCGCCGACCGGGAGGGCCTGGAGTTCCCGCTGCTGGCCGACTTCTGGCCGCACGGCGAGGTCACCCGGGCCTACGGCGTCCTGGACGAGCGGAAGGGCTGCCCGCTGCGCGGCACCTTCGTGATCGACAGGGCCGGCACGGTGCGCTGGAGCGTCGTCAACGGCCTCCCGGACGCCCGGGACGAGCAGGAGTACCTCAAGGTGCTGGCCGGCCTCTGAGCCGCCCGGGTGGCCCCACGGGGCCCGTGCGACGCTCCGGCCCCGCCGTTCGGGCGTGCGTACGGGAACCCGGTACTACGCTCGGGCCGTTGGCGGAGTGCGGCGAACGTCCGTTTCTCGTCGGTCGGCGTCGCGAACCGCACCACCCGGGGGCACCACCCGTGCCTCCCGATTCTTGGAGGACACGTGGGAGTCAGCCTCAGCAAGGGCGGCAACGTCTCGCTCACCAAGGAGGCGCCGGGTCTCCAGGCCGTCGTGGTCGGCCTGGGCTGGGACGTCCGGACCACCACCGGGACGGACTTCGACCTGGACGCCAGCGCGCTGCTCTGCAACGAGCAGGGCAAGGTCGCTTCGGACGGGAACTTCGTGTTCTTCAACAACCTGAAGAGCCCGGACGGCTCGGTCGAGCACACCGGCGACAACCTGACCGGTGAGGGCGAGGGCGACGACGAGGCGATCAAGGTCAACCTGGCCACCGTCCCGGCCGACGTGCAGAAGATCGTCTTCCCGGTGTCGATCTACGACGCCGAGAACCGCGGCCAGAACTTCGGCCAGGTGCGCAACGCGTTCATCCGGGTGGTGAACCAGGCGAACAACGCCGAGCTGGCGCGCTACGACCTCTCCGAGGACGCCTCCACCGAGACCGCGATGGTCTTCGGCGAGCTCTACCGCAACGGCGGCGAGTGGAAGTTCCGCGCCATCGGCCAGGGTTACGCCTCCGGCCTGCGCGGCATCGCCCAGGACTTCGGCGTCAACGTCTGATTCCTCCTGCGGCGCAAGGCTCTTGCGCGGCCCCGGGGCGGCCCCGGACCTTCGAGGTCCGGGGCCGCCCCGCTTCGTCGGGACCGGCCCGGCTTCGTCGGGGTCCGGTGCGCTGCGAGGATGTGAGTTCAGGAAGTTCAGCCGGCCGAAGCGGGCCGGCCGGGGCCGCGGGGGACTACACCTGTATGGCGCCCCGGGAGAAGCAAGGGAGGAAGAACACCATGGTGGTCACGCTCGCCAAGGGCGGGAACGTTTCGCTCACCAAGGCCGCGCCGAACCTGACGCAGGTCCAGATCGGCCTCGGCTGGTCCGCCCGTTCGACCACGGGCGCACCGTTCGACCTCGACGCGAGCGCCCTGCTCTGCGGTGGCGGACGGGTGCTCGGCGACGAGTACTTTGTCTTCTACAACAATCTCAAGAGCCCCGAGGGCTCGGTGGAGCACCAGGGCGACAACCTCGTGGGCGGCGACGAGACGGGTGACGACGAGCTGATCCTGGTCAACCTGGAGCTGGTCCCGGCCCAGGCGGACAAGGTGGTCTTCGCGGTCTCGATCTACGAGGCCGAGGCCCGGCTGCAGAACTTCGGACAGGTGCGCAACGCCTACATCCGGGTCGTCAACTCCGTCGACGGCGAGGAGATCGCGCGCTACGACCTGTCCGAGGACGCGTCCAGCGAGACCGCGATGATCTTCGGCGAGCTGTACCGGTACGCGGGTGAGTGGAAGTTCCGCGCGGTGGGCCAGGGGTACGCCTCGGGCCTGCGCGGGATCGCGCTCGACTTCGGCGTCAACGTACAGTGAGGCCGTAAAACGGACTTATCGCACCGATCAACGATCAGATGATCAACGATCAAACGATCAAGAGAACAGAGGGCAGTGCGGGGGTGACCTGACCGGGCCCGGCCCGGTCAGGCGTCTCGGGACCAGGCCGCCCCCGACACGGCCAGAACCCGAAAGGTAGCCAACTCCCGTGTTCCTCCGCACATTCGGCTGGTCGTTCGCGATCACCGCCCTGGGCCTGATCGCGGCCGGACTGCTCTGGGGGGCCCAAGGCTTCGGCATCGTGCTGATCCTCTCCATCCTGGAGATCTCCCTGTCCTTCGACAACGCGGTGGTCAACGCCACGGTGTTGAAGCGGATGAACCCGTACTGGCAGAAGATCTTCCTGACGGTCGGTGTGCTCATCGCCGTCTTCGGGATGCGTCTGGTCTTCCCGCTGCTGGTCGTCGGCCTCACCGCGAAGCTCAACCCCGCGACGGTGATCGACCTCGCCCTGCACTCCAACGCGACCCACGACGGCCTCACCTACGGCCAGTACCTGGAGGCGGCCAACCCGGCCATCGCGGCCTTCGGCGGCGTCTTCCTGCTGATGATCTTCCTCGACTTCGTGTTCGACGAGAAGGAGCACAACTGGCTCGGCTGGCTGGAGCGCCCGCTGGAGAAGGTCGGCAAGCTGGACGCCCTGTCCAGTGTCGTCTCCCTGGTCGCGCTGGTGCTGGCCTCGCGCTTCTTCGCGGCGGAGCACGCCGAAACCGTTCTGCTGGCCGGTGTGCTCGGCCTGATCACCTACCTCGTCGTCGGCGGCCTCTCCTCGATCTTCGAATCGGGCCTGGAGGAGGAGGCCGAGCGCGAGGAGGAGGCGGAGAAGTCCGGCAAGTCGGTCGTCCAGGTGGCCGGCAAGGCCGCGTTCTTCCTCTTCCTCTACCTGGAGGTCCTGGACGCGTCGTTCTCCTTCGACGGCGTGGTCGGCGCCTTCGCGATCTCCAACGACATCTTCCAGATCACCCTGGGCCTCGGCATCGGCGCGATGTACATCCGCTCGCTGACCGTCTTCCTGGTCCGCAAGGGCACCCTGGACGACTACGTCTACCTGGAGCACGGCGCCCACTACGCGATCGGTGCGCTGGCGGTGATCCTGCTGGTCGGGATCAAGTACCACATCCCGGAGATCGTCACCGGCCTGATCGGCGTCGCCTTCATCGGGCTGGCGCTCGCCTCCTCGATGCTGCGCAACCGGCGTGAGGCGGCGGAGGGGGAGAAGGAACTCGTGGGCAGCGGGCAGTAGTCCGCCGCCCCCCGCCATCCCCTCGGCCGTAGGGCCGGGGAACGCGACGGCCGCCTCCGGGGATCCGGGGGCGGCCGTCGCGTTGTTCCTGCGGGGGATGGGGCGGGGGCGGGGGTCAGCCCAGCTGCTGCTCGATCGCGCGCAGCTTGCGCTCCAGCGAGTCCAGCTTCGGCATCGACAGGGTGTCGTCGTCGGCCGTCAGGTCGACGGTCGAGCTGCGGTAGGACGAGGTGGAGCCGCTCGTCGAACCGGTGGTCGAGGAGGAGTACGAGCTGCCGGTCGAGGAGTAGGAGCTGCCGGTCGAACTGCTCGCCGAGGACAGCGAGGAGGACGACAGCGAGCTGCTCGCGGAGGAGGTGTAGGACGACCCCACGGCGGCCCGCGGTCGGCGGCCGGCGTCCAGCGCGGTGGTGGAGGAGGTGTACGGGTCCTGCGTGGTCGAGGCGGTGCGGTCGCTCTCGGCGGCTAGGGCAGGCTCCGTAGCGGTCTGGCCGTCTCCGGCCGCCGTGAGCGCGGGCACCTGACGCCCGCCGCGGGCCCGGGCGAGCATGCCGCCCTGGCGGGAGATGGCCTTCAGCTCGGCCCGCTCGCGGCGGTCGGCGGAACGGGCGCGCACCTTGGCGTCCAGCTTCGCCTGGCGCTCCTCGCGGACCTCCTCGACCGCCTCGTCCAGGCTGCGGACGTTCTCCAGCAGCATCAGCGACCAGGCCGCGTAGGTCTCGCGCGGGGCGCGCAGCCAGCGGACGATGCGGATCTGCGGCAGCGGACGCGGCACCAGGCCCTGCTCGCGCAGCGCGGCCTTGCGGGTCTGCTTGAGCGCCCGGTCGAACAGGATCGCCGCCGAGATCGACATGCCGGAGAAGAACTGCGGGGCACCGGCGTGGCCCAGGCCGCGCGGGGCGTGCACCCAGTTGAACCAGGCCGAGGCGATCGCGAACACCCAGACCAGCAGGCGGGAACCGAGCGCGGCGTCACCGTGGCTGGCCTCGCGGACGGCGAGCACCGAGCAGAACATCGCGGCGCCGTCCAGGCCGAACGGGACGAGGTACTCCCAGCCGTTGGACAGGCCCAGGTTCTCGATGCCGAAGCCCACCAGGCCGTGGAAGGAGAGCGCGGCCGCGACGCCGGCGCAGCAGAACAGCAGGGTGTACGAGGAGATTCCGTAGATCATCTCCTTGCGGCGGCGGCGCTCCTCGCTGCGCTCCCAGGAGTCGCCGGCCTCGTCGTTCTTCGAGCTCTTGAATCGCAGCGTCGCCATCAGGATGGCGACGAACAGCAGGGCTGCGCCGCCGACGACGGTCCAGACCAGCTGTATGGAGGTCAGGTTCATTGCGGGTCGGGCCTCGGGTTTCCGCAGGGGACAGGTTCACAGCGCGACACAGGTGGTCAGGTCCCGCGGGGCGGGTACCGCCTGACGGTTCGTTCGTCGCCGCACGACGTGCCCACCGCGCCCGCGCAGGGGCGGACGGGACACCTGTGCGGCTAGACGATATCGCGTCCGAAGGGGCGGCATGTTACGGGAGGGCGGCTTCCGCGGGCCAATCGACCCACCGGTTCGGGTCACGGGTGGGAATCACGGGTGGGCGTCAACGGCCGGGCAGGGTAGGGAAAGAAGGAGTCCGGGTATCCGTCGGCCCGGTCGATGCCCGATCATGGACCGGCGGATCGTCAGACCGCCGCACGGAGGCAGGGGGAGAGGACTGGATGGTCTCGATCTGGGAGTACCTGCGCGGGGACAAGAGCTACACCTTCGACAACCCGGGCGGGCAGCACAAGGTCACGCTCACCAAGTCGGCGCCGCAGCACGCGATCACCGGCTCCGCCGCCACCACCGGCTACCTCTACGTCAACCTGCACTGGACCATGCGCTCGGGTGCCGTCCGGCCGAGCACCCGGGACACCCTCAAACGGCTCTTCAGCCCGCGGATCCTCAGTCCGCTGGAGCCCGACTCGCCGGGGGGCAACGAGCAGCTGAACGTCGACCTCGACCTCGCCTGCATGTACGAACTCTCCGACGGCACCCGGGGCGTGGTGCAGCCGCTCGGTGAACTCTTCGGCGACCTGCGGGAACCGCCGTTCATCAAGCTCAGCGGTGACGACCAGTACGGGGCGCCCTCCGGCGAGACGATGTACGTCAACCTGGAGAAGAAGGACAAGTTCAAGCGGCTGCTGATCTTCGTCTACATCTACGACGGCACCCCGGCCTTCGAGCAGACCCACGCGGTGATAACGATCGTGCCGCAGACCGGGCCGCGGATCGAGATCAAGCTGGACGAACGGGCCCGGGCGGCGCGCTCCTGCGCGGTGGTGCTGATCGAGAACGCCGGGGACAACCAGCTGACCGTGCGCCGCGAGGTGCGGTACGTGAACGGGTTCCAGGCGGACATCGACCGGCTGTACGGCTTCGGGATGCAGTGGCAGCGGGGGTACAAGGGGCAGAAGCCGAGCGGGGGCGGGGACTGAGGTCCCCGGCGGGGGTGCGGTGCTGCGGGCGGCCCCGCCGGGCGTCGGGCTCGGCGGGGCGGTTCGGTGTGCGGTGATCCGGCGGGGACGGCTCAGTGGGGCTGGAACTGCGGGCCCTGCGGGGGCAGCGCGAACTCCTCGGCGGGCTGGGCCTGGGCCTGGGGCGGTACCGGTGCCGGGGGCTGCGGCGGGACGGGCGGCTGCTGGCCGGTGCCCGGCTGGGGCTGCGGGTAGCCGTATCCGGTGCCGGGCTGGGGGTAGCCGTAGCCGCCGGAGTGGGGGCCCGGCTGGGGCTGCTGGGGCGGGTACGGCTGGTTGGGCTGCGGGTAGCCGTAGCCGGTCGCGGGCTGGGCCTGCGGGTAGCCGTACCCGGTGCCGGGCTGGGCCTGGGGGTAGCCGTAGCCGCCCGATTGGGCGGCCGGCTGGTGGGTCGGCTGGTGGGTCGGCGGCGCGGGCGGGGCCGGCGGGATGTTCGGGGGCACGGTGGGCGGGGCCACCGGCGGGGGCGGGGTGGCCGGCGCGGCGGACGGCGGGGTCGCCGGGCCGTTGGCGGCGGCGGCAGCCGGGGCCGGGGTGGCCGGAGCGACCGGGGGCCGGGCCGGAGGCTGCGCCGGGGACTGCGGGACGGCCGGGCTCAGGGTGAAGGTGCCGGGCTCGGGCCGAGCCTCGGAGCGCGGGTCGGGCAGCGGGGTGGCCCGCGGGTCGACAGCGCCGGTGGGGGTGGCGGTGGAGGCGGGCGCCGGGGTCGGCTGGGCAGCCGCCGCGGCCGCTGCCGCCGCGGCGGCCTCCGCCTCGTCGTCGACCGTGATGCCGAAGTCGGTGGCCAGGCCGATCAGTCCCGAGGTGTACCCCTGGCCGATCGCCCGGAACTTCCAGGAGCCGTTGCGCCGGTACAGCTCGCCCGCGACCAGCGCGGACACGTTCTCGGCGTCCACGATCGCGAACTCGGCGAGCGGAACCGCGCCGTCACCCGTGGCGGCGTCGAACAGCAGCAGCCGCAGCCCCGGGACGGCGCGGAACGAGCCGCCCTCGGAGGAACCGGCCAGCACCACCCGGTCCACCTCCACGGGCAGCTTGGCCAGTTCGACCTCGACCGTGTCGATGATCTCGGCGCCGCCCGCGGTGTGCTGCTTGGGCAGGTGGCGGACCAGGCCGGAGGGGTGGCGGGGCTGGTTGTAGAAGACGAAGTCGGCGTCCGAACGGACCTTGCCGTTGGTGCCGAGCAGCAGCGCGGACGCGTCCACGTCCGGCGCACCGGGCGTGGCGCTCCAGCGCAGCACGGCGCGGACCGCCGCCGCCGGCAGTGCGATGTTGGCGCCCTTGGCCATCACGTGCGTCATAGCGGACCATCCTGCCCGTTCGCCACCCCTTCGGACAACGTGACCGGGACGGTCGGCGTGGGGGTGGACTTTGCCAAGACTTGCGTCGGACCGAGGTTTGCGGCGGGCCTTCCGGTGGGTGGCGGGTGGCCGGTCGGAGTCGGGCGGGGGCTGGGTGGCCGCCGGGCGGCGCCTGCCGGACGTCCGTGGGGCGATCGCCCCGGGCGTGCCCCGGCGCCCGCCGGATGTTCCGGGAGTTCAGTGCCCCGACGCCGGGAACGGCCGGAACCCGTCCGTACGATGGGCCTTCGAACAGGCCCCCGGAGGCCGGTGGGGGGAGTCCGCCGGCGGTGCGTCCAGGCGGGAAACCGCTGGCCGGAGGCCGTCCGTCCGGTCGGTCAGCCCGCCGTCCAGCCCCGAGGAGAGCACCGTGCGCCATTTCGGCCACCTCGTCGACGACGTCCGTGCCCGGCTGTTCCTGGAGCAGCCGCGGACGTTCACCGCGGCGAGCGAGCCCGCGGTGCTCGCCACTGCCCTCGGCGGCACCCTCTACAGCCCCGCGACCAGGCCCGCACTGGCCGCCGACATCCGCAAGCTGGCCGGACAGGGCGTGGTGTCGATGGTGCTCTGCCTGGAGGACTCGATCGCCGACCACGAGGTGGGCGCGGGCGAGCGCAACCTGGTCGAGCAGTTGTCGGACCTGGTCAATGATTTCACCGACTGCGCACAGGATCACCCGCTTCTCTTCATCAGGGTTCGCACCGCCGAGCAGATCCTCGACCTGGCCGAGCGGCTCGGTCCGGCCGTCGGGCTGCTGAGCGGCTTCGTCCTGCCCAAGTTCACCCCGCAGGTCGGCGGCGCCTACCTGGCCGCGCTCGCCGCCGCCGAGGCCGCCACCGGGCGGCGGCTGTTCGCCATGCCCGTCCTGGAATCGCCCGAACTCGCCCACCTGGAGACCAGGCGCGAGCAGCTCTTCGGCATCGCCGAGCTGCTCGCCGAGCACCGCGAACGGGTGCTCGCCGTCCGGCTCGGCGTCACCGACCTGTGCTCCGCCTACGGGCTGCGGCGCTCACCCGACCTCACCGCCTACGACGTGGCCCTGGTCGCGGCCGTGATCGGCGACGTGGTCAACGTGCTCGGCCGGGCCGACGGCACCGGGTACACCGTGACCGGGCCGGTCTGGGAGTACTTCCCGGTGCAGGAGCGGATGTTCAAGCCGCAGCTGCGCCGCACCCCGTTCGCCGCGACCGCCGGCACCGCCCGGGCCTCCGGCGAGGAGGTCCGCCGGAGGATCATCGAGCACGACCTGGACGGGCTCATCCGCGAGGTCGAACTCGACCGCGCCAACGGCTTGTTGGGCAAGACCTGCATCCACCCCAGCCACGTCCCCGCCGTGCACGCGCTGTCCGTGGTCACGCACGAGGAGTACTGCGACGCGCGCGACATCCTGCGGCAGGAGCAGGGCGGCGGCGGGGTGCTCCGCTCGGCGTACACGAACAAGATGAACGAGGCCCGGCCGCACCGCGCCTGGGCGGAGCGGGTGCTACTGCGGGCGGAGGTCTTCGGAGTGGCCCGGGAGGACGTGAGCTTCGCGGAGCTGCTGTCGGCCTGCCTGTGCGGCTGACCCCGGCCCCTCGACCCGACGACACGCGCGAACCGATCGATCAGCACCACCGAAGGCGGGACCAGTAGTGAAGAGAGCAGAGACGGCGACGGCGGCGACGGCGACGGCAGCGACGGTGACGGCGGTAGCGGGCGGGGCGGGTGCGGCCGGGGCGGGTGCGGCCGGTGCGGTGGAGGGCGGTTGGACCGGGCGCTGGGTCGCCGAGCGGGCCGGGATCGCGCTGACCGGATCGGAGCGCCTGCCCGAACTGGTCGGCCTGGCCCTGCGGTCCGGCAACCCCAGGCGGGCCCACCTGCTGGTCTCCAGCGTGCTCGGCAAGCACGTCCCGCAGCGGCCCGACGTCGTGCACGGTGCCGGGCTCGAACTCGGTCGCCGGGTCCGGGAGTTGCTCGGCCCCGCGGCGGCCGGCCGGGCCGTCGTGCTCGGCTACGCGGAGACGGCCACCGGCCTCGGCCACAGCGTCGCCGACGGCCTTGACGCGCCCTGCCTGCACTCCACCCGCCGCCCCGTCCCCGGGGTGCCCCCGCTCGGCGGCTTCGAGGAGGAGCACTCCCACGCCACCGGCCACCTGCTCCTCCCGGCCGACCCCGAACTCCTCGCGGGCGACGGGCCGTTGGTGCTGGTGGACGACGAGCTCTCGACCGGCCGGACCGTCCTCAACACCATCCGCGAACTGCACCGCCGCCACCCGCGCGGCCACTACGTGGTGGTCGCCCTGGTCGACCTGCGCTCCGCCGAGGACCGGCACCGGCTCGCCGCGGCCGCCGCCGAACTCGGCGCCCGGCTCGACGTGGTGGCCACCGCGAGCGGTGGCGTCGACCTGCCCGAGGACATCGTGGCGCGGGCCGAGCGGCTGATCGCCGCCGTCCCTCCGGCCGCCCCGCCGCCGGCCGTCGAGCCCGCCCCGCTGGTCCGGGTCGAGCTGGACTGGCCCGCCGGGCTGCCGGACGGTGGGCGGCACGGCTTCACGGCGCGGGACCGCGAGCGGCTGGACGCCGTACTGCCCGCACTGGCGGGGCAGGTGGCGGAGGCGCTCGGGGACGGCGCGGGGCCGGTGGGCGGTGCCGGCTCGGTGGATGGTCCTGGCTCTGAGCAGCAGCGGGTTTTGGTGCTCGGCTTCGAGGAGCTGATGTACGCGCCGCTGCGGCTGGCCGAGGCGCTCGCCCAGCGGCTCGGCGGTGACCGCGTCCGCTACTCCACCACCACCCGCTCGCCCGTCCTCGCCGTGGACGACCCCGGCTACGCCATCCGCACCCGGCTGGTCTTCCCGGCCCACGACGACCCGCAGGACGGCGGCTCGCGCGAGCGCTACGCCTACAACGTCGCCCCCGGTGCGGACGGGGCCCGCCGCTTCGACGCCGTGGTGCTGGTGGTGGACGACGTGGCCGACACCCCGGCGCTGCACCAGGGGGAGTACGCGCTGCTGCGCCAGCTGCGGCAGGTCACCGACCGGGTGGTCCTCGCGGTACTCCCCTCGCACCGCCCGGTGCTGCCCGCCGTACCGTCCTCGGTGTCGTCCTCCGTGCCGGCCGCCGCGTCGCCGGCTCCGCTGCCTGCCGCGCTGCCGGCTCCGCTGTACGGGCCGGAGTTCTCCTCCTACCGCCCGGAGGAGGTCGCCTGGCTGCTCAAGGACCTCTCCGACGTGCCGCTGGAGGCCCCCACCGAGGAACGGGAGGAGGCCGTCCAGCACGGCGGCGCCCACTACGCCGAGTCGCTGCCGGTCGAGTACCGCCCCAGCCCCGAGTACCAGGAGCTGTTCCACCAGGCGCTGCGCGGTTCGGCCCGCCGGATGGCGCTCGCCGTCGGCACCGTCGCCGAGACCCTGCTGCGCGAGCGCGGGCCCGGCCTGGTGCTCGCCTCGCTGGCCCGGGCCGGCACGCCGGTCGGCATCCTGGTCCGCCGCTGGCTGGCCTTCGCCCACGGCCTGTCCGTGCCGCACTACGCGGTGTCCATCGTCCGCGGTCGCGGCATCGACCAGGTCGCGCTGCGCTACCTGGCGGCCCACCACCGGGCGTCCGACGTGGTCTTCGTGGACGGCTGGACCGGAAAGGGCGCGATCACCCGCGAGCTCACCGACGCGCTGGCCGGCACCGGCTTCGACCCGGACCTCGCGGTGCTCGCCGACCCGGGCCGCTGCGTCCGGACGTACGGCACCCGGGAGGACTTCCTGATCCCCTCCGCCTGCCTCAACTCCACGGTGTCCGGGCTGGTTTCGCGCACCGTGCTGCGGGCCGGACTGATCGGTCCCGGTGACTTCCACGGTGCCAAGCACTATGCCGAACTCGCGGGCGGGGACGTCTCGGAGGCCTTCCTGACCGCGGTGGCCGACCACTTCGGGGAGGTCCGCGCCCTCGCGGTCCAGGCGGCCGACCGGCTCGCCGCCGACCCGGACCGCACGCCCGACTGGGCCGGCTGGGCCGCCGTCGAGCGGATCAGCGCCGAGTACGGCATCGACAACATCAACCTGGTGAAGCCCGGCGTCGGCGAGACCACCCGGGTGCTGCTGCGCCGGGTGCCCTGGCGGGTGCTGGCCCGGCGCGGCGCGGGCTCCGACCTCGACCACGTACGGCTGCTCGCCGCCCAACGCGGCGTCCCGGTCGAGGAGGTGGACGGGCTGCCGTACAGCTGCGTGGGCCTCATCCACCCCCGCTACAGTCGGGGGGCGACGGGGGAGAGCGGACGGGCCGTGACGGGGAGGGAGTCCTGATGGGTGCAGTGGAAGGTTCGGATGGTACGGGCGGTGCTGCCGATGGTGGCGCGGGTGGCTCAGGGGGCGCGGGTGGCGTGTTGGTGGCCAGCGACCTCGACCGTACGCTCATCTACTCCGAGCGGGCCCTGGCCCTGGGCGGACCCGACCGGCTCGCGCCACGCCTGCTCTGGGTCGAGGTGCTGGACGGGCGCCCGCTGTCCTTCCTGACCGAACGGGCCGCCGCTCTGCTGGTCGAACTGGGCCGCCGGGCCCGCTTCGTACCCGCCACCACCCGGACCGTCGAGCAGTACCGGCGGGTCAACCTGCCCGGGCCGACGCCGACTTACGCGATCTGCGCGAACGGCGGACAGCTGCTGGTGGACGGCGAGCCGGACCGCGACTGGCGCCGCGAGATCACCGCACGGATCGCCGCCGGCGCCGCCCCGCTGGACGAGGTGGTGCGTCGACTCGCCCTGAGCGCCGACCCGGAGTGGACGCACAAACGGCGGGTCGCCGACGAGCAGTTCGCCTACCTGGTCGTCGAACGCGACCGGCTGCCCGACGGCTGGCTGCCCGAGCTCACCGGCTGGTGCGCCGAACGCGGCTGGCGGGTCTCGTTGCAGGGCCGCAAGGTGTACGCCGTGCCGCAGCCGCTCACCAAGAGCGCCGCGCTCGCCGAGGCCGTCCGGCGCAGCGGCGCGCACACCGTCCTGGCGGCCGGCGACTCCCTGCTGGACGCCGACCTGCTGCTCGCCGCCGACGCCGGGTGGCGGCCCGGGCACGGCGAACTGGCCGACGGCGGATGGACGGCGCCCGGCGTCACCGCCCTGGCGGAGGTGGGGGTGGCGGCGGGGGAGGAGATCGCCCGCCGGTTCCTGGCGGCCGCGACCGTCGCCCCCGTCGCCCCTGTTGCCCCCGTCGGCACGGTGGTCGCCGGCTAGCTGTCGGTCAGCCGCCGGTCAGCCGCAGCACCCGCCGCCGCAGCAGCCGCCCCCGCCCCCGCCCCCGCTCGGGGCCTGCTGCGGCGCGCCGCCCGCCGCGCCGGTGACGGCGACGGTGGACAGCAGCTTCACGGTGTCCCGGTGGCCCTGCGGGCAGACGGCGGGGTCGTTGGCCTGGGCCATCGGGCGGCGGAGCTCGAAGGTGGCTCCGCAGGAGCGGCAGCGGAAGTCGTAGCGTGGCATACCGGCAGGGTACCGACCGCGCTCAGCGGTGCTGGCCCAGATCGCCGCGGATCATGTCGATCACCCGGGCCGCCGTCTCCCGTACCGCCGCCAGCTCGGTCAGGAAGTGCCAGTAGTCGGGGTGCCGGCCCGCGGCCTGGAGGGTCTCCAGTGCCCGGTCCAGCCGGGCCACCGCCTCGTCCAGCGGGCCGGCGTGCCGTGGGTCCGGCGCGGTGCGGCCCGCCATCGCCAGGCGCTGGGCGTCCCGGACGGCGAAGCGGGCGCGCTCCACCTCCCGGTTCGGGTCGTGCTGCACCTCGTTCAGCTGCCGCAGCCGGTCGTTCACGGCCTGCACCGAGCCGTCCGCGGTCGCCAGCAACGCGCGGACCGTACCGATCGCGGCGGTGGCGTCCGCCCACCGCTGCTCGTCCCGGGCCCGGGCGGCCTCGGCGAGCTTGCGCTCGGCGGCCCGGCCCGCCTCGGCGACCTGCTCGGGCACCCGCTGGAGGTCCTGCCAGCAGGCCGTGCTGAACCGGCGGCGCAGCTCGCTCAGCGCCGGATCGACCGTCTCCGCCTTGGTCCCCAGCGCCTGGATCCGGGTCCGTAGGCTGGACACCCGGCGGTCCAGCTCCCGGGCCCGCTCGGGCAGTTGGGCGGCGTCGGCAGTGATCGCCGCCGCCCGCCGCTGCACGTCCTCGGCCCGCTGGAGGGTGGCCGCCACGCCGTGCCGCGCCGCCCCCTCGTTCAGCCGCCCCAGCTCCGGCGCCAGCTCGGCCAGCCGGGCCGCCAGGTCGTCCGCCCGCAGTCCGGCGCCGCGCACCTCGTCCAGCGTGGTGGTCGCCCGCAGCAGCGCGCGCTTGGCCTGCTCCACGGCCGGAGTGACCCGCATCAGCTGCTGCTCGGCGTGCTGGAGGGTCGGCTGGAGGCGGCGCAGGAAGTCGGTCAGCTCGGCGCGGGCCGAGCGGAGCTGGCCCTGCACGTCCACCAGCAGCCGCCGGGCCTGGGCCACCGAACCGGCGTCCAGGTCCTCCCGGTCCAGGTCATGGGCGTCGAGCGCGGCCAGGTAGTTCACCGTGACCTGCTCGACCCGGCCGGAGATCGCCGGCCACTCGGCCAACGCCCGCTGCGCCGCCGCACCCTCCTCGGCCGCCCGGACGGTCTCCACCGCCAACCGGAGCTCGCGCTGCGTCTCCTCCAGCTCGTAGAACGCCTCCTGCGCCGCGGCCCGCGCCTCCCGGGCCTCCGCCCGCACGCCGTCCCCGGCACTCCGCCGCCCCCACCAGCCGCCACTGCCCGCCGACGCCAGCCCGACCGCCCCCAACGCACCTGCCAGCACCACCGGCAACACCAGCGCGTCGCCCAGCGCACTCCCCGCCCGACGCCGCCCCCGCTGCCCGCTCCCGCCGGCCACCGCCACTGCGCGCTCCCTGCTCCGACCCGCTGATCCGCGCCCATTCTCCCCGATCCCCCCGCACCACGGGCAGCCCCCTCCCACCACCCCGCCCCGCCCGCACCACACCACCCCTCCGGACCAGGTACCCTAGGCACTCGTCGTACGCCCGAAGGGCCACGACCGGGGGCGCGTAGCTCAGTGGTAGAGCGCTGCTCTTACAAAGCAGATGTCGGCGGTTCGAAACCGTCCGCGCCCACCCCGTGAACAGCTGGAACGCACACTGCGGCCCAGGTCAGGAGCATGATCCTGACCTGGGCCGCAGTCGTTCCGGCGGTCTTGCCGTAGCCCCGGCCACAGGGCGGAAGCGTCCTGGTGGGCCGGGGCTTTCGGCGTTCCGGGGTGGGGCGTTGGGGTGGGGAGGGTGGGGTCATTGGCGGGTGGGGGTGGTGCCGGTCATGGTGAAGCGGGGGGAGCACTGTTCGGTGGATCGGTTGTTGGCGTTCCAGACGCAGATCTGCAGGGTGTGGCCGGTGACGGGGAGGAAGCTCGTCTTCGCGGCGCCCCAGGAGGCGCGGAAGGTGTAGGTGAGGCCGTCGCTGCGGGAGAGTTCGGCGACGCAGGTCTGGTTGAGGGAGGTGTTGAGGACGCCTGCGAGTGAGCCGGTGCCGTTGTCGTCCAGCCAGGCGGAGCAGGCGGCGTCGTTGCCGAACCAGCTGGTGTCCGCCTCGGAGCCCTTGACCTGGGCGGGGTCGTCGCTGCCGTTGATGCCGCTGATCGAGGAGGAGGTGACGGTGGGGGCGGCAGCCGAGGGGGTGGCGGGGGCCGTGGTGGGTGGGGTGGCGGGTTTGGGGGTGGAGGCGGTGGAGGCGGTGGAGGTGGTCGAGGGCCGCGGGGTCGGGGAGGGGGCCCGGGTGGGGTCGGCCGGGGTGGTCGACGGCGGGGGCGAAGGAGTGGCGGTGGGCGAGGGCGTGGCGCTCGGGCTGCTGGTGGAGGGACCGGGTGTCGTGCCGGTCAGGGGCTGGACGGTGACCGGCGTGCCGAGGGAGTCCTGGGAGGTGTGGTGCTGTGGGGATGTGTCGGGGCTGAGGGCGTACACCGTGACCGTGCCGAGGGCGATCACGGCGGCGATCGGTAACAGGAACAGGCGCTTGCGCCGCCGCCGGCGGCCGGGTGGTGTGGGGGGAGGGGTCCCGGCGTCGGGTGGCGGGACCGTCTCCAGCTTGCCGACCGGCGTTTCGGCGAAGGCGCGGCGCGCGTCGATGCGGGCCAGGACTTCGGTCGGCCAGGATGGGGGAGGGGCGGGCAGGTGCGCCCGGGCCGCCTGGACGACCTGGTCGGCGGTGGGGCGTGCGCCGGGGTCGGTGGCGAGGCAGGGCGCCAGGACGGCGGCGAGGTCGGCGTCCACGGCGCGCAGCCGTTCCAGGTCGCGGACGGCGTCGGGCGTGCGGGCCGAGGCGGCGTAGAGCAGGAGCGCCGCGAGCGCGTAGACGTCCGCGGGCGCTGCCACGTCCTCGTCCCCGGCCTGCTGTTCCGGCGCCGAGAAGCCCTGCGTCCCGTAGCCGTCACCGCTCCTGGTGAGCCGCGCCTGGTCCGCGGCGCGGGCGATGCCGAAGTCGATCAGCTTCACGCCGTCGTGCACCAGCATGACGTTGGCGGGCTTGATGTCGCGGTGGGCGATCCCGGCCGCGTGCACGGCCCGCAGTTGGGCGGCCGTCTCGGTCAGCAGGAGCCACAACACCTCGGCGGGCAGCGGCCCGTGCAGTCGTACCGCCTCGTCCACGGTGAGGCCGGGGACGTACTCGGTGGCGAACCACGGGCGTTCCGGCGTGCCGTCGCTCGCCAGCACCCGCGGTGCGACCCCGAACGGCACCCGGTAGAGGAGACCGACCTCCCGTTCGAAGCGCTCGCCGGAGACCAGCCGCGGCCGGACGAGCTTGACGGCGGCGTAGCCCCGGTCCGAGACCCCGAGGTAGACCTCGCCCATGCCTCCGGTGCCGAGCAGGCCGATGACGCTGAAGCTGCCGATCTCCTGCGGATCGCCCGGGCCGAGTGGTTCGGCGACGGCGCTGTCGATCGCAGCGGCTCGCCGGCTGATCGTGCTCACGGCGGGCAGGCTATCGAGCAAGGTCACGCCCGGCAAACAGAGTTGACGGTTCCGCAGATGCGACCCACGCATGCCGGAGGGAGGACCAGTCCTGCCGGAGCGCTCGTACACTCACTGGCGCGAGCCGAGGCGCAGGCATGTGAGCAGAGGCATGTGAGCAGAGGTATGTGAGCGGAGGTATGTGAGATGGCGTACGGAAACTTCCCACCCCAGATGCTGCCGCCGGGCAGCCCCTCCGACCGGGTGCCCCCGGCGCCGCCCGGGACGATCTTCGTGATCGGCCCGGAGGGCGGGTACGCCGTGCCGCCGCGCCGGTACACCCTGCTGTTCGGGCGCGACCGCGAGGACGTGCACGTACCGGTCGGCGTCGACGACCCGACCGTCAGCCGTCGGCACGGGGTCTTCAGCTGCGCCGCCGCGGACGGCGACTGGTGGCTGATCAACACCGGCAACCTGCCGATCGAACTGCCCGACGGCGTGCTGATGCTCACCGGCCACAAGCGGATCATCGGGCCCGGGTACACCCCGCTGGTGATCAACTCGTCCAAGCGGCGCTCCCACCTGGTGGAGGTCCGGGTCGTGGACGGGGACGACCTGCACCCCCGTGCCACGAGCAGCGCCGAGACCGCCGCCCCCGAGACGGTCTACGCGCTCTCCCCACAGGAGCGGCTGGTGCTCACCGCGCTCGCCCGCCGGTACCTGGAGGGCCAGGAGGCCTTCCCGCTCCCGCTGGCCTGGGAGGACACCGCCCGGCTGGTCAACGCCTCGCCGTACGCGACCAAGTCCTGGACCTACAAGTCGGTCGCCAACACGGTCGAGGACGTGCGGGAGCGGCTGCGCCGACGGGGCGTGCGCGGACTGACGCGCGACGAGGTCGGCGAGCCGGTCGGGTCGACGCTCAGCGTCAACCTGATCAGGGAACTGCTGAGAACGGCGACGCTGAACGCCCAGGACCTGGAGTTGTTGATCGACGGGACCTGAGTGGATGTGGAGGCAGGAGTGCGCGCCCCGGTCGACGGTTCGGCCGGGGCGCAACGGTGTTCATCGGGGCGGCTCGGCCTCGGGGTCGGGCGTGGGCTCGGGCGCGGCCTGGGCGTAGTAGGTCACGTGCATGGTGCCGTCCTCCATCGCGAAGACGGCGGCCCGGTCCTCGGCCCTGTTCTGCTGGCGCGGTTGGGGCTGTGGCTGTGGCTGTGGCTGTGGCTGTGGCTGTGACTGTGGCTGCGGACTCGGTTGCTCGGGGCGATCCGTCGTGTTGGTCACCCGGTTGTTGTCGCCCACGATGAAGGTGCCGGAGACGTCTCCGGTTCGGATGGCGTCGGGGGTGGATTCCGCTGGCATGGGCGGGCCTTTCTCGGTCGGTCGTGCGGAGGTCATGTGCTGCAGTGGGTTTGCAGGCTGTCCAGGGCCGTGTTCGTCGCCGATGCCTGAGTCGACGTGTCGACCGTGTCGCTCTGCCCGTTGCGAAAGGACTGGTACTGGCTCACCATCTGCTGAACGGGACTCAGGATCCTGTTGAGGTCCGATGCCACGGATCTGTCCCGTGCGCGCGACGCGGCCGCCTGCGCCGTGGACTTGATGGAGCGCAGGTCCTTGATGACGGTGTCGATGGCGGAATTCGGCGCGCTTCGGTCGGGAGTGGCGGAGGTCCGTCCCGAGTTGTAGGCCTCCACGGCGTTGTTGTACGAGGTGACCGCACCGTGCGCGGTGGTCGCGTCGGTGTTGAACCGGCCGATCTCTCGGTCCAGCTCCGGCAGCACCGTTGCGCACACGGGATCGACGGATTTCGTCGGGACGACCGGAGGCGGGTACGGTCGGCCGCCGGCCTGGACAGAGCTGGACGTGGCGGCCGAAGACGAGCCGCGGTCCTTGTTGGCGTTGACCGCGGCCCCCACACCCACCACGGCTGCCAGTCCGACCGCGCAGGCGATGGCGAGGGCGATGCCGCCCTTGGCGGTCGCCGCGCCGGCGGTGGCGAGTGCGGTGTGGCCCGTGCCGGTCGTGGCGGCGCCCGCGGTGTGTGCCGAATGGGCCGCGTGCGTCGCGTTGGCCGCGTGCGTCGAGTGGGAGGCGTGCGTCGAGTGGGAGGCGTGCGTCGAGTGGGCGGTGGAGCTGTGCGAGCCCGAGAGGTCGACCTTCGGCGGCGTCGCCTGCGAGGCGGAATGCGCGCCGGGCAGGTGGGTGCCCGGCACCGGCTGTTGGGCGGTGTGGGACAGGTCGATCACCTTCGGTGGAGCCGGCGGGTGTACGGGCGCCGGAGCACCGGAGGCGGGAACCGGGTGGGTGACGGTCGGTGGTTGGACCACGGGGTGGGTGACGGTGGGCGGTTGGACCACGGGGTGGGTGACGGTCGGTGGCTGGACGACCGGGTGGGTGACCGTCGGCGGGCTGACCACGGTGTGTACCGGCCCGACCGGACCCACCGGCCCGACGGGCCCCACCGGCCCCACCGGCGCCATGGCCGTCGTCACCGCCGTGACGGCCTGATGGACCGCCGACTGCGCCTGCAGCGCCATGAGTTCCTGCCAGAGCACCCCCGCCTCGAGCACCAGCGTGGCCGTCTGCGCCACCCGCCCGATCGCCCTGCGGCGGGCGCGTGCCTCGCGCAGGAAGAACTCCTCGCCCGCGCTGTCGCCCGCGCTCTTCGCGGCGGCCCAGCCGGCGCCGAGCAGGCTGCCCCACGCGTCGAACTGCCGGGACAGTGCCAGCTTCGGCGAGGCGGCGCGGGCCAACGCGGCGCCGAGCTGCGGCTGTCCGCTCCGCTCCGCCCGCAGCACCGCGACGTCCAGGGCCTGGAAGTGGGCCGCGACCTGGTCCGGGGTGGTGTCCCGCGACTCGACCCACGCGGTGAGCGCCCGGCAGAGCGGCCCGGCGGGGAACTGCGTCATCCGGCTCTTCAGCACGCACTCGGCGACGTCCGGTGGACACCGGTAGCCGGTCTCCGAGGCGAGCAGCAGACCGTGTCGCACCAGGCCGTCGGCGAGCGCTTCGGCGTCCGGGCGGCCGAGCAGGGTGTCGAGCTGCGGGGCGGCCAACTCGGCGCCGGACAGCGAGCCGAGCAGGTGCAGCAGGTCGCGCTCCGGTGGCCGGAGCCGGTTGAGCAGCGCGGGCAGCAGGGCGGGGAGGTCGGCGATGCCCGGCAGGCGGTTGCCGGTCGCGGCGGACAGCGCGATGCGCCGCAGCCGGAGCGGGTTGCCGTGCAGGGCGTCGCACAGTGCCTCCACGGTCCGCGCTTCGTCGGGCAACAGTCCGCGGGCCAGGACGGTCTGCACCAGGGTCACCCCGGCCGGGGCCGGCAGTCCGTCGAGGCGGATCGCGTGAACGCCGGTGAGCGCCGAGCGGTGCTGCGAGGTGAAGACGAACGCGGACTGTTCGGCCATGTCGGACAGCCGGCGCAGGTCCTTCTCGTCGAGTCCGACGTCGTCCAGGTAGATCCGTAGCCGCAGGGTCTTCAGGTGCTCCTTGAGCACCTCCAGCGACGGCTTGTAGTTCGGCGCCTCGAAGCCGATGTCGAAGATCGCCTGCGCGAGGTCGTCGGCCGTCCGCCCGCCGGCTTCGACGTAGGCCGCGCCGTCGGGTCCGCCCGGCAGGGTGCGGGCGAGGTGGCGCAGCAGCGCGCTCTTGCCGACGCCGGGGGTGCCCCAGATCTGCACCAACTGGCTTCTCCCGAGCGCCTCCTGCACCAGCCGGAGGTCCCGCTCGCGGCCGATCAGCGGCTCGGCGGCCGACCGCGGCAGGTGGGAGATCCACTGCCGTTTGACCGGATCCGGCAGCGGTCCGGTGTGGACGGTGACGGACGAACCGCTCTCGGCGGTGACGCTCAGGTTGGTCACGGTGTTCCGGTCGCCGACGATCATCGTCCCGGAGACGTCGCGCGCCCGGATCCGCGCGGGACTGCCCGGAGTGCCGTGACCACCGGGAGTGCTGCTACCGCCCGGAGTGCCACTACCGCCCGGAGCACCGTTGTTCTCTGGCATCTGCTTCCCCGGTCCTCTCCAACGCTCGGCTCCCGGCTCTCGGTCATGCTGGCGCCGAGCCGTCGGGGGAACCCGGCGCTTTTAGCTGTTTGGTGGGATCGCCCGCGGATCGGCTGCTCCGGCGGCGACGGCCGCACCGGCTTCCTCGGCCGCGACGGCGATCCGGGCGAGGTGGTCCAGGTCGAGGATCGTGATCCTGCGGTAGCCCGTGACGACCGCGCCCGAGTCCCGCAGCGCCCGTAGGGCCTTGTGGATCGACGACTCCGCCGCGCCGACCAACGTGGCCATCTCCGGTTGTGAAAGCGGGAGTTGGGCTTCCTTGCGGCCCGGTCGGCCGTAGGTGACGGCCAGGTGGTGCAGGATCCTGGCCAGCCGTCCGAGCACGTCGCAACCGGTGAAGTCGACGATCCGGCCGGTCGCCGTCCGCAGCTTGGCCACCACGCTCGCGTTGAGCGCGAGCCCGATGGCGGGGTGCTGTTTCGTGCACTCCAGCAGTTCGGAGGACAGGATGTAGCGGGCCAGCACCCGGCCGCAGGTCGTCACGGTGCCGCTGCGCGGCTGGCCGTCGATCCCGGCGAGCTCTCCGACCAGGTCCCCGGCCATCCGTACCGCCACCAGCGCCTCCCGGCCGTCCTGCGCGTGCGCGGTGACCTTCACCGTGCCGCCGAGCAGGAGCAGCGCGAAGTCCGAGGTGTCGGCCTCGTGGATGGTGATCTGACCGGCCGGGTAGACCACGCCGTGGCCGAGCCCCAGCAGGACCCGGCGGTCGGCCTCGCCGACCCGGCCGAGCAGCCCGGCCGGCGGCCAGTAGGCCTCGGCCCCGCGCACCCGTGTGTTGCTCATCGGTCACTCCTCCTCCTCGTCCGGCCGAAGCCGGACAAGCCGTATTAGTAGCCGTTCTACCCGAGGACCCCTCCTCTACGATCTCGTCAACCATCTTGTCGGCGCCTCCAGTTCGGCGCCGACGGCACGTCGGTCTCCGAGTGCCGGCCCCTGGCGTGACCGCAGCGGGAAGCAGAGGGAACGTGAATCCGAGGTACGAATACCGAGCGCTGTTGGCGTGCGACATCGCGGCTTCCGCGGGCCGCGGGCAGCAGCGGCTGCAGGAGATCCGCGGTGCGCTGCGATCCGTGCTGTCCGGTGCCCTCGACGTCGCGGAGTTGGACCGGCGGGACGTCTCGTACGTGGACACCGGTGACGGCTGCCGGCTGGTCGCTCCGGCCGGGCTGCCCAAGGCCGAACTGCTGGTCCCGCTGCTGCCGGAGCTGAGCGCGCGGATCCGCGGGCACAACCGGCAGGCGGGCCCGGAGGCCCGGTTGCGGGTGCGGGTGGCGGTGCACGCGGGGGAGGTCCGGTTCGATCCGGACGGCATCGTCTCCGGCACTCCGTTCGAGGTGCTCGCCCGGCTGCTGGACGCGGCCCCACTGCGGCGTGCGGCCGTGGCCGGTCCGGACGGTGCCCCGGTGGCCGCGATCCTCTCGCAGCACTACTACGAGGAGACGGTCGGGCACGGCTACGAGGGGCTCGAAGCCGATGCCTTCACCGCGGCCGAGGTGGTCGTGAAGGAGTACGCCGCGCGGGCGTGGCTCTGGTACCCGGGCAGCCCGGTCGGGCCACGACCCGAGGAGGAAGCGGAGCCGCGGACCGCGGCAACCGGGCCACGACCTGTGGAAACCGGGCCACGGCCTGTGGAAGCCGGGCGACAGCCGACGGAGGCCGAGCCGCGGACCGTGGAGCAGGTCGTCCGGGCCACCGGGCACGGCACGGTCTTCGCCGTCGCCCGTGGCGTCCAACACATCCGATCCAACGAACGGGGCTGAAACGCCGATGAACGAGGAACTCGCCGAGCTGGCCGCGAGCGGAGCCGCCGCTCTGGTCGCCGCGATGGGCACCGACCTCTGGACGGAGGCGAAACGGCTGATGAGCGGCGTCATCGCCCGGGCCCACGGAGGCCGCCGCAGGGAACTGGCCGCCGCACTGGAGCTGCCGTCGACCACCACGAGGGGAGTGGTCGACGGCGAGGTTGTGGGCTACTGGACCGACGCCCTGGTCCAGTTGCTCGACCGGAACCCGGGTCTCGCCCAGGACGTCACGGCCCTCGCGTCGCTGCGGATCCCGCACCAGCCGGACGTCGCGGTCCAGGTCAACTCCGCGACCGGTTCGGGTGAGGTCTTCGCGGTGCAGCACGGCAACCAGCACTTCGCCGGCGGGCCGAGGTCCCGCGACTCCGGGGACGGGCGATGAGCGGGGGCGACGGCCGGTCGGACGGTCCGACGGACGGCTGGGTGCGGGCGGGGCTGCTCGTCGCCGTCACCGTCGGGGCCCTCGTCGAGGTCGGCACTCCGCACCGGCACTACGGCTGGTTGGTGAACGTGTTGGCCCTCGCGGCGATGGGTGTCGTCGGTGCGGCGGCCGCGCTGGGATCCGAACTCGCCGTGGCACCGGCGGGGCAGCGGGGTCGGCCCGAACGGGAGCCCCGGTCCGACCCGGCGGCGCCGGCCTGCCGCTACGTCGCGGGGCCGACCGCGCCGACCGGGCAAACCGGGCCGATTGCGCCGACGGCCCAGCCGGGGAAGCCCCGGCCGTTCCTGCGCGAGCGGCCGACCGACCTGAGCGTTCCCCGCTTCGGTGACGGTGCACGGGCCCAGGGCTTCCCCTGGCTGCTGCCGGAGCGCACGGTGCAGAACGGGATCGCCGCCGACGAGGCCACGGTCGGCGCGCTCGCCATCCGCGCGGCCTCCGTGGTCGGGCCGGGCCACCGGTGCGACCAGCCCGCCGAGCCGCGACAGGACTCCTACCGGATCGGGCGCACCCGGGACAGCCGGTACGCGATCGTGGCCGTGGCCGACGGCCTGTCCAGCGCGGCGTGGTCCGACACCGGGGCCACCACGGCCTCCAGCCGGGCCGTCACCCTGCTGCGCGAGCAGATCGAGGCCGGCGGCTTCGACCGGCTCGACGTCAAGGAGTTGTACGGGCGGGTCGCGGAGTCGGTCGCCGGGCAGGCGGCCGGACGCGGCGTCGGCACCTCGCACCTGGCCACCGTGCTGATCACTGCGGTGATCGCCGAGCCGGACGCGAGCGGCGCGGCCCGGGCGTGGGTCGGGTGGCTCGGTGACAGTTCGGCCTGGATGCTCGACCCACGTGTCCCGCGGTGGCAGTTCGCCGCCGGCGAGGCGAAGGACCGCGAGGGCCCGGTGGTCTCGAACGAGGTCGCCGGCCGGCTGCCGGACACGCCGCACCTGGCCCTGGACGGCTACCTCACGCTGGCCCCCGGTGCCGCCCTGGCCCTGGTCACCGACGGGATCGGCGACGCGTGGGCGGACCGGGCGGGCAACGTCAACGAGTACTTCGCGAACGCCTGGCGCTCGCCGGTCCCGGCCACCCGGTTCACCGCCGACGTCGGCTTCGACGCACCGCAGTGCCTCGACGACCGCACCGCTGTCGTGGTGTGGAACGGCAGGGCGGCATGACCGACCTCCGTCCCGTCGCCGAGGGCGGCGGCGTCCCGGCGGTCGATCCGCGGGGCTGGTCGTTGCCGCGGGCCGTGGGCCTCGGCGATCTCGGACCGCTCGCCGAACCGATCTCCGAGCACAACGGTCAGGCCGTCGCGGTGCGGCCGTTGACGGATCATCCGGGCTGGCTGGCCAAGCTCTACCGGCCGGACCAGCACCCGGAGGACGCCCGGCGGATCGACCTGTTGATCTCGGCGCCGGACACCCTGCCGGAGGCGGAGCGGGCGACCCTGTACGCCGGGACGTGCTGGCCCGCGGCCCGGATCCACGGGCCCGGCAGTCCGGTCGTCGGGTGCGTGATCCCGATGGCGCCCGAGCAGTACCGGGCCGAGCTGAGGCGCGGGAAGTTCAGCGAGCGCCGGTTCCTGGAGATCGACTGGTTGGCGAAGTCCGACGAGTCGATCCGGGGCGTCGGCCTGCCGCGTCCCGGTTTCGAGGACCGGCTGGCGGCCTGTCGCCGGCTGACCGAGCTCGCCGCGATTCTGGAGCGGCTGGGCCTGGTCTACTCGGACTGGTCCTACTCCAACGCCTTCTGGAGCCCCGACCGGCGTTCCGTCTACCTGATCGACGTCGACGGCTGCCGGCCGAAGAGGATGCCCGACGTCCACCAGCCGAACTGGGCCGACCCGCTCACGCCGCCGGGCTCCGACGCGGACCATTGCACCGACCGTTACCGGCTCGGCCTGCTCGTCGCCAAGTGTCTGACCGGCCAGCGCGATGCGCGCGCCTTCTACAGCGTCTCCCTGTCGCCCTGGCCGGACCAGCCCGCCCTCTCCGAGGTGCTGCTGGACATGCTGTTCGCGACCGATCGCGAACGACGGCCCACCGCAGCCCAGTTGAGCCAGGCGCTGAACAACGGGCCCTACCTCAGGGCCGTGCCGCGGCCGACCCGTGGCCCGCTGCCCCCGGTGCCTCCGCTGCCCACGCACCTGGTCCCGCAGCCCGCCGCCGACGCGGTCAGTGCCGACCCGGTCGGCGTTGGCCCGGTCAGCGTGGGCCCGGTCAGCGTTGGGCCGGTCACCACCACGGCAGGCGCCGCCGAGTCGGGTACCGCCAAGGGCGCCCCGGGCGCCGCCGAGCAGAAGGAGGATCCCGCGACCAGCCGGAACGCCCAGTGGGCCTGGGTGGTCGTCATCGCCGTGATCCTGCTCATCGTCATCAGCCTCGCCTCCCATCACTAGCTCAGAGGTGCACACATGTCACTCTGCCTGCCCACCTACGTGGTGATCGACGCGTCCTCGTCGATGAAGCCGCACGAGGCAGTGCTCAACGCGACCCTCTCGCGTCTGCACTACAACCTGGCGACCAATCCGCGCGTCTCGGAGTTCGCCCGGGTCAGCGTGGTCGCCTTCTCCACCGACGTGCACGTGGTGATCCCGATGTCGGACATGGAACAGGTGCCCAGCATGCCCGAGGTGATCTGCGGCGGGCGCACGGACTACGGCAAGACCTTCGACCGGCTGCGGGAGTGCATCGAGCAGGATGTCAGCAGCCTGCGGGCGCAGCACTACAGCGTGCTGCGGCCGACGGTCTTCTTCCTGACCGACGGCGGTCCGACCGACGCCGGCTGGCGGCAGTCCTTCCGCGAGCTGGTGGACCGGAGCCGGCCGCGCTACCCGCACGTGATCGCCTACGGCTTCGGCGCCGCCGAGCGCGGGGTGCTGCAGGAGGTGGCGACCAAGGCGCTGTTCATCGCCGACGGTACGGACACCGAGTCGGCGCTGAGCGGGGCGATCTCCGGCCTGCTCAACACCCTGATCGCCTCGTCGCAGACCGGTCAGATGCAGATCGCCACCGACGTCAAGGGCTTCGAGTACGTCCAGGTCGCCCAGGAATACGTGGACTGAGCATGGCCGCCGACCCCCGTACCCCGGCGCCCCGGGCGCTGCGCGCCTCCGTCGGGCTCTCCGTACTGGCCGCCGTACTGCTCGCCTGCGGCGGCGCGGTCGAGGCGGCGGGCAATCTCCTCGGCCCCTCGACGGCCGGGGGAGGCGGCGGCTCGCACCCGGCGACGCCGGCGCCGGCCCGGCCGAGCCCCGACGTCACCTCTTCCCCCGCTTCCCCGGCCTCCACCGCGGCGTCGTCGCCGAGTTGTCCGCCCTCGCCCTCGCTCTCGTCCTCGCTCTCACCCTCGCCCCCGTCCACCCTGCTGCCCGAGCCCGCGCCGACCGCCACCACTCCGTCGTCGGCTGGCACCCCGTCGTCCGCTGCCACCAGGAGCCGTTCCAGGCACGAGACCGCCAGGGCGACGGTTCCGGTGCCGGAGAGCCCCGCTGAGTAGCTGCCGGGCTCCGGGCCCGACGGGGGCCGAGCAGTACGGCGGGCAGCACGGCGGGCGACGGCCGGAACGCACCGCACGGCCCGGGGCGGGAGCTCGATCCCGACCCGGGCCGCCGTCGTCCCCTCCCGGGTCCGGCACGGCCCGGCGCCGCTCGGTGTGTCGGCCTCGGTGTCAACGCGTGATGTGGGCACCGCCGTTGAGGCGAGGTCCGGCCGGGGCTAGAGGGTGCCCCGGGAACCGGGGCCGGTGGCCTGCTGTGGTAGGAGGGACGGGTGACTACCAGGGCTTTCGATGCGGTGCTGTGTGATGTGGACGGTGTGATCCGGTTCTTCGACGGGGCCGGGGTGGCCGCGCTGGAGCGGGCCGCCGGGGTGGAGGAGGGGAGCACGGCGGCGGTCGGGTTCGCGCCGGTGAACGACCTGCCCTTGCTGCTGGGGCGGATCGGCCGGGCGGAGTGGGTGGACTCGATCGCGCGCGGGCTGGCCGGCCGGGTGTCGGAGGAGGCGGCCCGGGGCCTGGCGGAGGCGTTCGCGCACTCGCCGTTCTGGGCGGACGAGGTCGTGGTGGAACTGCTGCGGCGGGTGCGGGAGCACTGCCGGGTGGTGCTGGTGACCAACGCGACGGTGTGGCTGGACGAGGACCTGGCGCGCCTGGGGCTGACGGACCTGGCGGACGAGGTGGTGAACAGCTCCCAGGTGGGCAGCGCGAAGCCGGACCGCCGGATCTACGAGATAGCCGCCGGGCGGGTGGGGGCGAGGCCGGAGCGGTGCCTGTTCGTCGACGACCGGCAGGAGAACGTGGACGCGGCGGTGGCGCTGGGGATGACCGGGCTGCTCTACCGGGGCCCGGAGGACCTGCGGCGGGCGCTGGCACCGCTCCTGGGGTGACGGGCGCGGGAGACCCTGGCCGGTCTGCTGGGCGAGTGGCTCGCCGGCGGGTGGCGGGGCCGCAGGTGCCGGGCGAGGATCGGGGGGACCGTACGGACCCCTGAGGGCGGTGGGCGCGGATGGCGGAGCGGACGGGGGAGACGGGGGAGACCCGGGCGCAGCTGTCGGCGCGGTTGAACTGGCTGCGGGCCGCCGTGCTGGGTGCCAACGACGGCGTGGTCTCGACGGCCGGGATCGTGACCGGTGTGGCGGGCGCGGCCGGGTCCCGCGCCGCACTGCTCGCAGCCGGGGTGGCCGGGCTGCTGGCGGGGGCGATGTCGATGGCGGCCGGCGAGTACGTCTCGGTCAGCACCCAACGGGACACCGAGCGGGCCGCGTTGGCGAAGGAGCGGCGCGAGCTGGCCGAGGACCCGGAGGGGGAGCTCGACGAACTGACCGACTACTACCGGGACAGCGGGCTGACCGACGGGCTGGCCCGGGAGGTGGCCACGGCGCTGACCGAGCGGGACGCGCTGGCGGCCCACGCGCAGACCGAACTCGGCATCGACCCCGAGGCGTTGACCAATCCCTGGGAGGCGGCGCTGGCGAGTGCGGCCGCGTTCACGCTGGGTGCGCTGGTGCCGCTGCTGGCGGTGCTGCTGCCGCCGGAGTCCTGGCGGCTGGGGGTGACGGTGGCCGCGGTGGTGCTGGCGCTGACGGCCTCGGGCTGGGCGAGCGCCCGGCTCGGCGGGGCGGGGCCGGGGCGGGCGGTGGCGCGCAACGTGGCGGGCGGGCTGCTGGCGATGGCGGTGACGTACAGCGGCGGGGTGCTGCTGGACCGCCTCAGCAGCTGACGGGCTCTGCGGCCGACGGGTTCCACCGGCCGCCGGGCTTCACGGGCTCCACCGGCCGACGGGCGAGCCCAGGCCTCGGACCGGGCCCCGGGCGGGGTTCGGCTCGACAGGCGGCCCGGCGCGCCCTGTGTTTCTGTGGCTGCAAACCGCTTGGAAGAGGTGAACCACCGTGACGATGCCCCCGTTCGGATCGAACGACCCGTTCTCCGACCTGCTCAGCCGGTTCTTCGGGATGAGTCCGCTGGCCTCCCCGCCCGCCGTGCAGCGGGTGCCGATCGGGCGGCTGCTCAGCGAGTCCTCCCAGGAGCTGCTGGGGCTCGCCGCGCAGCGTGCGGCCGAGGACGGCAGCAGCGACCTGGACACCGCGCACCTCGCCTGGGCGGCCACCCGGGTGGAGCCCTCCCGGCGGATGCTGGAGCGCGCGGGCATCGACCCGGACCAGCTCTCCGGGGATCTGGAGCACGCGCTGCCCTCCGGCAATCCGGAGGCGCTGGACGGGCGGCCCGCGCTGACCCCGTCGGCCAAACGCGCCCTGCTCGCGGCGCACGCCCGTTCGCAGGCGGCCGGCGCCTCGTACATCGGCCCGGAGCACATCCTCGGTGCGCTGCTGGAGCAGGAGCGGTCCGGTGCGGGGACGGCGCTGCGCAACGCGGCGCCCTCGCAGGAGGCGTTGAAGTCGGTGCTGGACGGGCGCGGCACGGGCGGTGACCGCAGCAGCACGGGCGGGCACCCGAGCGACACCCCGACCCTCGACGAGTACGGGCAGGACCTCACCGAGGAGGCGCGCGGGGGCCGGCTGGACCCGGTGGTCGGGCGGGCCGAGGAGATCGAGCAGACCGTGGAGATCCTCTCCCGGCGGACCAAGAACAACCCGGTGCTGATCGGCGAGCCGGGCGTCGGCAAGACCGCGATCGTCGAGGGGCTGGCCCAGCGGATCGTCTCCGGGGACGTCCCGCAGAGCCTGCGGGACAAGCGGGTGGTCACCCTGGACCTGACCGCGCTGGTGGCCGGTTCCAAGTACCGGGGCGAGTTCGAGGAGCGGTTGAAGAAGGTGATCGACGAGGTCACGGCGGCCGAGAAGAGCGTGATCCTGTTCCTGGACGAGCTGCACACCGTGGTCGGCGCGGGCGGTGGCGGCGAGGGGTCGATGGACGCCGGGAACATCCTCAAACCGGCCCTGGCGCGCGGGGAGTTGAGCGTGGTCGGCGCGACCACCCTGGACGAGTACCGCAAGCACGTGGAGAAGGACGCCGCGCTGGAGCGCCGCTTCCAGCCGGTGCTGGTGCCGGAGCCGAGCGTCGAGGAGACGATCGAGATCCTCCGGGGGCTGCGCGACGCGTACGAGGCGCACCACCAGGTGCGGTTCACCGACGAGGCGCTGGACGCGGCGGCGACCCTCTCCGACCGGTACGTCAGCGACCGCTTCCTGCCCGACAAGGCGATCGACCTGCTGGACCAGGCCGGCGCCCGGGTGCGGCTGCGCAGCCTGAGCGGTTCCACCGAGGCGACCTCGGTGCAGGACCGGATCACCAAGTTGAAGCGGGAGCTGGACGAGGCGGTCGCGGACGAGGAGTTCGTCCGGGCCGCCAACCTCAAGTCCGAGCTGCGGCGCACCGAGGACGAGCTGGCGGCGATCGCCGAGTCCCGCGAGGAGGTCGTCGACGTGACCGCCGACGACATCGCGCAGGTGCTCTCCTCCCGCACCGGCATCCCGGTCGCGGAGCTGAACGCGACCGAGAAGGAGCGGCTGCTCAAGCTGGAGGACCACCTGCACGAGAAGGTGATCGGCCAGGACGAGGCGGTCACCGCCGTCGCCCAGGCGGTGCGCCGCGGCCGCGCCGGGATGGGCGACCCGGACCGGCCGACCGGCTCCTTCCTCTTCCTCGGGCCGACCGGCGTCGGCAAGACCGAGCTGGCCAAGGCCTTGGCGGCGCTGCTGTTCGGCGACCCGGACCGGATGATCCGCTTCGACATGAGCGAGTTCCAGGAGAAGCACACCGTCTCCCGGCTGGTCGGCTCCCCGCCCGGGTACGTCGGTTACGAGGAGGCCGGGCAGCTGACCGAGGCGGTCCGCCGCAAGCCGTACAGCGTGCTGCTCTTCGACGAGGTGGAGAAGGCGCACCCGGACGTCTTCAACCTGCTGCTCCAGGTGCTGGACGACGGGCGGCTCACCGACTCCCAGGGGCGTACGGTCGACTTCCGCAACACCGTGGTGATCATGACCAGCAACATCGGCTCGCAGCGGATCCTGGACCACTCGGGCAACGTGGACGAGATCAGGGACGACCTGATGCGGGACCTGCGCCAGCAGTTCCGGCCGGAGTTCCTCAACCGGATCGACGAGGTGATCGTCTTCCACGCGCTCACCCGGAAGGACCTGCTGTCGGTGGTCGACCTGCTGCTGGAGCGCAGCCGGCGGCGGCTGCGGGCCCAGGACGTGCGGCTGGAGGTCACCGAGGCGGCCAAGGAGTACCTGGTCAACCGCGGCTACCAGCCGGAGTTCGGGGCCCGGCCGCTGCGCCGGACGATCCAGTCGGAGCTGGACAACCGGATCTCCAACCTGCTGCTGGACGGGACGGTGCGGGAGGGGGACACGCTGATCGCGGACGTCGAGGACGGGGAGCTGACGGTGACGCTGGCGCGGCCGGAGCCGTCGGCGACCTTCGCGGAGGCGGAGGAGAAGGCGCAGGCGCAGGCGGGGGCGGGGGCGGAGGCCGAGGGGTGAGGCGGAGCGGTGCGGCGGCGGGGTGAGGCGGAGCGGTGAGGCGGCGGGGTGAGCGCAGGCCGACGGGTTCGGGCGTACTCCAGCGGGAGTACGCCCGAACGCCACTGGTGGAGGACGCGCCGGGGCCGGGCACGGGTCTAGCCTTCCGGGCATGATGCCGCCCACGTCCCCACCGCCGGAGCAGGGGCCGCCCTCCCCGGAGGCGCCGCCCTCCCCGGAGGCGCCGCCCGAGCCGTGGCGCCCGCCCTGGGCGCGCGGGGCCCGCTCGGGCCTGCCGGTGCGACTGGCGGTGGCGGCCGCCGTGGTCCAGGTGGTCGGGTCGGGAGTCGCCGCCCGCCACCAGGCGGGCCGGGCCCCGCTGGACGCCGTCGGCTACCTGCTGTTGCTGCTCGGCCCGGCGCTGCTGGCGGTGCTCGGGCGCCGTCCGGTCGCCGCGGTGGCGGGGACGTCGGTGGTGACCGCCGGGTACCTGGCCGCCGGGTACCCGTACGGCCCGGTGTTCGTGAGCTGGGTGATCGCCTGCTGCTTCGCGATCGGCTGCGGACACCGCCGGGCGGCCTGGACGGCGGTCGCCGGGGTGTACCTGGTGCACGTCCTGGTGTCCTTCGTCCTGCCGGACGGCTGGCTGCGCGCCGCCAAGCCCCGATTCGTCTGGCAGGTGGAACTCGGGCTGCTGGCCTGGCTGCTGCTGATGCTGGCGGTCGCCGAGCTGATCCGCTTCCGGCGCGAGCGGATCGCCGCCCACCGGGCCTACCGGCAGCAGCTGGAGCAGCGCCGGGCCAACGAGGAACGGCTCAGGATGGCCAGGGAGTTGCACGACATCCTGGCGCACAGCCTGTCCCTGATCAACATCCAGGCGGGGGTTGCGCTGGCGCTGCTGGACCGGCGGCCGGCGGAGGCCCGCACGGCGCTGGTCACCATCAAGTCGACCAGCAAGGAGGCGCTCGGCGAGGTCCGCCAGGTGCTCGCCACGCTGCGCGGGCCCGACGCGGCGCCGCGCGGGCCGGCCCCCGGGCTGGGGCGGCTGGACGAACTCACCGAGCAGGCCGACCGGATGGGGCTGACGGTCGAGGTGCACGAGGACGGCGTCCGTCGCCCGCTGTCCGCCACCGTCGACCTGACCGCCTTCCGGATCGTCCAGGAGGCGCTGACCAACGTGATCCGGCACTCGGTGGCCCGGGAGGCGGTCGTGGTGCTGGACTGGCGGGACACCGCCGTCCTGGTGGTCCGGGTCGAGGACCCGGGGCCAGCGGTGGTCGCGGACGCCGGCGGGTCCGGCAGCGGGCTGGTCGGGATGCGGGAACGCGCCTCCGCGTTCGGTGGCACCATCACGGCGGGGCCGCTGCCCGGCGGCGGCTTCCGGGTCCGGGCGGAGCTGCCGACACCGAAGGTGGAGAGCGATTGATTCGGGTACTGCTGGCGGATGACCAACTGCTGGTCCGGGCGGGCTTCCGGGCCCTGCTGGACCTCCAGGACGACCTCACCGTGGTCGGCGAGGCGGACGACGGCGAGGCGGCGCTGCGGCTCGCCCGTGAGCTGGTGCCGGACGTGGTGCTGATGGACGTCCGGATGCCCCGGATGGACGGGCTGGAGGCCACCCGGAGGATCGCCGGAGACCCAGCGCTGTCCTCCGTACGGGTGGTCGTGCTGACCACCTTCGAGCTGGACGAGTACGTCTTCGAGGCACTGCGCTCGGGGGCGTCGGGCTTCCTGGTCAAGGACACCGAACCGGCCGACCTGCTGCGGGCGATCCGGGTCGCGGTGGCCGGGGACGCGCTGCTCTCGCCGGGTGTGACCAGGCGGCTGATCGGCGAGTTCGCGGCCCGCTCCAAGGGGCCGGAGACGGCTCCGGAGGGGCTCTCGGACGTCTCGGCGCTGACCGAGCGGGAGCGCGAGGTGCTGGCGCTGGTCGGGATGGGGCTGTCCAACGAGGAGATCGCCCGGCGGCTGGTGGTCAGCCCGCTGACGGCGAAGACGCACGTCAGCCGGGCGATGGTGAAGCTCGGGGCCCGGGACCGGGCGCAACTGGTGGTGCTGGCCTACGAGTCGGGGCTGGTGCGGCCGGGCTGGCTGGGCTGAGGCCCCTCGGCCGGCGGGACGGACTTCGGGCGCGCTTTCGCGCGGCTACTTCCGGCCCGGCGTGGCGCGGGGCCTGCGTACTTCCCCGGGAGTACTCCAAGTGCCGCTGCTGGTAGGACGCGTGATGAGGCCCCTCGGCGGGACGCTCAAGGCACCTCGGGAAGACCCGGGGCCGTGGAGCCGACCGCGAGGAGATGAACCGTGATGAACACGCAGCTGGCGGAGCAACTGGCGGACTGGCACGGGCCGGGCGCCTGGATCCTGCTGGTGCCCCTGGTCTGGATCGCCGTGGTGGTCCTGGTGATCGCACTGCTGCGCCGGACGCTCTGGCGGCGGCGCGGCGCCTGCGGGTTCGGGGCCGGCGCCCCGGGCGGCGCGGAGCACCCGCTGGCCGTCCTGGGCCGCCGCTACGCCGAGGGCGACATCGACGCCGAGGAGTACCGCGCCAAGCGGGCTGTGCTCACCGAGCCGACGCGGGACGGCCCCCGGGGCGGTGGCGCCGCATGACCACTCTCGACGTCGTGCGCGGCACCGCCGCCCGGGCCGCCGACGCCGTGAAGGTCCACGGCGTCGGCGGGGGCCGGCCGCCGGGGTCCGGCGGATCAGCCCACCGTGACCTGCGGGAACACCTCCCGCAGCAGCGGGTCCGGCAGCCCGCGCTTGCGCCACTCGCGCGGGTAGCCGAGCGAGACCTCCTCGAACGGGACGCCGTCGTAGGAGGTCTTGCGCGGAATGTGCAGGTGCCCGTAGATCATCGCCGCGGTGTTGAAACGGCGGTGCCAGTCGGCGGTCAGCTCGGTGCCGCACCACTGGGCGAACTCGGGGTACCAGAGGACTTCGGTGGGGTGGCGGACCAGCGGGTAGTGGTTGACCAGGACCAGCGGGACGTCCGGGTCGCAGGCCGCGAGCCGCTGCTCGGTCAGCCGGACGCGCTCGCGGCACCAGGAGTCGCGGTCCGGGAACGGGTCCGGGTGGAGCATCCGCTCGTCCGCGCAGACGATGCCGCTCTCGTACGCGGCCGCCAGGGACTCCTCCTTGGTGGTCGTCCCCGGGGCGCGGAAGGTGTAGTCGTACAGGAGGAACAGCGGGGCGATCCGCACCGGACCGGCGGGGCCGTGCCAGAGCGGGTACGGGTCCTCGGGGGTGACGACGCCGAGGGCGCGGCACAGTTCCACCAGGTGGTTGTAGCGGGCCACGCCGCGGAGCTGGACCGGGTCGTCGGGGTGGGTCCACAGCTCGTGGTTGCCGGGGGCCCACACCACACGAGCGAAGCGGTCGGCGAGCAGGCCGAGCGCCCACTCGATGCTGGTGGTGAGTTCGGCGACGTCACCGGCGACGAGCAGCCAGTCGTCGGGGTGGGTGGGCCGGAGCTTCTCCACCAGGTCGCGGTTCTCCTGGTAGGAGATGTGCAGGTCGCTCACCGCGAGCAGCCGCCCGCCCCCGCCCGCCCCGATGGGCCTCGGCTGTGCGTCGCTGCGGATCTCGGTACTCACTCCTGCCCCCTGTGGTCACCCGGCCGATGTGGCCACCCTACGTGGCGGGCGGGGGTCGTGGGCAGGGTTGACATGATCGGCTGTCCGGCCCGGGGCGTCCGGGAGTTGAAGCCGGTCAGGAGCCGAGGTCGATGAGCACGCCGTGAGAGGTGGCGGTGGTGACGGCGAGGATGGCCAGCGAGGCGATGCCGAGGGCCAGTCCGAGGAAGGCGCGGCCGCGGCGGCTGGTGCCGCGGACCAGGGCCAGGGTGGCGAGGGTGACGGCGATCGGGCCCAGCACGAGGTTGAAGAGCAGCAGGCCCGGGAGGCCGAGCAGGAAGGAGGCGACGGCCAGGTTGTCGGCCTCGGCGGTGCCCTGACGCTCGTCGGCGGCGCGCCCGGCGGTGCGCTCGGTGGTGCGCTCGGAGCTGCTGCGGCCGGTGGCGGCGCGGCTGGTGATGGCGCGGCTGGTGACGGCGTGGTCGGTGACGGTGCTCATGGCGGTGGCGGTCCTCTCGGCGGTCGACGGGAGTGGACGGTGCGGCGGACTCAGCGGTGCCGCAGGCGGGCGACGCCCTCGCGGGCGCCGAAGGCGAGCAGCCAGGCGGAGATGGCGGCGGAGGAGGCGAGGAACACCGGGAGGGGGAGGTGGGCGGCGGTGCCGATCAGGACTCCCATGGCGACCAGTGCGGAGAACAGGATCACGGCTGGCTCCTTCGGCTGGGGATGCGGCGGCTGCTGCACCGATTTCGGTTGACAAGTGTTCACTGACTTCGAGGCCCACTGTACGCCTGGCTGGCCAAGTTCGGCAAACGACTGTTTACTGAATGGCGTGAATCACACCGTGGGGGCCAGACAGGCCCAGAAGCAGCAGAGTCGGCGGGCCTTGCTGGACGCCGGACTGCACCTGCTGGCCGATCAGAACCTGGCGAGCCTGGGCGTCCGCGAGGTCACCCGGGAGGCGGGGCTGTCCCCGGCCGCCTTCTACCGGCACTTCCCGGACCTCGCCGCCCTCGGCGTCGCCCTGGTCGAGGAGTCGCTGGCCAGCCTGCACGTCATGATCCGCGCGGTGCTCGCCGAGGCCGGCGGCGCCGAGGAGCTGATCGACCGGGCGGTGGACGTGATCCAGCGGCACGTCCGCGACCACCAGCCGCACGTGCGCTTCCTGTCGCGGGAGCGGCACGGCGGGGTCCGGCAGGTGCGCGAGGCGATCGACGCCGAACTGGGCCGCTTCGCCGCCGAGGTGGGCTCCGCCCTGGCGCTCCAGCCGGTCTCGGCGGGCTGGAGCGAGCAGGACCTGCGGATGCTGGCCGAGCTCTACGTCGACCACATGGTGTCGACGGCCTCCGCCTTCCTGGAGGCCCAGGAGGCGGACCCCGCCCGCGAGCAGCGGATCGCCGCCACGGCGCGCTCGCAGCTGCGCCTGATCAGCCTCGGCCGGCGGTACTGGCAGGGGAGTTGACCGCGGCGGGGTCCTGACCGCCCGCCCGGGTGCCGGGGGGGCGCGGTCCGGGCGCCGGGCGGGCGGTTCCTGACCAGGGGTGTTCTCTTGGGCCGGTTTTGACTCTTGACAGTAAGTCATGTCCGCGACAGCTTTGGGGGACCCCCACACCGAGAGGTCTCTCATGAAGAAGCCGCTCATAGGCATGCTCGCCACGCTCCTGGTCGCGGGCGCCACCGCCCTCGGCGGTGCCGCCCCGGCGCAGGCCGCTGCTCAGGCGCAGGTCACCGCCCCGACGGAGGCCACCGCCCAGGCCGAGGGCTCCGCCCCGGCGGCCAAGGCGGCCGCGGTCAACTTCGCCGGGACGGTCGCGCTCAGCAACTGCTCCGGCTCCCTGGTGCGGATGCCCGGCTCGGCCGCGACCGACCCGGCCCTGGTGCTCTCCAACGGCCACTGCCTGGAGTCCGGCATGCCCGGCCCCGGCGAGGTCGTCCTCAACCAGCCCTCCAGTCGGACCTTCACCCTGCTCAGCTCGACCGGTGGCCGCCTCGCCACCCTGCGTGCGAGCAAGGTGGTCTACGGCGCCATGACCGACACCGATGTGTCGATCTACCAGCTGAACACCACCTACGCCTCGATCAAGTCGAAGTACGGGATCTCGCCGCTGACCATCGCCGACACCCACCCCACCCAGGGGTCGGACATCCGGGTCGTCTCCGGTTACTGGAAGAAGATCTACTCCTGCTCGATCGACGGCTTCGCCTACCAGTTGAACGAGGCCGACTGGACGTTCAAGGATTCGGTCCGTTACACCTCGGGCTGCAACGTGATCGGCGGCACCTCCGGTTCGCCGGTGGTCGACGCCTCGACCGGTCTGCTGGTCGCCGTGAACAACACGATCAACGAGAGCGGCGAGTCCTGCACCCTGGACAACCCGTGTGAGGTCGACGAGTCGGGCGCGGTCACGGTGCACCAGGGCATCGGCTACGCCCAGGAGACCTACGGCATCCCCGCCTGCTTCGCGCCCGGCAACCGCCTCGACCTCACCCTGGCCGGCTGCACCCTGCCCCGCCCGTAGGCCCCGCCTGCAAGCCCCGCCCGTAAGCCCTGGCCCGACCGCAAGCCCTGTTCGTATGCCCCGCCCGTAAGCCCTGGCCCGACCCGCAAGCCCCGGCCCGCCCGCACCGCACCCCCTCGGCGGGCGGGCCGGCCGGCGGGACCTCCGGGCCGTCGACGGAACCGCAGCAACCCCCTTGACCAGCACCTTTCCCCGATGGGCCACCCGCGACCAGGCGGGTGGCCCATTCGGCCGTCCGCCGGGCGGCCGCCGCACCACCCGCACCGCAGAGTAGTGCCGACGAGGCACGTCATGTCCGTTGACCAGATGGAGAGTTGATGACCACCAGGCTCAAGAGGCTGCTGGTATCCGTCCTGCTGATACCGATGTTCGCGATCGGGGGCCTGGCCGTCCCGGCCTCGGCCGACACCGGCCGCGGGGCCGAGGCGTCCGGGGCCGCGCACGGCCGGAGCCCCGCCGACGACCCGACCGCCGACATCAAGGACCGCCTGGCGGCGATCCCCGGCGTGACGATCACCGAGGAGAAGCCCACCACCACCGGCCACCGCTACTTCCTGGCCACCTACACCCAGCCGATCGACCACTTCCGCCCCTGGCTGGGCACCTTCCAGCAGCGTTTCAGCGTGCTGCACCGCGGCTACGACCGCCCGACCGTCTTCTACACCAACGGCTACACGCTGGGCACCACGCCGTCCCGCACCGAGCCGACCCGGCTGGTGGACGGTAACCAGGTCTCCATCGAGTACCGGTACTTCACCCCCTCCCGCCCCGAGCCGGCCGACTGGTCCAAGGCGGGCATCCGCCAGCAGGCCGCCGACTCGCACAAGCTGGTGACCGCGCTCAAGCGGATCTACGACCAGGAGTGGCTCTCCACCGGCGCCAGCAAGGGCGGCATGTCGTCGACCTACTACCGCCGCTTCTACCCGGACGACGTGGCCGGCACGATCGCGTACGTCGCGCCGAACAACACCGACGTCAACGACTACGCGGCCTACACCGAGTTCTTCCGCAACGTCGGCACCCCGGAGTGCCGGGCCAAGCTGAACGCCGCCCAGCGCGAGCTGCTGGTGCGCCGTGACCGCCTGGAGCCGCGCTACATCGCCGACAACAAGGCGGCGGGTTCCACGTTCAACACCCTCGGCACCCCGGACCGCGCCTACGAGGCCGGCGTGCTCGACGTGGTCTGGGCGTTCTGGCAGTACAGCCTGGAGTCGGACTGCGCGAAGGTCCCGGTGGCCGCGACCGCGACCGACGACGAGCTGTACGCGTGGTACGACGCCCAGTCGGGCATCACCGGCAACAGCGACCAGTCGCTGGCGAAGTACACCGCGTACTACTACCAGGCCGCGACCGAACTGGGCGCGCCGTTCTTCGACGTCTCGTACTTGAAGGACCAGCTGCACTACGACTACAAGGAGCTCTACTCGGCCCGCTCCTACGTGCCGAAGGAGATCCCGACCGTCTTCAACCCGAAGGCGATGCCCGACATCGACCGCTGGGTGAAGCGCGAGGGCGAGCGGATGATGTTCGTCTACGGCGGCAACGACCCGTGGGGCGCCAAGCCGTTCCACCTCGGCCGGGGCAGTGACGACAGCTACGTCTACGTCGTGCCCGGCGGCAACCACGGCTCCAACATCGGCAAGCTGCCGGCCGACCAGTCGGCGGAGGCCACGGCCAAGGTGCTGGAGTGGGCCGGTCTGGGCGACCAGGCCGCCGCCCGCTCGCTCGCCAAGTCGCCGCAGCCGGGGGCGCCGTTCGGGCCGCTGGACGTCGAGGGCCAGCGCCTGGAGCAGGAGCGCCGCCCGCTGTAGCGCTGCGTAACCAGGAAGCAGAACCAGGAGGCCGCCCCGCCCGGGGCGGCCTCCCGTCGTTCCGGCCGTTCCGGGTTCCCGTGCCTGCCCCTGCCGCTGCCTCCGCCACCGCCGTCTCCACCTCCGCCCACCCCCTCCCCGAAGCAGTGAATCGGTGCTTCAATGCTTCCATGGCCTACCGACGCACCCCCGCCGTCCAAGCCCGCCTGGACGCCCAGCGCGAGGCAGTGCTGCAGTCGGCGGTCGGCCTGCTCGCCGAGCGCGGCTACGGCGGCTGCACCATGGCCGCCGTGGCGGACCGCGCCGGGATCGCCACCGGCAGCCTCTACCAGCACTTCGCCAACAAGGCCGAGCTGTCGGTGCAGCTGTTCCGCCGGGTGGTCACCCGCGAGATGGCCGCGGTGAACGCCGCCGTCGCGCTCCGGGACACCCCGCGGCAGCGGATCGCCGCCGTGGTCGAGACCTTCGCCGCCCGCGCCCTGCGGGCCCCCCGGCTGGCCTACGCGCTGCTGGTCGAGCCCGCCGACGCGGTGGTGGACGCCGAGCGGCTGGTGTTCCGGCGGGCGTTCCGGGACGTGATCGCCACCGAGATCGCCGCTGCCGTGGCGGCCGGTGAACTCCCCGAGCAGGACCCGGTGCTGACCGCCGCCGCCCTGGTCGGCGCGGTCGGCGAGGCCCTGGCCGGCCCACTCGCAGCCGAGCCCTCCGACCCCCAGCGGGCCACCACCGAGGTGGTCCCCGCCCTGGTCTCCTTCACCCTGCGTGCCCTGGGAGGACGCGATGACAGCGACGCATGAGGTCACCAACCAGGTGCCCCTGCCGTACGGACACGACACCGCCGCCGATCCGACCCTGCTCGCCGCCCTGCACCGGGCCGGCGCCGGCTGGGCCGAGCCCGAACTGCGCGAACTCGGCCGCCTGGCGGGCTCCGAGCAGGCCGCCGACTGGGGCCGGCTGGCCAACGAGAACCCGCCCGTGCTGCGCACCCACGACCGCTTCGGCCACCGCATCGACGAGGTCGAGTTCCACCCCTACTGGCACGAGCTGATGCGCACCGCCGTGTCCTACGGTCTGCACGCCGCGCCCTGGCGGGACGACCGGCCCGGCGCCCACTCCGCCCGCGCCGCCAAGTTCTTCGTCTGGGGCCAGGTCGAGGCCGGTCACACCTGCCCGATCTCGATGACCTACGCCGCCGTCCCGGCTCTGCGCCAGAACCCCGTCCTGGCCGCCGAGTTGGAGCCGCTGCTGGCCGCCACCGAGTACGACTACGGCCTGCGCGAGCCGCACACCAAGCGCGGGCTGATCGCCGGCATGTCGATGACGGAGAAGCAGGGCGGCTCGGACGTCCGCACCAACACCACCACCTCCGTCCCGCAGTCCGACGGCACCTACCGGCTCACCGGGCACAAGTGGTTCACCTCGGCCCCGATGTCCGACCTCTTCCTGACCCTCGCCCAGGCCCCCGGCGGGCTCAGCTGCTTCGTGCTGCCGCGCGTCCTCCCGGACGGCAGCCGCAACCGGCTGCACCTGATGCGGCTCAAGGACAAGCTGGGCAACAAGTCCAACGCCTCCGCCGAGCTGGAGTACGACGGCGCGGTCGGCTGGCTGGTCGGCGCGGAGGGCCGGGGCGTGCCGACCATCATCGAGATGGTCAACATGACCCGCCTGGACTGCACCGTCGGCGCCGCCTCCGGGATGCGTTACGGCGCCACCCGGGCGGTCCACCACGCCCTGCACCGGCGGGCGTTCGGCAAGGCGCTGGTCGACCAGCCGCTGATGCGCAACGTGCTGGCCGACCTGGTGGTGGAGTCCGAGGCGGCCACGGCCGTCGCGATGCGGCTGGCCCACGCGACGGACCTGACCCTCGCCGGGGACGGGAACGAGGCGCTGGTACGGCGGTTGGGTCTGGCGGTGGCCAAGTACTGGGTCTGCAAGCGCGGCCCGGCGCACTCCGCCGAGGCACTGGAGTGCCTGGGCGGCAACGGCTACGTCGAGGAGTCCGGGATGCCCCGGCTCTACCGCGAGGCACCGCTGGTGTCGATCTGGGAGGGCTCCGGCAACGTCGCCGCCCTGGACGCCCTGCGCGCCATGGCCAAGCGTCCGGAGACGATCGAAGCCTTTCTGGGCGAGCTCGACGCGGCGGCCGGGGCGGACCGCCGGCTGGACACGGCCGTCGCCGGACTGCGCAAGCAGCTCAGCGACCTGACCGACCTCGAGTACCGCACCCGGCGGCTGGTCGAGTCGATGGCCCTGGCCCTCCAGGGCTCGCTGCTGGTCCGGTACGGCAGCCCGGCGGTGGCCGACGCCTTCTGTGCGAGCCGGCTCGGCGGCGACCACGGCGCCGCCTTCGGCACCCTGCCGTCCGGCGTCGACACCGCCGCGATCATCGACCGCGCCCGCCCGGTGCCCGCGTGAACGACCAGGAGGCCGCAGGCGTACGGGAGTTCTGGCAGGAACTGGGCCTGCCCGGGCTGATCGACGTGCACACCCACTTCATGCCGAAGAACGTCCTCGACAAGGTCTGGGCGTACTTCGACGCGGCCGGCCCACTGGTGAACCGCCCCTGGCCGATCACCTACCGCGAGGCCGAGGAGCAGCGGGTCCAGCGGCTGCGGGACTTCGGCGTCCGGGCGTTCACGTCCATGCTGTACCCGCACAAGCCGGGCATGGCCGGCTGGTTGAACGCCTGGGCCGCCGAGTTCGCCGCCCGCACCCCGGAGTGCCTGCACACCGCGACCTTCTTCCCCGAGCCGGGGGCGGCCGGCTACGTGGCCCGCGCGATCGAGGACGGCGCCCGGGTGTTCAAGGCGCATCTCCAGGTCGGCGGTTACGACCCGACGGACGACCGGCTGGACGAGGTCTGGGGGCTGCTCGCCGACACCGGCACCCCGGTGGTCACCCACTGCGGATCCGGGCCGGTGCCGGGCAAGTTCACCGGCCCCGGCCCGATCGGCGCGGTGCTGGACCGGCACCCGGGCCTGGTCCTGGTGGTCGCCCACCTCGGCATGCCCGAGTACCGCGACTTCCTCGACCTGGCCGAGCGCCACCCGGCCGTCCGAGTGGACACCACCATCGCGTTCACCGACTTCGCCGAGGCCGACGCGCCCTTCCCGCGCGACGAACTGCCGCGCCTGCGCGGGCTCCGGGAGCGCGTCCTGCTCGGCAGCGACTTCCCCAACATCCCGTACCGGTACGTGCACCAGCTGGAGGCGCTGGCCGGGCTGGGGCTGGGGGAGGAGTGGCTGCGGGCGGTCTGCCACGACAACGCGGCCGCGCTGTTCGGTCTCACCTGAGGTCTGAGCCCGAGCGCCCACCCCGACCCGAAGCCCCACCTGAGGCCACACCCGAGGCCTCACCCGACCGCCCGCAGCACTTCCACCGCGTCCGCGTGCAGTCCGGGCGCGGCGGTGAGGAAACCGTCCGAGCCGGCCGTCCAGGCCGACCCGGCGGTGTCCGTCACCGTCGCGCCCGCCTCGCTCGCCACCAGGGCGCCCGGCAGCAGGTTGCCCGCGTCCTGCCCGTACTGCCAGAACAGCGCCAGGTGCCCGGAGCCGACCTGGGCCACCTGGAGCGCGGTCGGGCCCAGGTTGCGCACCGCGAGCACCGCGCCCGCCATCGCGGACAGCGACTCGCCGGCCCGGCGCAGCGCCACCGGGTCGGCGGCCACCAGCGGCGGCTGGCTGGTGGCCGCGACGGTGGCCGCCAACTCGCGCTCCAGCGGCGCGATCGGCCGCCCGTCCAACTGCGCCCCGCCGCCCAGCACCGCCCGGTAGGTCCGGCCCGCGCCGAACAGCTCCGGGGCGTGCACCACGGCCAGTACCGCCGCGCCGTCGCGCACCAGCGTGGCCGTCACCGCCCAGTGCGGCTGCCCGAGCAGGTACTGCACCGCGCCGTCGGTCGCGTCGCAGACCCACCACTCGCCCTCGGCGGGCACCGAGCCGTCCAGTTCCTCCAGCACCCACCCGGCCTGCGGGCGCAGCGCGGTGAGCCGCTCGCGCAGCTCGGCGGCGGCCGGACCGTCCAGCTCGGCGAACCGCGCCATCGCCTCCTCGACCGTCCGCCCCGGGGTCGGCTCGACCGGCCGGGCCGCCGCCAGCCCCGCGCCGACCTCGCGCACCGCCGCCTCCACGGCCTCCGTCAGCGCCCACAGCTCCGCGACCTGTCCGTCCATGTCCCGTCCGTCCATGTCCCGTCCGTCCATGTCCTGCCTCCTCGATTCCGCCCCGGTCCGCCCTGGTCCGCCCTGGTCCGCCCCGACCGGCGCGTTCCGGCCGGGCAGGACAAGGAGTACCGTCAGGGCTGCCGAACAGGACGCAGTAGCGGCTTCGAACGACGGAGATCGGACACCATGGACCTCGCCACGACGGATCCGGACACCGTGCTGGACACCCTGGACCGCCGCCTGGTCTGCGCCCTCCAGGTGGACGGACGGGCCGAGCCCGGCCGGATCGCCGAGGTGCTGGGCGTCTCCGCCCGGACGGTCACCCGCCGGCTGGGCCGGATGCGCGAGGCCGGAGTGCTCCGGGTGGTGCGGCTGCCCGACGTCGAGGACGCCGCCGTGGGCGCGCTGCTGCTGCGGGTCCGGGTGCTGCGCGGCCGGGTGGACGCCCTCGCCCGGGCGCTGGCCGACCGCTCCGACGTGCCCTTCGTCGACGTGATGCTCGGCGGCCACGAGGTCGGCGCCGTGATGCTGAGCGACGCCCACGGCCGCGACCGCCTGCTGTACGGGCAGCTGCCCGCGACCGGTGCCGTCGTCGAGACCACCACCCATGCCGTCCTGCACGCCTTCGCGGACGCCGGGCAGTGGCGGGCCGGCTGGCTGACCGACCGGGAGGCCGCCGCGCTCGCCCGGCCGCTCGCCCCGCGCCCCGCCGTGCCCCCGCCGCTGGACGACCTCGACCGCGCCCTGCTGGGCCGGCTCGGGCAGGACGCCCGGCAGTCCCACGCGGTGCTGGCCGGGGCGGTCGGCGCGCCCGAGTCGACCGTACGGCGCCGGCTGCACCGGCTGGACGGGCTCGGCCTGCTGCGCACCCACGCCACCGTGGACCCCCGGCTGCTCGGCATGGCCGTGGACGCCAACCTCTGGCTGGACGTGCCGCCCGGCCGGCTCGCCGAGGTCGGTGCCGAGCTGGCCCGCCACCCGCGGGTGCACGGCGTCTTCGCCACCAGCGGCCCGACCAACCTGCTGGCCACGCTGTTCTGCCCGGACCACGGCGGCCTCTACCGCTTCCTCACCGACACCCTGGGCCCGCTGGGAGTCACCCGCGCCGAGACCACGATCACCGCCCGCGCGGTGAAGCGGGCCGGGGTGCTGCTGGACCGGCCGGCCCGCGGACGGTGAGCGCGCGCCGGGCACCCTGGCCGGGGGCCTTACCTGCGGGGTAATCGACGTGCACGGTCCGGCCCGGCAGGGTGGAGGCACCCGGTCGGGCGGTCGGCGCCACCGGGACACCACCCCGGTCAGGAGACGATCCGCATGCCCGCGAACGCGCCCCCCGTCACCCCCGTCACCCCCGTCCGGTCCGCCGCGGCGTTCTCCCCGTGGACGGTCCGCGGGGTCCTGGCCCTGGACGCGGTGGTCACCATCGGGAACGGCCTGGCCTATCTGGCCTTCGCCGGGCCGCTCGGCAGCCTGTTCGGGGTCGGCCTCCCCACCCTCCTGGACCTCGGGCTGCTGCTGACCTGCCACGGTCTGGTGGTCGGCGCGCTGGCCGCCCGCCGCCCGCCGCGGCCTGCGGTGCTGGCGGTGGTGGGGATCAACGCCGGGTGGGTGCTGCTCAGTCCGGTCGCGCTCGCCGCCCGGTTCGCGCCGACCGTGTCCGGCACGGTCTGGATCCCCTTGCAGGCCGCCGCCGTGGCGCTGTTCGTGGTGCTCCAGCTCGCGGCCCTGCGCCGCAGCGGCGCCCGGCGGTAGGGCCGGACTACCGGGGCAGGCTGCCGAGGTGGGCTACCGGTCCGGGCCGACCACGGAGTGCAGGTGCTGCACGGTCTCCCGGTCGGCCGGCAGGAAGGTCTCCAGGGCCAGTTCGGAGACCGTCACGTCCAGTGGCGTGTTGAAGGTGGTGACGGTCGACAGGAAGGAGAGCACCCGACCGTCGTGCCGGACCCGCAGCGGCAGCGCGAAGGGGTTCCCCTCGTCGGCGGCTTCCGGGGCCGGGCCCTCCTCCGGTTCGGGGTAGCCGAGCACTTCCTCGTACAGCCGCCGCAGTGGCTCGGCGTGGATCCCCGGCTCCAGCCGCTCCTCCAGCCGGCTGAGCAGGTGCCGCCGCCACTGCCGGAAGTTGACGATGTGCGGTGCCAGCCCGTCCGGGTGCAGGGCGACCCGGACGGCGTTGAACGGCGGTCGGAGCAGCTCCGGGGCGACGCCGTCCAGCAGCAGGGTGAGCGAGCGGTTGGCCGCCAGCACCTGGAAGGTGCCGTCGATGACCACGGCCGGATACGGGTCGTGGGCGGCGAGCAGCCGTTCGACGCCGCCGCGCAGCGCGTCCATGGACGGGGCGTCGAGCGGCGTCTCGGGGTAGTGCGGGGCGTAACCGGCCGCCAGCAGAAGGGAGTTGCGCTCGCGCACCGGGACGTCCAGCTGCTCGGCCAGGCGCAGCAGCAGCTCCCGGCTCGGCCGGGCGCGGCCGTTCTCGACGAAACTGAGGTGCCGGGCCGAGGAGTTCGCCCGAAGTGCCAGTTGGAGCTGGCTGAGCTGCCGCCGCTCCCGCCAGCCGCGCAGCAGCGGTCCGACGCCGGTTCCTGTCGGGCCGCCCATGCCCGCCATGATCGTCATGGGCAAGGACGGTACTCGAACCGACCCCGTCCGCGGGAGGGGGCCGGGAGTTCGGGTGCCGGGAGTTCGGAGGCTGGGAGCTCGGAGGCCGGGAGTTCGGGTGCCGGGTTCGGACAGCGGCGGGTCAGGCGCCGGTGGTCGAGCCGGGGCGGATCACCATCAGCACCACGACCACCGCCCACAGCAGGTTGAACACTCCGGCGGTCATCGGGAGCAGCCGCAGGCCGCTGACGGCCTTGGTGCGCTGCTCGTCCGCCGGGTCGAGGCCGAGCGCGTCCACGGCGGCCTGCTGGCCGGGCAGCACGAAGAGCAGCAGCGAGAGCGCGGCGACCGCGGTGAGCACCATGGAGGCGATCAGCCAGGACTGGCCGAGCACGTCCATCACCTGGGCCAGGCCGATGCCCAGCACCGGCACCGCGACGCCGAGCAGCGCGTAGACCTGGGTGATCCGGTGCAGGACGCGCAGCACGCCCGCGTCCGAGGCCTGGTCCGGGCCGCCGGCCAGGGCGGCCTTCGCCCGGCGCGGGAACATGCTGACGGCGACCGCGACCGGGCCTATGAACAGGACCGACGCGAGGACGTGCAGGCTCAGCAGGAACTTGGCCATGGCGGGGCACCCTTTGATCCGGTGGGCAGCTGGGGGTCGGCGGGCGTGCGCGCTCGGCGTGCCCACGACCAGGCACGCTAACACCGCTTATTCACCGGCCCCGCGCTCGGGTACCCGGCCCCGCGCTCGGCCGGCCCGGCCCGGTGCTCGGGTATCCCCAGCCCGGTGCCCCGCTCAGCCCGCCGGGACCAGCTCCACGATCCGCGGCGGGGCGGTGCTGACGGCCGCGACGGCGGCGCCCTGCCCGGGGTCGGCCCAGTCGAGCAGGTGGAGGTCCTCGAAGCGGCTGCGCAGCGGGGCGCCGGGCGGGACCTCCAGCGGCAGGGCGGAGAGGTCGACCTGCCCGAGGGTGTCCAGGGTGACCCGCCCGATCTTGATCAGCGACTCCTTGCGCACCCACTGCCGCAGGAACGCCCGGTCCGGCTCCGGGGCCGCCTCGACCAGGGCCAGCTCGGCCGGGGCGAGCACCCGACGGGCCACGGCGCGCAGCGAGCCGCCCCGGCCGGCCAGCTCGACGTCCACGCCGACCGGGCGGCGGCCCGCACCGGCCGCGACCACGCCCCGGGTGTGCGACAGGGTGACCTCCACCCCGGGGTGGTCGGGCAGGTAGGGCTTGCCGTGGTCGGCGAGGCCGCAGTCCGGGCACTCCTGGGCGAGCACCAGCCCGGCGACCGGTACGCCGAGCAGTCGGGCGGCGCAGAGCCGGACCAGGACGTGCCCGGCGACGAAGTCGGCCCGCCCGGACTCCTGCCGGAAGCGCGCGGCGCGCGCCCGCTCGATCTCGGTGAGCAGGTGCTCGCCCGCCTCGGGGTGCCGCAGTACGGCGTCGGCGGACGCGACGGCGACGAGCGGCGCGTCCTGCTCCTGGGCCTCGGTGGTCATGCCCTCCAACCTAGTCCGCCCCGTGGCCGGGCGGGGAGCCGGACCCCGGGCGGAGAGCCGGACCCCTGGGGGAGCGGCCGTGGTCCCGGCGGGCCGGGCCGACCGATGAGTCGCCCGCAGGGTGTGAATAGTCCGTTTTAGGATTGAATGTCTCTGATCTATGGGATCGTCAGGAGATATGACGGAACCTGGCAGGTCATCCGGCCTGCCCTTTTCTCTGCGCGGAGGAATTGTCGATGGGTCAGGCCACCGGTTCGCCGGGTCACCGAGCGACCGCCGTGAGAAGAACACCAGCCACCGGCCGTCGCCGGGCCGTCCGGATCGCCGTGGCGACCGCCGTCGCCGCCGTGCCGATGGCCGCCGTGCTGACGGTCGGTTCGGCCGCCCCGCTCGCCCCGCCGCTGGGTGCCTGCTCCGGCCCCGACTGCCCCGCCACCTGGCCGCCGGCGAACAACGGCGACTTCACCGGGCGGGACGCCACCATCAACGTCTTCACCGGCGGTGACTACACCGTCAACGGCCGTGCGGCCGAGGCCGAGGGCAAGATCGTCACGCTGGGGAACCTGACCGTCGACAAGAACGGCGGCGGCGTCTACAACATGGGCGTGGTGGGCGTCGGCTCGCGCGTCGTGCCGCCCAACGGCAGTGACTTCGTCACCAGCGGCGGCAACGTCGACGTCAGGACCGGCAACTCGATCCTGATCGGCGGTAGCGACTCCCACGGGCCCGCCTTCGGCAACCTGCGCCACGCGGGCAGCGTCACCGGCACCGTCAGCATCGACCCCACCGGCAAGTCGATCCAGGACCCGAACGCCGCCGCGCCCTACCAGGACGTGCTGACCCAGATCGAGGAGGTCTCCGACTGCGTCGGCCGGGCCACCGCGACCGGCACCGTCGACGTCTCCTCCAGCCAGGCCACCTTCACCGGTGACGGCGTCAGCATGAAGCAGGTCTTCAACGTCAGCCAGAACCTGGCCTCGCCGAGCGGCGGCCAGATCGGCCTGGTCTTCAACAACATCCCGGCCGGGGCCACCGTCGTGGTGAACATGCTCGGGGACAGCCCGATCATCAACACCTACACCGGCACCGGCCTGGCGGGCGACCAGACCACCGACATGCGCTCCAAGCTGATGTACAACTTCCCGACCGCGACCTCGCCGCAGATCCTCGGCAGCGCCCAGTTCCAGGGCTCGGTCATGGCCGGCAACCCGGGCAGCACCACGACCCTTGCCCAGCCGGGCATCAACGGCCGGGTGTACCTCGCGGGGAACCTGATCCACACCGGTACGGGCGGCTACGAGATCCACAGCTACCCGTTCGACGGGGATCTGCCGGACTGCCGGGTGACGCCGAGCCCGTCGCCGACCTCGCCGAGTCCGACCTCGCCGAGTCCGACCTCGCCGAGTCCGACCTCGCCGAGTCCGACCTCCCCGTCCCCAACGTCCCCGTCTCCGACCTCGCCGTCACCGACGTCCCCGAGTCCGACGTCCCCGAGCCCCACCTCCCCGCGCCCGACCTCCCCGAGCGCGAGCACCACTTCGGCGTCGGCCAGCGCGTCCACGTCGAGCGCGGGCCCGGCCCCGACCAGCCACCATCCGACGAGCCACCACCCCACCAGCCACCACCCCGGTGGCGACGGCGAGTTGCCCTCGACCGGTTCGGGTGACGCGCCGGTGGTCTTCGGCCTGGCCGGTGTCGGCCTGCTCGGCCTCGGCGGCCTCGCCGTGCTGGCCGCCCGCCGCCGCGGCCGCCACAGCTAGCAGCCCCCCAACACCCCGGCCAGTACCCCTCGGGCCGCCCGCCTCCGTGGCCGGGCGGCCCGAGTCGTGTCACTGCCCCGACCGGTACCCGGCGAGTCCGGAGGTGAGCAGGTCGAAGGCCCGTTCCACCGCCGTCCTGACCCGTTCCCGCACCTCCTCGGCCGGCTCCCCGGCGACCATCGCCCGCCGGATCTCGCCGAGCACCGCCCGGTGGGCCCCGGCGACGGCGCCGGCCACCACCCGGGGGAGCGGGTCCGCCGGTCCGGTGCCCGACTCCTCGGCCAGGGCGGCCGCCAGGGCCGCTTCGGAGCGTTCGCCGAGTTCCAGCAGCCGGGCCCGCAGGGCCGGGCTGTCCGCGATGATCCGCCAGAACGTGGCCATCCGGGGGGTGAGCCCGATGGTCGGCTCCCCGTCGGCGAGGCCCGCCAGCAGGTCGGCCCGGACGGCGTCCACGGCGGAGCTGTCGGCCGGCCGTCGGCGGACCACTTCGGCGAGGTGGCCGACGACCGCGTCCTGCCGGTCGAAGAACAGGTCCTCCTTGGTCGGGAAGTAGTTGAACACCGTGTTGGGCGAGACCCCGGCGGCCCGGGCCACCTCGGCCACGGTGACCCGCTCGAAGCCGTGCTCGGCGAACAGGCCCATGGCGGTGTCGGCCAGGAGTTCCCGGGTCTGCTGCTTCTTGAGTTCGCGAAGTCCCATGGCCGCATCGTAGCGCAAAATCATGGAGTCACTTAAAACTTGCAGTGACACCAAAAATATCCGCTACGGTGTCGCCATGACCTTCACCTTCGGCATCTACCCCGGTGGACTGCTCGGCGACGAGACCGGGATGATCCAGCCCGCCCGCCCCGACGATCCTGCGGAGATCACCGCCGCACTACGCGAACTCCAGGGCGAGGCGGCAGAGTTGCTCGTGCGCGCCTACCGCCTGTACCCGGACGGCGCGCACACCCCGGAGCGGCCCGAGCGGTACGCCGCCGACGGGCGGAAGCTCGACCTCGTGCTCCAGTACCGAGAGCTCAGCGGGGAGTTGGCGGGCTGGCTGGACTTCGTCCGGCGGACCGTCCGGGCCGAAGGCCCCCGCCTCGCGCTCCTGCAGATCTGCGAGGAGCCCAACCTGGACCTGCCCGTCCTCGACGGCAGCATCCCGAACGTCCGCCGGGCGCTGGTCGAGGGCGTCGTCGCGGCCAAGGAGGAGGCGCTGGCCTGTGGTTACGACCACCTGGCGGTCGGCTTCAACGCGGTGCCCTCGTTCGACCCGGCCGACACCTTCTGGCCGGAGCTGGGGCGGCTCGCCGACGAGCGCTTCCACCGCGCCCTGGACTACGTCGGCCTGGACTTCTTCCCGGACGCCTTCCGCCCCGTCCCGGAGGGCCGGATCGCGGACGCGGTGCGGGCGGTGCTCACCGGCTTCCGCAACGACGCACTGCCCCGGGCCGGGATCGGGCCGGCCGTCCCGCTGCGGATCTGCGAGAACGGCTGGCCCACCGGTCCGGGGCGGAGCGAGGCCCGGCAGGCCGAGGTGGTGGAGCAGGTGGTCCGGGCGGTGGCCGGGCTGGCCGGTGAACTCGCCGTCCGGAGCTACTCGTTCTTCTCCCTCCGGGACGCCGACAGCGCCGGCCCCGGTCCGTTCCACCACTTCGGACTGCTCCGCGACGACTGGACGCGCAAGCCGGCCTTCGACGTCTACCGGCAACTGATAGCGGAGTTGACGATCGGTCGGTCGAGCGACTGAGCGAAGGGCCCCTGCCTCCGGTCAGGTCACCTCGCCCCGGCGGGAGAACCGCTCCTCCCGCCACTCGCCGCTCGCCAGCACCTCGGCCAGCTGCTGCGCCGCGTCCCACACCTCGGTGTACGAGAGGTACAGCGGGGTGAAGCCGAAGCGCATCAGGTCCGGTGCGCGGAAGTCCCCGATCACCCCGCGCGCGATCAGCGCCTGGACCACCGGGTACCCGTCCGGGTGCCGCAGCGCGACCTGGCTGCCCCGCCGGGCGTGCTCGCGCGGGGTGACCACCTCGATCCCGTCCAGGCCCTCGACCAGCGAGACGAACAGGTCGGTCAGCGCCAGGCTCTTGGCCCGTACGGCGGCCAGGTCGGCCCGCTCCCAGATGTCCAGGGAGACCTCCAGCGAGGCCTGGCCGAGCAGGGAGGGCGAGCTGGTCAGGAAGCGCCCGATGCCCGGCTTGGGGTCGTACCCGGGCTCGAAGGCGAACGGGCGGGCGTGCCCGAACCAGCCGCTCAGCGGCTGCCGCGGACCGGCCGCCAGGTGCCGCTCGGCGACGTACAGGAAGGCCGGCGAGCCGGGGCCGGAGTTCAGGTACTTGTAGGTGCAGCCGACCGCGAAGTCGGCGTTGGCGGCGCCGAGTTCGACCGGCAGTGCGCCCACCGAGTGGCAGACGTCCCAGATCATCAGGGCGCCCGCGGCCTGCACCCGGGCGGTGATCCCGGGCATGTCCAGCAGCTCGCCGGTGCGGTAGTCCACGTGCGAGAGCACCACCGCGGCGACCTCGCCGTCGAGGTGCCGGTCCAGCTCCTCGGGGCGGATCAGCACGCTGCGCCCGCCCTCGACCAGGCCGGTCACGCCCTCGGCGATGTACAGGTCGGTCGGGAAGGCCTCGACGTCGCCGAGCACCGTGTGCCGCCCCGGGCGGAGCCGGAGCGCGGCCGCGAGCACCTTGAACAGGTTCACCGAGGTGGTGTCGCAAACGACCACTTCCGCCGGGTCGGCCCCGATCAGCGGCGCGATCCGCCGCCCCAGCCGGTACGGCTGCTCGAACCAGCCGGCGTCGTTCCAGCTGCGGATCAGCTCCCGGCCCCACTCCTGCTCGACCACCCGGGCCACCCGCTCGGGCGTGCGCACCGGCAGCGCGCCCAGTGAGTTGCCGTCCAGGTAGATCACCCCGTCCGGCAGGGCGAACTCCTTGCGGAACGCCGCCAGCGGGTCGACGGCGTCCAGCGCCGCGCAGTCCTCGCGCGTGGTCATGCCCGTTCTCTCCTTCGCCACCGGCTCGGTCACAGCTCGTCCCGGATCGTCCACAGCTCCGGGAACACGTCCTGCTCGGCTGCCTTGCGCAGCCAGGTCAGTCCGCTGGAACCGCCCGAGCCGGGCTTGGCGCCCATGGTCCGCTTGACCGAGCTGAGGTGCCGCTGGCGCCAGCGGGTGACCCGCTCGGCGACGTCCAGCAGCGCCTCGGCGAGCGGCTGGAGGTCGGCGAACTCCGGCTCGGTGTAGACCCGGCGCCAGGCCGCGGCGACCTCCTCGGAGGGCCGGTAGCGCTGCTCCGAGGCGGCCGCGGGCACCGCCAGGCCGCGGCGGGCCAGCAGGCCGAGCGCCTCGTCGTACAGGCCGGGGGAGCGCAGTGCCTCGGCCAGTTCGGCCTGGGTCTCCGGCATCCCGTCGTACATGTTCAGCAGCGCGGCGTTCTTGTTGCCGAGCAGGAACTCCAGGTGCAGGAAGGCCGAGGACTGGAAGCCGGAGGCCTCGCCGAACAGGGCGCGGAAGGAGTTGAACTCCTGCGGCGTCATGGTGGCCAGCAGGTCCCAGGACTCCACCAGCACGTCCTGGACGTGGGTGCCGCGGCGCAGCGCGGCCCGCGCGGCGGTCGGGTCGTCCTCGCGCAGCGCCTGCCGGGCGATCGTCCACTCGTGCCGCAGCAGGTCGAAGAGCAGCTCCATCACCTGGGTGGTGACGATGAAGGACAGCTCGGCCGGCTCCTTGCTGCGCGGGTGCTGGAGGCTGTGCAGCTCCTCCAGGCGCACGTACTGCGCGTACGGGGTGCCCCGACCCGGTCGGCCGTCCGCACCGAACGACAGGTTGGGTGTCTCCACCGTGTCGTGCCCCATCCCGATCCCTCCTGCTCCGTCCGGGCCGCGTCGCCCGGGTCCGATGGAGCGGACGGATGTCCTGGTTCCACCGGGGAGCCCATTGTGCGGCGCCGTGGTCCCCCGCTTGAATGGCCGACGAGCACCGCAACAGGGCTTCGGGTTGTCGTTCGCGAGGCGTTCGGTCGATCTGCTTTACGAATGAAAAACCGCTGATCACCCGCTGATCACACCCGCTGACCACCACCGCTTCGGGAGCCCCCATGGACGCCGTCGACCGCCGCCTGCTGGCCGAACTGCAGGCCGACGCCAGACTCTCGTACAACGAACTCTCCCGCCGGGTGAGCCTGTCCGCACCCGCGGTGGCCGAACGGGTCCGCCGTCTGGAGGCGGACGGCGTGATCAGCGGCTACCACGCCCATGTGGACCCCACCCGGGCCGGGCTGCCGATCACCGCGCTGGTCCAGGTGCAGTGCTACGGCCCGCGCTGCGTGCTGCGCGACCCCGAGGTGGCGACCTGGCCGGAGGTGCTGCAGCTGCACCGGGTCACCGGCGGGGCCTGCTGCGTGCTGCTGGTCGCGGTCGCCACCATGGCCGAGTTCGAGGCGCTCTGCGACCGGCTCGGCGGGTACGGGCCGCCGGCCAGCTCGATGATCCTCTCCAGCCCGGTGCCCTGGCGGCCGCTGCTGCCGAGCTGACCCCGCCCGGGACTGCCGGCCCGAGCCCGCCCGGGTTCGCCCGCCCGAGCCCGCCCGCCCCGGCGATCGGCCTCCGGCTGGCCTTGACGCGGACGTCAAGGAGTAGGTTCCTCGGCATGCCGAACGAGCGCCACATCCTGCTGCTGCCGGGGAGCCTGCGGGCCGGCTCCGCCAACGAGGCCGTGCTGCGCACCGCCGCCGCCGTGGCCGACGACCTGCCCGGCGTCCGGACCACGTACTACCCGGGCCTGGCCGGGCTGCCGCACTTCAACCCGGACCACGACACCGACCCGCTGCCGGAGCCGGTGGCCGCGCTGCGGGCGGCGATCGAGGCGGCCGACGCGCTGCTCGTCTGCACCCCCGAGTACGCAGGGACGCTCCCGGGCTCCTTCAAGAACCTGCTGGACTGGACGGTCGGCGGGATCGAGATCTCGGACAAGCCCGCGGCCTGGATCAACTGCGCGGGGCCGGGCCGCGGCCTGGGCGCCGAGGCCACCCTGGGCACCGTCCTGGGCTACACCGGCGCGGCCGTGCTGGCGGAGGCCTGCGTGCGGATCCCGCTGGAGCGCGGCGCGGTCGGCCCGGACGGGCTGGTCGCCGACCCCCTGGTGCGCGGGCGGATCGGCGAGGTGCTGACCCGCCTGGCGGCCGGCTGAGCGACCGCCCGAGCCCCTGCCGCGCCCCCCGCCTGCGCCCAGCCCCCGCCCGAGCCCAGCCCCCCGCCCGGGCGCTCCGGCTCAGTGCCCGGCGGGCAGCGGCACCCCGAGCCCGGCCAGGCCCTCCAGGAAGAGCTCGACGCCGACCGCTGCGAGCAGCAGCCCGAGCAGCCGGGACGCCACCTCCAGCGAGGTGCTGTGGGTGCGCTTCATCAGCGGCGCGAGCACGGCCACGCAGAGGTAGTTGAGCACCGCGACGGCCACGTACGCCCCGGCGACGGCCGCCTTCCAGCCCCAGTTGTCCTGGTTCAGGGAGGCGACCAGGACGGCGGTGATCGCGAGCGGGCTGGCGATGTACGGCAGCAGCAGTTCGCGGATGCCGTCCGCGAGCGGGTTGGCCAGGTGCTCGTCGTCGTCGCCGGTCGCGCCGAGGTGCAGGCCGAAGACCAGCGCGACGGCGTAGACGAAGAAGATCGCCCCGCCGGCGAGCTGCAGCGACTGGTCGCTGATGTGGAAGAGCGTGGTCACCTCGTCCGCGCCGAAGCCGAGGACCAGGCCGATCAGCGCCGAGACGGCCGTGCTCCAGGCGGCCAGCCGCCGGAGCTCCCGGGTGCTGCGGTCCCCGGCCAGCCTGGCGAAGGTCAGCAGGGTCTTCGGCGGGCCGACCACGGCGAAGAAGGTGATGAAGGCGCTGCCCAGGTTGAAGACGAACATGGGCCCAGCATTCCTTGTCGCGGTCGGATTCGCCCGGATGGCGGCCCCGGGTCGAGCCGGCGGGCGCTCTCGGGTGCCATGGAGGTACGTACGACCACTCCCCTGGCGGAAACGAGGATGCGACATGTGCCTGAACCGTAGGGACCTGGGCCTGCTGGCCCTGCGCAGCGCGGTCGGCGGAGTGCTGATCGCGCACGGGACCCAGAAGCTGTTCGGCTGGTTCGGTGGCGGCGGCCTGGAGGGCACCACCCAGGCGATGGACCACATGGGCTTCCACCCGGCCCGGGAGAGCGCCATCGCGGCGGGCCTCGGCGAGGCGGGCGGCGGGGCGCTGCTGGTGGCCGGGCTGGCCACCCCGGCGGCCGGTGCGGTGGTGGCCGGGACGATGGCCGGGGCCGTGGCGGTGCACGCCCCGGCGGGCTTCTTCGCGATGTCCGGCGGCTACGAGTACCCGGCGTTCCTCGGCGCGACCGGCCTGGCGATCGGCCTGGCCGGCCCCGGGCGGTACTCGCTGGACCACCTGACCGGGCACGTCTTCGACCGGCCGTGGGTCGGCACGCTGGCCTTCCTGGCGAGCGCGGCGGGCGCGTACGGGGTGGTGGCGCGCCGCCGGCACCTGGTGCGGCTGCGCGAGGAGCGGGCCGCGGTGGAGGCGGACGAGCAGGAGGGCTCCGGGCTGTCCTGAGGCCCGTACCGGAGGGCCGGGCCCTCACCCGGAGGCACCACCCCTGCTGGCGGGGGCGGCGGGCGGCTCGGAGGGTGGGCGGGAGGTGTGCCGGGCAGCCCGGCGCCGGGAAGGAACGAGGACCCGCATGGACCGCCAGCCGCTCACCCGAGCCACCTCCGGGCCGCGCCGCACCGTTCAGCGCCCGACCGCACCGACGAATCGTCACCATCGGCTGGCCGCAGGGGTGTTGGCGGTGGCCGTGCTGGGTTCGGCGGTGCTGGCCGGCTGCTCCTCCGGCAAGAGCGCGCGCGGTGAGGCCTCCGCGGCGGCCGGGGAGGTGCAGAAGGCGGCGAGCGCGGCCGCCTCCGCCGCGTCGGCGCTGGCCTCGGCGGCCGGCGGGGTGGGCGGGCTGCTCGGCTCGGCGCAGGCCGAGGCCTCGGCGGCGGTCTCGGCGGCGTCCTCGGCGGTCGCCGGGATCAAGGGCGGGCTGGACGCCAAGGGGGACGTCTCGGTCGGCGCGGTGTCGACCGGTTCGGACGGCAAGCCGCAGGCGCAGCTCACCGTCACCAATCACGGGCAGGAGTCGTACCGGTACGTGGTCCAGGTGAACTTCACCGACGGGAGCGGCAAACTGCTGGACGCGACCGCGGTGACCGTCCAGGACGTGGCGGCGGGCCAGAGTGCCCAGGCCACCGCGCAGGCCAACCGGGAGCTCAGCGGCACGGTGAAGGCCGAGGTGGCGAACGCCGTCCGGTTCTGAGCGCCGCTGTCGCGGTTCCGCGGGCCGCCGTTGCGGGGCGGGTGCGGAACCTTAAGCGGGTCTCAAGGCCAACGGGACCCCTTGACGGGGGAGTTGGTCTAGTCCATTTTTGTTCCCCAGGTGCAGGGAGCCCCTGAACCGGCGTCACCGGCCTCGTGCCGGGGGCGCCGGTTCGGCACATCCCGGTGTCCGTCATGGCCTGTCCGCTCGATTCCCACCCCTGATCTGTCATGTCCCGGTCGTCCGGCCCCACCCCGGACGCACCCCACCGGGCGACGGAACCCCCACACCCAGGAGTCACGCACCCATGCTGCGCTCACGCATTGAAAGGGCCGGGACCCCGGCTCCGGACGGGCCCCGCCGGCGCCGCCCGAAGAGCCTGGCCGCCGTCGCGGCCGGCACCACCGCCTCCCTGCTGCTCGGCGCGGGCCTCGCGCTGTCCGGCGGCGGCGCGGCCAATGCCGCGACCACCAACTCCACCGGCGCGACCGCCACCAGCGGCGGCATCAAGGTCGCCTACTACGACCAGTGGTCGGTGTACGCCAACGCGTACTACCCGAAGACGATCCAGGACACCGGCGTGGCCGGGAAGCTGGACTACATGATCTACGACTTCGCCAACATCTCCCCGACCGACCTGGGCTGTTTCGAGGCGACCAAGGCCGCCGACACCAACGACAACAACCCCAACGCCGGTGACGGCGCGGCCGACGCCTTCGCCGACTACCAGAAGAGCTTCGGCGCGGACATCTCGGTGGACGGCGTCGGCGACGTCTGGAACCAGCCGATCGCGGGCAACTTCAACCAGCTCAAGAAGCTCAAGGCGAAGAACCCCAACCTCAAGGTCCTGCTGTCGATCGGCGGTTGGACCTACTCCAAGTACTTCTCGTCGGCGGCCGCCACGGACGCCTCGCGCAAGCACCTGGTCTCGTCCTGCATCGACATGTTCATCAAGGGGAACCTCCCGTCCGACGCCGGCTACGGCGGTCCGGGCACGGGCAAGGGCGTCTTCGACGGCATCGACATCGACTGGGAGTACCCGGGCGGCGGCGGCCACACCGGCAACATCTCCAGCCCGGCCGACAAGCAGAACTTCACCCTGCTGCTGCAGGAGTTCCGCAACCAGCTGGACGCCCAGGGCAAGGCCGACAACAGGACCTACGCCCTGTCGGCGGCGGTCGGCGCCGGCCAGGACAAGATCATGAACGTCGAGACCGACAAGATCGGTCAGTACCTGACCTTCCTCGACGTCATGACCTACGACATGCACGGCGGCTGGGACCCCCAGGGCCCGACCAACCACCAGGCCCCGCTGTACTCCGGCCCGAACGACCCGTCGACCCCGGCCAAGCCGGGCAACGGCAAGTACTCGATCGACAACGCGATCAAGGCGTGGACGGTCGGCGACGCCCAGTACGGCATCCCCGGCGGCTTCCCGGCCAACAAGATCAACATGGGTGTGCCGTTCTACTACCGCGGCTGGACCGGCGTCCAGAACAACGGCAGGAACGGCCTCTTTCAGCCCGCCACCGCCCCGGCCGCCGGCGCCGCGATGTCCGGCAACGTCCCGGGCATCCAGATGTACAAGGAGCTGACCGGCTTCGTCGACAACCCGTCCAAGACCTTCTGGGACGACGACGCCAAGGCCGCCTACTTCTACGACGGCAACACCTTCTGGAGCGGTGAGAACGCCAAGTCCATCCAGGCCAAGCTGGACTACGCGCACTGCAACGGGCTCGGCGGCTCCTTCGCCTTCTCGCTGTACGACCTGGGTACCAACACCACCCTGTTCGACACGATGGTGAACGCCACCAACGGCTCCGCGGCCGGCTGCCCGGCCCCGCCGACCGGCAGCCCGACGCCGACCCAGACCCCGACCGGCACGCCGACCGGGACCCCCACCGGGACCCCGACGGGCACCCCGACCGGCACGCCCACCGGGACTCCGACCGGCACCCCGACCACGCCGGCCACCTGCTCGGCCGCCCCGAGCTGGGACCCGAACGCGACCTACGCGGCCGGCGGCACCAAGGTCTCCTGGAAGGGCCACTACTACACCAACAAGTGGTGGACCAAGGGCGAGGACCCGACCCAGAGCGGCCAGTGGGGCGTCTGGACCGACAACGGCCCCTGCTGACCCGCTGACCGCCCCGAGGCCCGACGGGCCCCGCGGCACCTGAACGAACGAAGGAGTCCGGCCCGCCGGGGGAGCACCCCCGGCGGGCCGGACTCCGTCGTTCCGGGCCCGGACCCGCGACCGCGACCGCGGCTCAGGCCAGGTCGGCCGTGCGCCCGAGCGCGTCCGGCTGGCTCTCCTCGATCCGCCGCAGCATCCGGGCCAGCAGGCCGGACAGCGCGGTGCGCTCCTCGCCCTTGATGTCCTGCAGCAGCTCCTCCTCGAACACCGCCGCCATCCGCATCGACTCCAGCCACTTGTCGCGGCCGTTCTCGGTCAGCTCGATGATCACCCGCACCCGGTTGGACTCGTCCCGCTCCCGGGTGACCAGGTCCTCGGCCACCATCCGGTCGATCCGGTGGGTCATCGCGGCCGGGGTGAGCCCCAGCCGCTTCGCCAGCTCGCCCGGGCCCAGCCGGTAGGGGCTCCCGCTCACCACCAGCGCCTTGAGCACCTCCCACTCGGCGGAGGTGATCCCGAGCACAGTCAGCTGCCGGTCGTACGCGACGCCCATCCGCCGGGAGACCCGGTTGAGGGTCTGCACGATCGTCTCGACCTGGGGGTCGACGGTGGGGAACTCCCGCTGGTAGAGGGCCACTTGCTCGGCGATGCCGAGCTCCAGGGGAGTGGCCTTCGGCGGCTTGTCAGCAGCCGGCGACGGCTTGTCCGTAGTCATGCGGACCAGTGTCGCACGGGCGTGCACTCCTTAAGCCTTTGACTCCGCAGCCTTCCAGTGCTAAGACTTTATCTCGGCAGAGTTTAGGTCTGAAATCTTCTGGGCTCAAGAGTTCCAGTGGAAACAGGAAGGGATGTGCACGGTGACCGGCACGGTGAAGCAGCAGAGGCAGCAGCGACGTGGGGCGGGCGGCCCGCTGCGCCGCGTCCAGATCGGCAACGCGCTCAGCGCGTTCGGCAGCGGGTTCACGATGCCGTACATGTTCGTGTACGTGGACCAGGTGCGCGGGCTGGGTTCGCTGGCGGCCGGGATGGTGTTCACCGTCTTCGCGCTGGCGGCGCTCGCCGTCCTCCCGTTCACCGGGCGCGGCATCGACCGGTACGGTCCCCGTCCGGTGCTGCTGGCGGGTGCGGCCCTGGCCGCCACCGGCGCGTTCGCCTTCGGCCACGCCACCGGCACGCCGGCCCTGCTGGTCTCCTCGTTCCTGTTCGGCGCGGGTGTCACCACCTGCCAGCCGGCCCTCGCCACGATGATCGTCCGCTGCTCGACGGCCGCGACCCGCTCGCACGCCTTCGCGCTGCAGTTCACCCTGGTCAACCTGGGCATGGGCATCGGCGCGCTGGTCGGCGGGCAGATCGTGAACGTCGCCGACCCGGCCAGCCTCACCCGGCTGTTCACCATCGAGGCGGTCACCTTCCTCGGCCTGGCCCTGGTCACCGGCACCGCCCGGATACCGAAGGCCCAGCTGAGCGTCGTCCAGGGCGCGGCGACCGGCCCGACCGGCCTGCGCGCCCTGCTCGCCGACAAGGCGATGGTGCGGCTCTGCGTCCTCGCCGGGCTGATCTTCTTCACCTGCTACGGCCAGTTCGAGTCCGGTGTCGCGGCCTTCGCCACCGACACCGTCGGCACCGCGCCCTCCACCCTGGGCCTCGCGATCGGCGCCAACGCGGTCACCATCGTGGTGCTGCAGATGTTCATGGTGCGGATCACGGCGCGCCGCCGCCGCACCGCCGCGATGGCCGCGGCCGGCCTGGTCTGGCTGGCCGCCTGGGCGATGGCCCTGGTCGCCGGTCTGATCCGGACCGAGACCATGGCCGCCACGGTCGCGATCGTCTCGATCTACGCCCTGTTCGGCGTCGGTGAGTCGCTGCTCGCGCCCACCATGGGCCCGATGGTCGCCGACCTCGCCCCGGCCCGGCTGCTCGGCACCTACAACGCCGGGTACGCCCTGGTGAAGCAGATCGCCATCGCGGTCGGCCCGGCCGTCGGCGTGCTGCTGGTCGGCTCCGGCACCTGGCCGCTCTACCTCGCGGCCATGGCGGGCTCGACGCTGCTGATCGTCGTGCTGGCGCTGCGCCTGCGCCCGTACCTCACGGCCGAGCAGGACAACGCGGCCCCGGCCGTGGTCCGCACCCCGGCCCCGGTCCGGGAGCGGGAGCTGCAGACCGCCGCGTGATTCGGCTGAGCAAATCGGCCGCGTGATTCGGCCGCTTGTGCGGCCATGTGTACGGCCGCTCGCACGGGCGCCGACCAGGTCACCTGGTCGGCGCCCGTCGCGCTTGGCTTCCCGGGCACCGCCACATAGTGTCAGTGGCTGTTGACCGCCCGGCCCCCGGCCGGGGCAGCAGACCCGGGCCCGGTGCAGCAACCCCAGGGCCCCGCAGACAGGCGAATCGGCGAGGCTATGACGCAAGCGGCGCTCACGCACCCCCCGGCGGTCCAGGCCACCGCCGAACCGGACCCGGCACTGGCCCCGCGCGGCCTGCTGCGCTGGGCGGCCGACCGTTCCGGCTGGCTCGGCCCGATCGCCGTCGCGCTCTTCGCCGGCCTGCTGCGGTTCTGGAACCTCGGCTACCCCAACGCCTTCGTCTTCGACGAGACGTACTACCCCAAGGACGCCTGGTCCCTGCTCCAGCAGGGCTACGAGGGCACCTGGCCCGACCACGCCAACGCCGACATCCTGGCCGTCCCGCAGTCCGTCCCGCTCAGCTCCGCGCCCGAGTTCGTCGCCCACCCGCCGCTCGGCAAGTGGGTGATGGCGGTCGGCGAGCAGCTGTTCGGACTGCACCCCTTCGGCTGGCGGTTCATGACCGCCCTGCTCGGCACCCTCGCCGTGCTGATGCTGGCCCGGATCGGCCGCCGGCTCTTCGGCTCCACCCTGGTCGGCTGCACGGCCGCCCTGCTGATGTCCGTGGACGGCCTCCAGCTGGTGATGAGCCGGGTCGGCCTGCTCGACGGCATCCAGATGTTCTTCGTGCTCGCCTCCTTCGGCGCCCTGCTGATCGACCGCGACCACGTCCGCGCCCGGCTCGCCGGGGTCACCGACGGCGACGTCGTGCGGCTCGGGTGGCGCCCCTGGCGGATCGCCGCCGGGGTGCTCGTCGGCGCCGCCTGCGCCGTCAAGTGGAACGGCGCCCCGATCCTCGCCGCCTTCGGCGTCCTCACCGTGCTCTGGGACCAGTCCGGCCGCCGCGCCGCCGGCGCTCGCCACCCCTGGCGCTCCATGCTGCGCCGGGACGCCGTACCCGCCTTCCTCGCCATGGTCGGCTCGGCCCTGGTGGTGTACGTCGGCGCCTGGAGCGGCTGGCTGGCGAGCGGCGCCGGCGACGGGGGCGGCTACGACCGGCACTGGGCGGACGGCCGCGCCGGGCTCTCCCCGGACCACGCCTTCGGCATCCCGCTGCCGCAGGTCCCGATGACCTGGGTGCCCGCGCCGCTGCGCAGCCTGTGGCACTACCACTCGCAGATGTACGACTTCAACACCGGCCTGAGCACCCCGCACACCTACCAGTCCAATCCCTTCGCCTGGCTGGTCGACGGCCGCCCGGTCTCGATGTACTGGGAGCAGGTGCCGACCGGGACGCGCGGCTGCACCGCCCCCGGCGGCTGCGCGGCGCAGATCCTGGGCCTGGGCACCCCGTTTCTGTGGTGGGCGGCCTGCTTCGCGCTGGTCTACCTGCTGTGGCGCTGGTTCTTCCGCCGGGACTGGCGCTCGGGCGCCGTGCTGTGCGCGGTGGCCGGGATCTACCTGCCATGGTTCCGGTACCAGGAGCGGACGATCTTCTCCTTCTACATGGTCGTGCTGGTGCCGTTCCTGTGCCTGGCCGTCGCCCAGCTGCTCGGCGCGATCCTCGGCCCGGCGGGCTGCAGCCCCGAGCGCCGCCGGTACGGGGCGGTCGCGGCCGGGCTGATCGTGTTCGCGATCGTCGGCTGCTTCGCCTTCTTCTACCCGCTGTACACGGCGGAGGTGATCCCGATGTCGTCCTGGCAGGACCGGATGTGGTTCACCAGCTGGATCTGATGCCGCTGTCGGTACCGGCCCCCGTACCGCTGGCGGCTTCCGGCAGCGGGCAGCTGCTGCCGGTCACCCCGGTGCTCGGGGTGGTCACCGGGGTGCTGCTGCTGGCCGCCGTGGCGGTGGCCGGCCGGGGTCTGCTCGGCCACGGGCGGGCGGTGGCGCGGGCCGGACTGCGGGCGGTCGTCCAACTGGCCGCCGTCGCCGTGGTGATCAGCTGGGTGGTCGCCTCGCTGTGGTGGTCGGCGCTGTTCGTGCTGCTGATGTTCACGGTCGCGGTGCGCACCGCCGGCCGGCGGATGACCCCGGGCCCCGGCTGGGTCTGGGCGGCGGCCCCGATCGGCGCGGGAGTGCTGCCGGTGCTGGTCCTGCTGCCGGCCGTCGGGCTGCTGCCGCTCAAGGGCCTGTCGGTGATCCCGGTCGCCGGCATCCTGATCGGCGGCGGGCTCACCGCCACCTCGCTCGCCGGCCGGCGCGCCCTGGACGAGCTGCGGCAGCGGCGCGGAGAGGTGGAGGCGGCGCTGGCGCTGGGCTTCGAGGAGCGGGACGCCCGGCTGGAGATCTGCCGTACGGCGGCCGCGACCTCGCTGGTCCCGGCGCTGGACCAGACCCGCACCGTCGGCCTGGTCACCCTGCCCGGCGCCTTCGTCGGGATGCTGCTCGGCGGCGCCTCGCCGGTGCAGGCGGGCGCGGTGCAGCTGTTCGTACTGATCGGGCTGCTGGCGGTGGAGTCGGTGGCGATCGTGGTGGTGCTGGAGCTGGTCGGGCGGGGGCTGGTGACGGCCGACGGCGGACCGGGCCACGGCGTCGGGTAGGCTGGGGCGCGTTGAAGGGGAGTAGCCCTCCACCGGACCGTCGACATACTGGCCCCCAGGGGCCCGGCGCCCGGGGCACCGCCGGCTCGGCGGCTGCCGGCGAGACCTTCGGCCGCAGTGCTGTGACCATTTCCAGTGCTGTCGGGCCGAAGCGTCCCCTGACGGACCTGCGGAGGCCGGGCAGCCGACCGAGGGGTTCCTCCGATGAGTGTGACCGTTGCCGCGTTGACGTTCGGCATCATCTTCCTGGCCGAGCTGCCGGACAAGACCGCGCTGGCCAGCCTGGTGCTCGGTACCAGGTACCGGGCGAGCTACGTCTTCGCGGGCGTGGCCGCCGCCATGCTGGTCCAGGTGGTGCTGGCGCTGGTCGCCGGGCACCTGCTCTCGCTGCTGCCGCACCGCTGGGTGGAGGGCGTCACCGGGGTGCTGTTCCTGGTCGGCGCGGCCATGCTGCTGTTCCACGGTGGTGAGGACGAGGAGGGGCACGCGGCCAAGGAGCCGTCCTCGAACCGCTTCTGGAAGGTGGCCGGGACCAGCTTCGCGGTCGTCGCGGTCGCCGAGTTCGGCGACCTGACCCAGATCATGACCGCCAACCTGGCCGCCAAGTACGCCGACCCGCTGGCCGTCGGCCTGGGCTCCTGGCTGGCGCTCTGCGCGGTCGGCGGGATCGCGATCGTGGGCGGGCAGAAGCTGCTCAAGTACGTGCCGATGAAGCTGATCATCCGGGTGGCGGCGGCGATCATGGTGGTGCTGGCCGGGGTGAGCATCTTCGGGGCGATCACCGGCTGACGGTGGTCAGCAGGTGGTGCGGTTGTCCAGGGCCGCGCGGGTGTTGGGACCGTAGACGCCCTTCTTGTCGCCCTGGACCCCCTGCATCCGCTGGAAGTAGCTGACGTAGCCGGCGGTCTCGCTGTCATAGGTGCCGTTGACCGGCACGTCCATCCAGCACAGAACGGTCGCGAGCTTCGTCTGCATCGCGGAGACGTCCACGCCGGACATCCCGATCTGCAGGGTCCGTGGGGTCTGCGTCGGGGTCGGGGTGGGCGTGGGGGTGGGCGTCGGGGTCGGCGTGGGGGTCGGGGTCGGCGTCGGGGTGGGGGTCGGGGTGGGCGTCGGCGTCGGGGTGGGGGTCCTGGTGGGGCTCGGCCTGGCCGACCGGGTGGCGCTCGGGCTCGGCGTCTCGGGGGTCGGCGTGGGGGCGCTGGGCGCCGGGGCGGCCACGGTCGGCGGGTCCACCGGGGCGGGGGCGAGCGAGGTGGTGGGCGCCGGCTCGGCCCGGCGGGTCGGCTCGGAGGAGGGCGTCACGGCGTACGCGAGGCCGACGGTGAGCGCCAGCAGTCCGGCGCCGACGGCCGCGATCAGGCCCTTGCGCCCGGCGAAGGGGGCGCGCTCGGACTGCTCGGCGGCCCGGCGCGCGGCCCGTCCGCCGGTGGGGGCGGAGTCGGGTTCGGGGGCTCCGTGGTCGAACGGGAAGTAGCCGAGCTCCTCCCCGGCTGCGCCCGGGCCGGGCCGGGGATCCGACGGGACCGGGGGCAGGACGGTGGTGGCGCCGTTGCCGTACGCGTCCGGCGCGGGGCCCGGGACGGGCGGCAGGACGGTCGTCGCGTAGGCGTCGGCGTCCGGCCCGAGCGGGGGCGTGACCGGCGGCTGCATCTGCTGCGCGTGCTGCGCCTGCTGCGGGTGCTGCGCCGGACGCGTCATCGGCTGCACCGGAGGCGTCATCGGCTGCGCCGCCGCGACCGGGGGCAGCACGGTGGTCGCGAACGGGTCGGCCGTCAGCGGCGGCTCGTCGGCGACCTGGTCGGGCGCCTGGGGCACGTACGGGCGGACCAGCGGCGGGCCCTCCAGGTGCGGGAGCACGGCGGTCTCGTCGAGGCTCCGGTCGGGGAGGCAGCTGCACCCGGTGGAGCGTGCGGTGCCGCACGTCGGGCAGTGCTGGTCCGGCATCGGCCGGTCCTCCTCGGTTCTCGGGTCTCGCGATCGGGCCTGATTATGCAGGACGTCCCGGAGGGGGGACAGGGGCGTCCGGTGCTCGGCGGGGGTGTTGTGCCGGTTGGTGGTGGTTGGCCCCGGGAGAAACCGCCGGGACGTGTGCGACGGGTCCGGTGCTTACGTTCGGCTCAACCCGGCGGATCAAAACGGGACATATCTGCCAGCATGGGAAACGGGGAGTGATCATCCACCTGGGCGTCCGGTCGTCCGGCCCCGCGACCCGACGGAGAGTCCATGCCGCCTGTGGAGACGTCATGACGGAGCCGCGCGCCGCGAGCGAGCGGAGCCCGGCGCACCCGCCCGGCCCGCCCGAGGTCACCGTCCCCAACCTCTGGGTGCCGATCGGGGCCCTGCTGCTGGCGATGCTGCTCGCCGCCCTCGACCAGACCATCGTCTCCACCGCGCTGCCCACCATCGTCAGCGACCTCGGCGGTCTGGAGCACCTCTCCTGGGTGGTCACCGCCTACCTGCTGGCGTCCACCGCCGCCACCCCGCTCTGGGGCAAGCTCGGCGACATGTACGGCCGGAAGCGGTTCTTCCAGGCCTCCATCGTGATCTTCCTGATCGGCTCGGTGCTCTGCGGAGTCGCCCAGGACATGGGCGAGTTGATCGCCTTCCGGGCGCTCCAGGGCCTGGGCGGCGGCGGGTTGATGGTGCTCTCCCAGGCGATCGTCGGCGACCTCGTCGCCCCCCGGGACCGCGGCAGGTACCAGGGCCTCTTCGGCGCCGTCTACGGCGTCACCAGCGTCCTCGGGCCGCTGCTCGGCGGGCTGTTCGTCGACCACCTCAGCTGGCGCTGGGTGTTCTACGTCAACCTGCCGATCGGCGTGGTCGCCCTGGTGGTGATCGCGGCGGTGCTGCACGGCGCGGAGGTCCGGCGCGAGCACCGGATCGACTACCTCGGCACCGCGCTGATCGCCGCCGTCGCCACCTGCCTGGTGCTGATGACCTCGCTCGGCGGCACCACCTGGGCCTGGAGCTCCTGGCAGGTCGTCGGCCTGGGCGTGCTCGGACTGGCGCTGCTGCTCGTCTTCGTCCAGGTGGAGCGCTCGGCCGCCGAGCCCGTCCTGCCGCTGCGGCTGTTCCGCTCACGGACGTTCAGCCTGGTCGCGGTGATCTCCTTCGTGGTGGGCTTCGCGATGTTCGGCGCCCTCACCTACCTGCCGACCTTCCTCCAGGTGGTCCAGCAGGTCTCGCCCACCATGTCCGGCATCCACATGCTGCCGATGGTGCTCGGGATGCTGCTCACCTCGATCGGCTCCGGCCAGATCGTCGCCCGCACCGGCCACTACCGGGTCTTCCCGATCGCCGGGACGGCCGTCACCGCGGTCGGCCTGCTGCTGCTCTCCCGGCTCGACGAGCACAGCGGCACCGCCGAGATGAGCCTCTACTTCCTGGTCTTCGGCCTCGGACTGGGCCTGGTGATGCAGGTGCTGGTGCTGATCGTGCAGAACTCGGTCGGCTACCAGGACCTCGGGGTGGCCACCGCCGGCGCCACCTTCTTCCGCTCCATCGGCGCCTCCTTCGGCGTCTCCATCTTCGGGACGGTCTTCGCCGGCGGCCTGCGCTCCCGGCTCGCCGACGCCCTGGCCGGGCAGCCGCTGCCGCCGGGCTTCCGGGTGGAGGCGATCACCGCCGACCCGCGCCTGATCACCCGGCTGCCCGCGGCCGTCCAGGCCGGCGTCCACCACGCCTACGCCGAGTCGATCACCCGGGTGTTCCTGTACGCGGTGCCCGTCGCGGTGCTCGCCTTCGTGCTGTCGCTGTTCCTGCGCGAGCAGAAGCTGCGCTCCACGGTGACCGCGCCCGACCTCAGCGAGTCGATCGGGATCAACCCGGTCGAGCGCTCCTCCCTGGACGAGATCGCCCGCGCGCTGTCCGTCCTGGGCACCCGGGAGGCCCGGCGCGACCTCTTCCGGCGGATCACCGCCACCGCCGGGCTCGACCTGCGGCCCGCCTCCAGCTGGCTGCTCCTGCAGATGTACCACCACGGCTCGGTGGAGCCCGCCGAACTGGCCGAGCGGCGGGTCGTCCCGGTCCCGGTCGTCGAGGAGGCCGTCCGGGAGGTGGAGGGCCGCGGCCTCGCCGCCCGCACCGGCGGCCTGCCGCTGCGGCTCACCGAGCCGGGGGCGGAGGTGGCGCTGCGCCTGGTCGCCGCCCGGCGCACCCAGCTCGCGGAGCTGCTGGGGGACTGGGACGAGCGGCAGTACGAGGACCTCGCCGCACTCCTCACCCGGCTCAGCTCCGCGCTCTGCGCCGACCGGCGGGACCGGCCGGATCCGCCGACCGGTCCGCAGCCGCCGTACCGGGGGGAGGGGCGGTCGTTCTAGCCGTCCTTCGCACCGGTTCGGTGTCCCTTCACGGGCTGCCGAACCAGCGCGGGGTGTCGAGCCGGAACGGGTCCCCGGGGGCGAGCAGTCGCAGACCGTCCTCGATCCGGCGGAGCTGCTCCTCGCCGAGGGTGGCGGACCACTCGGTGCGCAGTTCCTCGAAGATCCGCGCCGAGCGGACCAGGCAGTCCACGCCCCGGTCGGTGAGCCGGACCACCTTGCGGCGGGCGTCGGCCGGGTCGCTGCCGCGCTCGACGTAGCCGAGCTGCTCCAGGGTCTCGACGGTCTTGCCCGCGGCCTGCTTGGAGACGCCGAGCCGGCGGCCGAGTTCGACGGCGGTGGTGCCCTGGGGGCCGATCGCCTGGAAGACGAAGCTGTGCATCGGGCGCAGGTCGGGGTGCCCTTCGCGGGCGATCCGCTCGTGCAGCTCGTCGATGATCGTGCGGAAGGCCAGCAGCAGGCGCAGCGGCAGCTCGAAGCCGGGCGGGGCGGGTTCGCTTGACACGATAGACAACCTCATTGACCATATAGACAACTCCATTGTCCATCTTAGGGGATTCCTTCACCATGCCCGTGATCCGCTCCGCCGACGCCCGTCGCACCGAGACCCCGAACGCCGTCATGACCACCCTCGCCTCGCCCACCCAGGGTGCGACCGCCCTCGCCCAGTGGCGGGTCGAGATGCCCGCCGGCCGACAGGGGCCGCTGCACGCCATGGACACCGAGCAGATCTGGACCCTGCTGGCCGGCTCGGCCGAGGTCGACCTCGCGGGCGAGACCCTGACCGTCGCCGCCGGCGACACCCTCGCCCTCCCCGCCGACCTGCCCCGTCGCATCACCACCGCCGAAGGCTTCACCGCCCTCGTCGCCTCCCCGTCCCCCTCCCACGCCTACAACCCCGACGCCCGCACCCCCGAGGGCGCCTGCGCCCTCGCCCCGCGCGACGCCGACCGCCTCCTCCCGGCCTGGATCGCCTGATCCGGCGCCCCGCCCCCTGCCCCTTGCGGCCCCCTGGGCCCGCAGCGCCCGCCCCGGGCCGGGTGTGAGGTGTAGCAGACTGCTCGTGAGCAACCGAGCCGACGGCCGTACGGGCCCCGGCGGATCAGTGAGGAGCGGCATGTCCGTCGTCAAGATCAACGTACTGACGGTGCCCGCCGAGCAGCGCGAGGTGCTGGAGCAGCGCTTCGCCTCGCGGGCCGGCGCGGTGGAGAACTCCGACGGCTTCGAGTGGTTCGAACTGCTGCGCCCGGTCGAGGGGACCGACCAGTACCTGGTCTACACCCGTTGGCGCAGCGAGGAGGACTTCAAGGCCTGGATGGAGGGCCCGATGCAGGCTGCTCACCGTGGTGGCGGCGAGGGTGGCGAGGCCCCGAAGCGGCCGGCCGCCTCCGGGTCCACGCTGTGGTCCTTCGAGGTCGTGCAGTCGGCGGGCCCGAAGGCCTGACGGTCGTCGGGTAGGGCGAACGGCGCGTCCCGGGGTTCCGGGGCGCGCCGTTCGTCTGCTTGCTTGCCGTGTCCGGCAAGGGAGTTCAGGCCGCGGCGGCGTACAGGGTCGCGCGCAGGCCGGGGACGGTCTCGCGGTCGGCGCGCCAGACCAGGCGGAGTTGGAGGGGCGGGGGAGCGAGGGGGAGGCGGACGAGGGTGCCGGAGGCGAGCGGCTCCCGGACGGCGAAGTCGGGGAGCAGGGCGATGCCGAGGCCCTGTTCGGCGCAGGCGCGGGTGACGGCGACGCCGCCGGTGCGGACGCGTTCGACGTCGTTGCCGAGCAGGCGCTCGCCGGCCAGCCGGAAGGAGCAGGCCGGGGCGTTCACCAGCAGGCGCTGGCCGCGCAGGTCCTCGCGGGTGAGGGCGGTGGCGCCGCCGAGCGGGTGGGCGGGGGCCGCGACCAGGGCGAGCGGGACGTCCTTGAGGTCGAGGTGGTCGAGCGGGGCGGGCGGCAGGTAGAAGCCGAGTTCGCCGAGCGGCCCGGCGGTGTCCAGGATGAGGGCGGCCTCCAGTGCCCCGGCCGCGACGCCGCCGAGCAGCGCGTCCCGGGCGGTGTCGGTGTGCAGCGCGACGTCCAGGCCGGGACGGCGTTCGGCGAGCCGGGCCAGTACGGCCGGGGCGTGGGTCGCGGCTATCGTCGCCAGCGCGCCGAGCCGGAGCCGGGCGCGGTCGGCGACCACCTCCCGGCGGGCCTGTTCGGCCTGGTCGAGCAGCTTGCGGGCCCAGGGCAGCAGCCGCTCGCCGGCCGCGGTGAGGCTCAACTCGTGCGGGGCGCGGCCGAACAGCTCGGCGTCCAGGCTGTGTTCGAGCGTGCGGAGCTGCTCGGAGACCGAGGAGGGGGCCAGGTCGAGCGCCACGGCCGCGGCGGTGACGGTGCGGTGGGTGGCCACGGCCTCGAAGACGCGCAACTGACGAAGTTCCACTGGTTTCTCCGGTCCCCCCGAACGCCCGCGTGCGGTCGCGGGCCCGCTCGGCCCGCTGGTGGTTCGTGCTGCGGCTCGTGTTGAGGTGTTCGCGATGATCCTGCCGGTGTCGCGGGACAGCGTACGGCGGCGTTCGGGCATTCCGAACGCCGCGCGCGCGATCGCCGGTGGGGCGGATTCCGGGGGCGGCCCGTGGGAGCCGGCGCTCGACCCGGGGCGGCGGTGGCCGACCGGGTCGAGCGGGTGGGACGGTCAAGCGGGCAGTTTCCAGAGCTGGTTGGCGCTGCCCGCGCAGTCCCAGATCAGGAGCCTGGTCCCGTCGGCGCTGCTGCCGCCCCGGGCGTCCAGGCAGCGCTGCGAGCCCGGGTTGACCAGGGTGCCGTCCGGGTGCGGGAGCCAGCGCTGGGCGGCGGTGCCGTTGCAGTCGTAGAGCTGGACGGGGGTGCCGGCGGCGGTGTGGCCGTCGGTGATGTCCAGGCACTTGCCGAGCGCCCGGAGCGAGCCGTCCTGGCGGACGGTCCAGTCCTGGGCGCCGGTGGAGTTGCAGTGGTAGAGCTGGACGGCGGTGCCGTTGGCGGTGTGCGCCCCGTCGACGTCCGTGCACTGCCCGGCGATGCCGGTCAGCGGCCCGCTGGGGCTGGGCGTGGTCCAGCGCTGCTGGGCGCTCGCCGTGCAGGCCTGCAGCAGCAGCCGGCCGTCCGTGACGCTCAGGCACCGGCCGGTCGACGGGTTCAGCAGCGAGGAGTCCGGGCCGCTGCGCCACTCCTGGTCGGCGGTCCGGGTGCAGTCCCGCAGGAGGACGGCGGCGCCGTCGGCGGAGCCGGCCGGGGTGAGGCAGCCGTCCAGGACGCCGATGCTGCCGTCCGAGCCGACGGTGGCGTCCTGGGCGGCCGCACCCGAGCAACTCGTCGCCTCCAGTGACCGGTCGGCGTCCCCGGCGGCGGCCGAGGCGTCCAGGCAGGCGCCGTCGGAGCCGGTGATCCGCCCGGACCAGGTGGAGACGGCGGGGGACGCGGGGGCGTCCACGGTGCCCCGCAGCCGGGGTGCGCGGGAGGAGGAGCCGACGGTGAGACCGTACCGCCCGCCGGGGACGCCCCAGCCGTGCACGCCCTCGTCCCAGACGGCGAAGGCGGAGCGGTCCAGCCGCAGCTCCACGTGGGTCGAGGCGCCGGGCGCCAGGGTGACCTTGTCGAAGGCCTTGAGCTGCTGCGGGGGTTCGCCGGCCGCGGCCGGGAAGGTCAGGTACAGCTGGGGCACCTCGGTGCCGGTCCGGGTGCCCCGGTTGGCGAGGTCGAAGCCGACCCGCACCCGGCCGGCCGGGTCGGGGCCGGTCACGGTGAGGCCGTCGTAGGTGAAGGTGGTGTACGAGAGGCCGTGGCCGAAGGGGAACAGCGGGGCGGTGCCGCTCGCGTCGTACCAGCGGTAGCCGACGCCGAGGCGCTCGGTGTAGTGGTAGACGCCGTCCGTGCCCGGGTACTGGGCGGCGTCCCGGATCGGGGTGGTGTCGGCGGAGGTCGGGAAGGTGACGGGCAGCCGCCCGGCCGGGTCGACGTCGCCGAACAGCACGTCGGCGAGCGCGGCGCCGCTCTGCTCGCCCGGGTACCAGGCCTCGACCACGGCGGGCACCGCGTCCAGCCACGGCATGGTGACCGGCCCGCCGGTGTTCAGCACCACCACGGTGTGCGGATTGGCCCGGGCGACGGCCCGGATCAGCGCTTCGTCCGCCGCGGCGAGGCTCAGCGAGCCGCGGTCGGCGCCCTCGGTCTCCTGGTCGCCGACCACCACCACCGCGACGTCCGCGCCGGTGGCCGCCGCGGCCGCCGAGGCCGGGTCGTCGCCGGGGTCGTGGCGCACCTCCGTGTTCGGGCCGACCCGGGCCGCGATGCCCTGGCGGGGCGTCACCGTCTGCTCGGCGTACGGGGTGACGTGCGAGGAGCCGCCGCCGCCGGTGTAGGCGCGGTCCGCCCAGGGGCCGATCACGGCGACGGACTTGAGCCGGGCGGCGTCCAGCGGCAGGGCGGACCCTTCGTTGCGCAGCAGAACCGTTCCGGCAGCGGCGGCCGTCCGGGCGTCGCGCGCTCCGGCGGCCGGATCGACCGGGGGAGCCTGTCCGCCGTCGAGCGCCCCCGTGCGCGCCATCAGCCGCAGCACCCGGCGGACCTGGTCGTCCAGCACGGCCGGGGCGAGTCGGCCGTCCGCCACGGCGGCGGGCAGGGCGGCGAAGTAGCTCGAACCGCCGAACTCCTGGTCCAGCCCGCCCGCGGCGGCGTTGACGGCGGAGTGGGTGGCCGGGTAGTCGGAGCCGACCACTCCGTCGAAGCCCCAGCGGCCCTTCAACACGTCGCGCAGCAGCGGGAAGTTCTCGCACGCCCAGATGCCGTTCACCGGGTTGTAGCCGCACATCGCCGACCAGGCCCGGCCCTCCCGTACGGCCGCCCGGAAGGCGGGCAGCTCGATCTCGGCCAGGGTGCGCTCGTCCACCTCCGAGCCGTACGACTGGCGGTTGTCCTCCTGGTTGTTGGCCGCGTAGTGCTTGACCTGTGCGGCGACGCGCTGGGCCTGGATGCCGCGCACCTCGGCGGCGGCGAGCCGCCCGGCGAGGTACGGGTCCTCGCCCAGCGTCTCGAAGTTCCGTCCGCCCTGGGGGACCCGGACGATGTTCACCATGGGCGCGTACAGCACCTGGTAGCCGCGCGCCCGCGCCTCCCGGCCCAGCACGTCGCCGTACCGGGCGGCCAGCGCCGGGTCGAAGGCGGCGGCGAGCGCGACGGGTGCGGGCAGCGCGGTCGCCGGGCGGCCGTCCCGGACCCCGGCCGGGCCGTCGGTCAGCAGCAGCGGCGGGATGCCGAGCCGGGGTACGCCCGCGACGTAGCCGACGGAGTCCACCCCGGAGGGGGCGTCCCGGCCGCGCAGCAGGGTGACCTTCTCGTCGGTGGTGAGCTGGGCGAGGAGGCTCTCGATCCGCTGCTCCGGCGAACCCGGCGCGTCCTTCGGGCGTTCGCTCGGCTCGGCTGCGGCACTGCCGGTCGTGGCGGCCGCCAGCAGGCAGCCGCCGAGGCCGAGCCGGAGGATTCGCATCCGCAGGGAGGGACGTCGCATGGCAACCACCACCGATCGACGGAGTCGTGGACGGCCGGGCGGGCCTAAAAGTGACGATCCGTCAAATCTACGATGGTTCGGCCCCGGACGGCAGGTGGCGCGCCAGGGCGTGTCGGGTATGTCCGGGGCGCGCGCCGGGCGGTGCGCGCGCCATCGTCCGCCCCCGGGCCGTCCGCCCCTGGGGCCGAGGGCGGGGCCGGGGCCGAGGCCGGGGCCGGGGTCAGCTCAGCTCGGCCAGGGCCTGCTGGGCCGCCCGTGTCTTCGGGTGGCCCGCACCGAAGTGCTCCAGCCAGGCAGCGGCGTTGGCCCGGAGGACCTCGCGGGCCTCCGGAAGACGGCCCTGCGCGGCGAGGACCCGGCCCCGGAGCGTGCCGACCTCCAGGGCGCGGTGGTGGTTCGGCCCGAGCGTGCGCCCGCAGAGCTCCGAGGACTTCTCCAGGGACGGCGCCGCGTCCCTCCCCAGCCCGAGCAGCGAGACCGCCGCGACGAGGTGGAGCGCGGCCTCCAGCTCCTCCTCGCCGACGGGGTCCGCCGTGGTGCGTTCGAGGGCGGGGCGGAGCACGGGCAGCGCTTCGTCGTGGCGGCCCTGTGCGTTCAGGGCGCGGGCCAGGCCGAGCCGGGCGGTGAGGAGGAACCGGGCGTCCAGGCCCGGGACGCCCGCCGCGTGGTCGAGGGCGGTGCGGGCCTCGGCCTCCGCCTCGACCGCCCGGCCGCAGGCCGTCAGCGAGAACACCAGGGCGTTCCGCGCGGCCGGCCCGAGCGGCACGGCGCCGGGCCCGCCCGAGGCCGCGACCTCCATCAGCGCCCGGGCCTGGGCCTCGGCCTCCTGGAAGCGGCCCAGGTAGGCGAGCGCCTGCGTCCGGTCGGACCTGGCCTTGAGCACGCGGGCACTGCCGTCGCCCGCGGTGGCGGTGGCGGCCGTTCGAGTGCGCGCGCCCACACCACCCGGCTCGCCAGGGTCGCGGCATCATCCGGGCCGAACACCTTCGAGCGGATGCGGACCGCCTCGCGGGCCACGGGCTCCGCGTCCCGCGCGCGCCCCCCGTTGAGCAGGCGAACGCCTTCCCGGTGCAGCTCCTGCGCCTTGGAGTCCCGCCACTGCTGGAGCAGTCCCACCTCGTACCCCCCCGTCGACGACGACCGGGCGATGACAGCGGGGTGCCCGGGGTGCCGCCCCGGGCGGCAGGCGCGCCGGTGGCCAGGGCCCAGTAGCGGTCGCCGTACCCGTCGGGACCGGGCTACGGTCCCGGCCCCCGGGCGCCGCCCGCCGGGTCCCGCGAGGGGGTGGGTAGATTCTCGATCATGAAAACGACAACGGGGGACGGTCGGCCGGTGCGGCCGGTGCGGGCGGCGCTCGACCGCCTGGGATCGGCGCATCCGACGGCGGAGCGCTCCCGCGCACTCCTGGGCGGGGCGCTGATCGCCGTCTCACTCCTGCTCTTCGCCTGGATCCTGGTCCTCGGGTCGGCCACCCGAGGGCAGGCCGAGGTCAGGAACTGGTCCACGGTGTGGATCGGCATGGATGTCCTGCAGGTCGCCGGTCTGATCGCCACCGCCAGGCTGCTCGTCCGGCGCTCACGCCTGACCGCCCTGGCCGCCGCCGCGGCCGCGACCCTGCTCCTCCTCGACGCCTGGTTCGACGTGATGACCGCCGAGGGCGGCGGCGCCTGGTACACCGCCCTCGCGATGGCGTTCCTCGTCGAACTCCCGGCCGCCCTCGGGCTCGGCGCCCTGGCCCGGTCCGCCCTGGACTGGTGAGTCGTGGATCGCTGAGTCCTGCCGGCGCCGGCCGATTCCGCTCAACTCGGGCCCCTCGCTGGGTCGGTAGCATGATCGTCACACCATCATTGGAGAGTTGCATGCCCGTCGTCATCGCCACGATCAGGACCAAGCCCGGCCGGCGCGACGAAGTCCTGGCCGCCTTCGAGCAGCACGCCCCGGCCATCCACGCCGAGGACGGCTGCGAGCTCTACGCCGTCCACGCCGGCCCCGACCGGATCACCGTGGTCGAGAAGTGGGCCGACCGGGCCGCCCTCGACGCCCACAGCGCCGGAGCGCCGCTGGCCGCGCTCGGCCCGGTCCTCGCCGCCGCCCTCGCCGAGCCCGCCGACGTCGCCGTCCTGGACGCCTTCCCCGCCGGAGACCCGGCCAAGGGCCTCATCTGACCGCGCGTCCTCCTCGCGCGGTCCGCACGGTCCGCACGCCCGGGCCAACAGACCCGGGCGTGCGGACCGTCTGGCCCGTCAGGCAGGGTGTGGTGTCCGCCGGGCAGGGGCGCGGCGTCCGGCGGCGGCTACCAGGTGAAGAAGTCCGGCAGTTCCTCGGCGGGCGGCAGCGGTGCGTCCGCCGGGAGCGGGCGGATCTGGACGAAGGCGTGCTCGAACTGGCAGTACGAGAAGGGGTCCATGCCCGGGGCCACCACCAGGGCGTTGTCGCCGCGGCGCCAGACGCGGTACCGCCACCGGTAGCTCGAGTGCGGTTCCCGCTGGTGGCTGAGGTCGTGATCGGGCGGGCCCAGCAGGGTGGTGAACTGCTCTGCCACGGCGTCCAGTTGTTCGTTGAAGGTGTCGGTCTCCTGGTCGGTGCTGCGCTGCCAGCCGGGGAGGGTGCCCCAGAAGTCCTCGGCCATCCCGCCGTCGGGGTCGACGTAGTACTCGTAGGCGAAGGGCAGGAAGAGACTGTCGTCGCCGTACACCAGGTGGCCCGCCGGTGTGCAGGCCTTCTCGTTGAGCTCGCCGAGGTGGTCGCCGGTCGAGCGCCAGCCGGCGTCGGTCATCGCGCGTTCGCCGGCGTCGCCGTCCGTCCAGTCGAGGTCCGCCATCGCCACCAGCTGGGCGGCCAGTTCGGGGCCGACGGGGCAGCTCGCGACGATCCAGGGGGTGTCCTCGTCGTCCTCGGGCTCGTCGAGGTCGGGCTCGGGGGCGAGGGGTGCGTCGGACACTGGGGGACTCCCGTTCTGCTGCTCGGTTCGAACGGTCACCCTAGCGGCGGCCGGAAGTCGACGGGGGCGTCGAAGGCCGCACGGCGGGTGGCCCGGCGCAGGGCGCGCAGGACGGGGGTGCCCAGGGTGAGGCAGAGCACGACGGTGAGGGCGGCGCGCGGGAGGTCCCAGCCCAGGGAGGTGGTGAGGCAGTAGGCGGCGAAGCGGACCAGGTTGGCGGGCAGCGGATCGCCGGGGTGGAAGGAGATGGAGCCGGCCAGGCCGCCGATGTACGGCCAGCCCTGGAGGTTCATGATCGTGCCGTACAGGACGGCGGAGACGGCGCCGTACCCCGCCAGCAGCAGTAGTTCGCGGCGGCCGCGCAGCGTGGCCTGGCCGGGCAGCAGGCCCGCGCCGAGGCAGACCCAGCCCATGGCGAGCATCTGGAACGGCAGCCACGGCCCGACCCCGCCGGTGAGCAGCGCGGAGGCGAACATCGACAGCGAGCCGAGGACGAAGCCGAAGCCGGGGCCGAGGACCCGCCCCGACAGCACCATCAGGAAGAACATCGGTTCCAGGCCCGCCGTCCCCGCCCCCAGCGGCCGCAGCGCGGCGCCGGCCGCCGCCAGCACCCCCAGCAGGGCGACGGACTTGGCGTCCAGGCCCGGCGCCCCGCCGCCCGCCGTACGGCCCTCGGAGATCTGCGCGATGACGACGGCCAGCAGCAGCGGCAGCAGCAGCGCGAACAGCCACGGCGCGTCGGCGGAGTGGCCGACCAGGGCCGAGCCGGTGGAGGCGAGCAGCGGCCAGCCGAAGGCCGTCACGCCGACCAGGGAGACCAGGGACAGCGCCGCGACGGAGCGGCGGCCGAGCGGTACGGGTCGGCTGCTCATGCGTGCAGTGCCTCCGCGACCTGCCGGACGGTGAGCCACGGTCCGGGCGCGAGCACCTTGGCGACCTGCGGCGCGAAGGCGGGGGAGGAGACCACCACCTCCGCGGTCGGGCCGTCGGCGACGATCTCGCCCTCGGCCAGGATCAGGGTGCGGTGGGCGAGTTCGGCGGCGAGTTCGACGTCGTGGGTGGCCAGCAGGACGGCGTGCCCCTCGGCCGCGAGCCCGCGCAGGATCTCGACCAGCCGGGCCTTGGCGGCGTAGTCCAGGCCGCGGGTGGGCTCGTCCAGGAGCAGCAGCGGGGGCCGGGCGGTGAGGACGACGGCGAGGGCGAGGGTGAGCCGCTGGCCCTCGGAGAGGTCCCGGGGGTGGGCGGTGTCGGCGATGCCGGGCAGCAGTCGCTCGACCAGGGCGCGGCAGCTGCCTGCGGCGGCCCCGGCGTCCGCGTCCGCGGCGGCGCACTCGGCGGCGACGCTCTCCCCGTACAGCAGGTCGCGCGGGTCCTGGGGGACGAGGCCGACGTGCCGGATCAGTTCGGCGGGGCGGGTGCGGTGCGGGGTGCGGCCGCCGACGGTGACGCGGCCGGAGTCGGGGGCGTGCAGGCCGACCAGGCTGCCGAGCAGGGTGGACTTGCCGGCGCCGTTGCGGCCCATCAGGGCGGCGATCTCGCCGGGGCGCAGCACCAGGTCGACCCCGCGCAGGGCCTGGACCGGGCCGCGGCGTACGGCCAGCCGGTCGACGGCGGCGATCGGGGCGGCGGGGGCGGCAGGGGCTGCGGACGGCCCGGCGGACGCAATGGCGGACGGACCGAACGGCCCGGCCGGGCCGCCGGGCGCGCGCCCGTCCAGCTCGGCGCGCAGCGTGGCGGCCTTGCGCCGGGCGTCCCGGACGGACAGCGGCAGCGGCCGCCAGCCGGCGAGCCGGCCGAGGCCGACCACCGGCGGGTGCACGGGGGAGTGCGCCATCACCTCGGCGGGTTCGCCCAGTACGGGCGGTTCGCCCGGGGTCAGCAGCAGCACCTGGTCGGCGTACTGGACGACCCGCTCCAGCCGGTGCTCGGCCATCAGCACGGTGGTGCCCAGGTCGTGCACCAGCCGTTGCAGCACGGCCAGCACCTCCTCGGCGGCGCCCGGGTCGAGCGCGGAGGTGGGCTCGTCCAGGACCAGGACGCGCGGGTGCACGGTGAGCACCGAGCCGATCGCGACGCGCTGCTGCTGGCCCCCGGAGAGCGAGCCCAGGGCGCGGTCGCGCAGGTCGGCGAGGCCGAGCAGGTCGAGGGTCTCCTCGACCCGGCGCCGCATCACGTCGCCGGGCAGACCCAGCGACTCCATGCCGTAGGCGAGTTCGTCCTCGACGGTGTCGGTGACGAAGTGCGCCAGCGGGTCCTGGCCCACGGTGCCGACCAGGTCGGCGAGTTCGCGCGGCCGGTGCTCGCGGGTGTCCCGGCCGCCGACGGTGACCCGGCCGTGCAGCACCCCGCCGGTGAAGTGCGGCACCAGGCCGCTGACCGTGCCCAGCAGGGTGGACTTGCCGGAGCCCGAGGGCCCCACCAGCAGGCAGAGTTCGCCCTCCGGCACGGTGAGGTCGACGCCCGCCAGCGCCGGGGCGGCGGAGTCCGCGTACCGGACGGAGACCTGCTCGAAGGTGATCACGATGCCCTCCGGGGCGGGGTCGGGGCGGCGAACGCCGGTACCAGGCCGAGGAGTACGGCCAGGACGGCGGCCAGCGGCAGCTCGGGGACGGTCGGCGGGACGACGGTGGGGGCGAAGGCGGCCGGATCACGCGTCGCGAGGTAGGTGAACAGGGCGGCCACGGCGGCCCCGGAACCGGCGGTCAGCCACTCCGGCAGTGCCCAGGGATCCGGCCGGTAGCGGGATCTGACGGACCGTCGGTTGCCGAGCAGCAGCCCGGCGAAGGCGGCGGCCAGGCCCAGCAGCAGCACCGGCAGCGCCCAGCCGGCGCCCCCGGCGGTCAGCAGCCCGTACGCAGCCAGGCAGACCCCGAGCAGCCCGGCCAGGGTGAGCGCGGCCGTCACCCGGGCCAGTCGGCGCGGAACGTCGGCGGTGCGGCCGAAGCCGCGGGTGTCCATCGCCGCCGCCAGGGTGATCGAGCGCTCCAACGCGCCCTCCAGGACGGGGAGTCCGACGCTCAGCACGGCCGCGACGCCCTTGTCGGTGCGGCCCCGCAGCCGGCGGGCGGCGCGCAGCCGGCGCACGTCGGCGACCAGGTTCGGCGCGAAGGTCATCGCCACCACCACGGCCACGCCCGCCTCGTAGAGCGCGCCGGGCAGGGCGCGCAGCAGCCGGGCCGGGCTGGCCAGCGAGTTGGCGGCGCCGACGCAGATCAGCAGGGTGGCCAGGCGCAGCCCGTCGTACAGCGCCGCGAGCAGGCCTTCGAGGGTGACCCGCCCGCCGATCCGCACCCCCTGCGCCCAGCTGGGGAGCGGGAGTTCGGGCAGGGTGAACAGCACGTGGGTGCCGGGGACGGGCGAGCCGAGCAGCACCGCGAAGACCAGCCGGATGCCGAGCACCAGCAGCCCCAGGCGCAGGAACGCCCCGTACGAACGCGACCAGGGCGCGTCGCCGCGGCGCGCCGCGACCACGTACCCGGCGGTCGCGGCGAGCAGCAGCAGGAGCACCGGGTTGGTGGTGCGGGTCGCCGCCGCGCCCAGCCCGAGCGCCCACAACCACCAGGCCCCGGGGTGCAGTTGGCGCGGTCCGACGGGCGGGCGGGTGCTGCGGATGGTGCTGCTCACGGATCTGTCCTGGGAACGGGGTCGGGGCGTGCCACGGCACGCCTCAGGAGTTACGGCGGCGGCGCGCCTGCCAGACGGCGCCACCGGCGAGGACGGCGACCAGCGCGCCACCGGCGACCAGGCCGAGGTCGGGGCCGCTGCCGTCGCCGTCGGTGCTGCCGCCGCCGGCCTTGGGCTGCGCGGCGGCGCCCGCGTCCACCTGGTCGCCGCAACCGGACTTCGGGTAGCCGGCGATGGCGCAAAGCATCCCGTTGGACTCGTAGCGCAGCGGCGGGGCGACGGCGGCCAGCACCTCGGCCGAGGTGGCGCGCGGTGCGACGCTCGCGCAGGCGGTCCGCGACCCGGGCGGCGCGGCGGCGGACGTACCGGCGTCCTCGGCCGTGCCGAAGTCCAGCACCACGGCGACCCGCTTACGGCCGTCCTGGGCGGGGGTGGCGGCGCAGATCCCGTCGAACCCGGCCGCGGTGCGCGGCTTCGCGGCGTCCTGTCCGCCGTCCGGGCTGAGGGCGAACCGCCAGCCGTCCACCGAGCCGTCCGGCGGCACGGCGGTCGCGGGCCCCTGCTGCTGGTACGTCCAGGCCCCGCTGTCGGCCCCGCGCCAGAACGACCAGTACCGGTACCCGGCGGCCTGCGCCGGGGTGGCGCAGGCCAGCAGCGCCAGGGCGCCGAGCAGGGCGAGCGTCAGGCCGGCCGGTGCCCGCCGGGGGCCGCGGCCCCCGGCGACGTCACGCTGCGCCCGCATCAGAGCTTCGGGTTGCGCTTGCGCTGGAGGCTGAGCAGGAGCCCGCCGCCGACGCCGACCAGCAGGCCGACGATGATCAGCCAGAACTGCCCGATGCCGCCGCTCTTCTCCTTCGCCGGGGCGGCGGCGGTCGAGGGGGCCTCGGCCTTGGGCGTCGGGCCGAGGGCGGTGAGCTGGCCGAGGAGGGCGGCGTCGCTGCGGCGGCCGGCCTGGTCGACCAGCAGGAGGGTGGCGGTGGCCGCGGCGTCGGTGCCGTTCTTGGTCCAGGTGGCGCCCTGCCCCTCCAGCCAGTCGACGGCGTCGGCGGCCTGGTCGGGGTGGCCGCTCTGGATCAGGGCGAGGGCGGCCCAGGCGGTGGCGGTGTAGTCGGGCTTGGGTTCGGCGCCGGGGGTGGTGAGGGTGAGGTGTCCGCCGTCGGTGCCGAGCTGGGCGGCGAGGTAGGCGCTGACGGCCTCGCCCGCCTCGGCGTGCGGCACGGTGGCGGGCGCGGAGCCGTCGGCGCAGGCGAGCGGCTTGGCGGTGGCGTCGGCGTGCACCGAGGAGGCGACCGGCAGGTGCCCGCCGGCGGCGGCGAGGGCGGCCTGGGCGGTGGCGAGGGTGTTGGGGGCGAGGGTGCCGGCGGCCGGGTCGGGCTGGAAGGCGAAGGCGCCGCGCTGGTCGGCGGGGGCGGCGCAGCCGAGCTGGAAGCGGGCGAGGCCGTCGAAGGCGTTCTTCCCGGCGGCGCCGCCGGTGCCGGGCTTGGCGATGCTCGCCGGGTCGGTCCGGGCGGCGAGCAGCGCGTTGACGACGAGGCCGGTGGAGTTGGCGTCGCCGGGGTTGCCGGGGTTGTAGGCCCAGCTGCCGTCGGCGTTCTGGTTGGCCTTGAGCCACTGGAGGCCCTTGTCGACGGCGCTCTGGTGCCCGCCGAGGGCGACCAGGGCCTGGAGGGCGACGGCGGTGGCGTTGCTGTCCTCGGTCTTGGGGTCGCAGGCCGCGCCGGCGGCCCGGTAGGAGGGCCAGCCGCCGTCCTCGCACTGCTGTCCGGTGAGCCAGTTGACGGCGGAGTCGGCGGGGGTGACCTTGGCCGCCGTCAGCGCGGTGAGCGCGAGGGACTGTCGCCAGACGCCGTCGTACGTCGGGTCGCTCTTGCCGTACAGGCCGTCCGGGGCGGCGGCCGTGGGCGACGGGCTGTCGGCGAGGGCCGGTCCGGCGGAGAGGCCGGCGAGCAGCGCGGCGGACAGGGCGGCGGCGCCCAGACGGGCGGCGGTCAGCATGGTGCGGGTGTGCCTTTCGGTGAGCGGTGGTGGGCCCCGGCGGGGGCCGTTCCGTAGTCCTCGACGGGTGCCGGGCGGGTGCGGGTGCCCGGCTCGCCGCTCGTCCCTCCCCGGGTGCCCCGGCTCGCCCGGGGCGCCGGGGGCGCGGTCGGGCTCACGGTTGCGGGTCAGCGCCGGATTCGCACCGGCTTCCCCCGGGGGAGGAGCGGGATGGAGTTGTGCTGCCCGTCGACTCTAACCGCCGGGCCGCGGCGCGCGGGTCGGCCGGGGCGGCGCAGAGCTGGAACAGGTTCCAGAAATCGCCCCCGGTAGCCGCCCCGGCGGCCGGGGCGCTCAGGGCAGCGTGAGCAGCCGGGCCGCGGTGTGCAGGTCGGCCCGGACCTCGGCGATCGAGGCGCGCCCGGAGAGCCAGGCGACCAGGGCCGAGTGCCAGGTGTGCTCGATGACCCGGACGGCCGCGCGCTGGCCCTCGCTGGGCGGGCCGGACTGCCCGATCGCGTCCAGGATGAGCTGTCCGGTGGCGGCGCTGACCTGGTCCACCTCGGTGCCGACCGAGCGGTCCGCGAAGCTGAGCGCCCGGACCATCGCCTCGGCCAGCAGCGGCTCGCGCTGGAGCGCGTGGAAGGCCCGGGTGAGGGCGTCGGCGACCCGCAGGGCCGGCTCGGGATCGGTCGGCGGGTGCCGCCGGATGTGCTCCTGGAGCCCCTGGAGCTGCTCCAGCATGACCGCGACCAGCAGGTGGACCTTGGACGGGAAGTACCGGTACAGCGTCCCGAGGGCGACCTGCGCGCTCTCCGCGACCTCCCGCATCTGCACCGCCTCGTACCCGCCGCGGGCGGCCAGCGCGGTGGCGGCGCGCAGGATGCGCCGCCGCCGCTCGGCCTGGCGCGCGGACAGCGGCGGCTCGCCCGGCGCGGAGGAGGCGGGGCTCACGGACGTGGTCGGCGACGGCAAGGGTGCTCCCGGGGGGCGCGTGGGTGGCGGCGTGCTCCAGAAAGGTCGACCGGAAGTCGACCCGCGGTCGACCCGCGGTCGGTCGGGCCCGGCGTGGCGGGAATCACCAGCCCTGGCTCCTGAGCGAAAGCTACGGGCCGGTATCTTCGAGGTCTCTCATTGTTCACATGGTCGATGACGAGTTCCACAGCCACTGAAACCTGATCTACTTTAGCGATCGGTGCCACCGTTGGGCGCCGCTCGCACCGATAGCAGCCAGAGATGAGGGCCGAGGATGACCGCGCAGCCGCTGCGGATTGCCCTGCTGTCATACCGCGGGGACCCGTTCTGCGGCGGTCAGGGCGTGTACGTACGGCACCTCTCCCGCGAGCTGGCCCGGCTCGGCCACCACGTGGACGTGATCGGCGCCCAGCCCTATCCCGTGCTGGACGAGGTCGAGGGCCCCGGCTCGGTCCGCCTGGTCGAGCTGCCCAGCCTGGACCTCTACCGCGCCGACGACCCCTTCCGCACCCCCGCGCGCGGTGAGTTCCGCGGCCCGGTGGACGTGCTGGAGTTCGCCACCATGCGCACCGGCGGCTTCCCCGAGCCGCTCACCTTCTCGCTGCGCGCCCGGCAGTACCTGGCCCGCCACAAGGGCCGCTACGACGTGGTGCACGACAACCAGACCCTCGGCTACGGCCTGCTGGGCCTGGCCCGGCACGGCTTCCCGCTGGTCACCACGATCCACCACCCGATCACCGTGGACCGGCAGTTGGAGCTGGACGCGGCCACCACCCGGGGCAAGCGGCTGTCGCTGCGCCGCTGGTACGCCTTCACCCGGATGCAGCGCCGGGTCGCGGCCCGGCTGGACCACGTGATCACCGTCTCCGGCACCTCGCAGCGCGAGATCGCCGAGCACCTGGGGGCCGCCCCCGGCGCGATCTCGGTGGTGCCGATCGGCGCCGACACCCGGCTCTGGTCGCCCTCGGCGCAGATCGAGCGGGTCCCGGGCCGGATCGTCACCACCTCCAGCGCGGACGTGCCGCTCAAGGGGCTGGTGTACCTGGTCGAGGCGCTGGCCAAGGTCCGCACCGAGCGGGACGCCCACCTGGTGGTGGTCGGCAAGCCGCAGAAGGAGGACGGGCCGGTGGCCGAGGCGGTGCGCGGCTTCGGGCTGGCGGAGCACATCGAGTTCCGCACCGGGCTGAGCGACCGGGAGCTGGTCGACCTGTACCGCTCGGCCGAGGTCGCCTGCGTCCCGTCGCTGTACGAGGGCTTCTCGCTGCCCGCCGCCGAGGCGATGGCCACCGGCACCCCGCTGGTGGCGACCACCGGCGGGGCGATCCCCGAGGTGGCCGGGCCGGACGGCGTGACCAGCCTGGCGGTGCCGCCGGGGGACGCGGGCGCCCTGGCCGCCGCGCTCGGCCGGCTGCTGGACGACCCGGAGCTGCGCGCCGAGCTCGGCGCGGCCGGCCGGGAACGGGTGCTGGCCCGGTTCACCTGGGAGCGGGCCGCCGAGCTGACCGCCGAGGCGTACCGCGCGGCGATCGCCACCGGCGTCGGCGCCCGGGCCCGCTTCGGGCCGGGCTGGCGGTACGTGCCCTGAGGGGCGCGCCCGTGAGCGAGTCGCTCCGGGCGTTGAGGCGTGTGTGACCTGACGAAGCGTCAAGGACGCTTGGTGGCAATAGGAATGGGAGCCCTGCAGTGCTGACCGTCGATTTCTCGCGCTTCCCGCTCGCCCCCGGCGACCGGGTGCTCGACCTGGGCTGCGGCGGGGGCCGGCACGCGTTCGAGTGCTACCGCCGCGGCGCCAACGTGATCGCCCTCGATCAGAACGCCGAGGAGATCGCCGAGGTCACGAAGTGGTTCGCGGCGATGGAGCAGGCCGGCGAGGCCCCCGAGGGTGCGTCGGCGGTCGCGATGGAGGGCAACGCGCTGGCGCTGCCGTTCGAGGACGACTACTTCGACAAGATCATCATCTCCGAGGTGATGGAGCACATACCCGATGACAAGGGCGTGCTCAACGAGATGTTCCGGGTCCTCAAGCCGGGCGGCCTGCTCGCCGTCACCGTGCCGCGCTGGCTCCCGGAGAAGATCTGCTGGGCGCTGTCCGACGAGTACCACGAGGTCGAGGGCGGCCACATCCGGATCTACCGGGGCGACGAGCTGCTCGGCAAGCTCAAGGACGCCGGCCTGGAACCCTACGGCACCCACCACGCGCACGCCCTGCACTCGCCGTACTGGTGGATCAAGTGCGCGGTCGGCGTGGACAACGACAAGGCGCTGCCGGTCAAGGCCTACCACCAGCTGCTGGTCTGGGACATCGTCGGCACCCCGGTGATCAGCTCGATCACCAAGGCCGCCGAGAAGGCGCTCAACCCGCTCATCGGCAAGAGCTTCGTCGCCTACGCCGCCAAGCCGAACAAGGTCGAGCGCGCACCGGGCGGGGCGGAGTGACCGCCGCCGTCCCCGAGGTGCTGCTGCTCGACGGGGTGCTGGACGCCGAGCAGGCGGCCGACACCGTGCGCAGCATCCTGGCCGAGCAGCGCCCCGACGGCGCCATCCCCTGGTTCGCGGGCCACCACCTCGACCCCTGGGACCACACCGAGGCCGCGATGGCCCTGGACACCGCCGGCGAGCACGCCGCCGCCGAGGCCGCCTACCGCTGGCTCGCCTCCCGGCAGAACCCGGACGGCTCCTGGTACGCCGCGTACACCGACGGCGCGGTCACCGACCGGGCCAAGGAGAGCAACTTCTGCGCGTACATCGCCGTCGGGGTCTGGCACCACCACCTCAGCACCGGCGACGACGCCTTCCTGGAGTGGATCTGGCCGGTGGTCCGGCGGGCGCTGGACTTCATCGTCGGCCTGCGGCTGCCCGGCGGCCCGATCGCCTGGCGGGTCGACGAGAGCGGTGCCGCCACCGGGGAGGCGCTGCTCACCGGCTCGTCCAGCATCCTGCACGCGCTGCGCTGCGGGCTGGCCGTCGCCGACTACCTGGAGGAGCCGCAGCCCGACTGGGAACTCGCGGCCGGCCGGCTGCGGCACGCCATCGCCCACCACCCCGAGCGGTTCCTCGACAAGGACCGCTACTCGATGGACTGGTACTACCCGGTGCTCGGCACCGGCCTGCGCGGCGACGCGGCGGTGGCGCGGATCGAGCGGGACTGGGAGCGCTTCGTCGTCCCCGGCCTCGGCGTGCGCTGCGTCAGCGACCGCCCGTGGGTGACCGGCGGCGAGAGCGCCGAACTGGCGCTGGCGCTCTGGGCGATCGGCCAGTCCGACCGCGCGGTGGACATCCTGCGCTGGATCCAGCGGCACCTGCGGCACGAGGACGGCTCGTACTGGACCGGGTACGTCTTCGAGGACGACGCGATCTGGCCCGAGGAGCGCACCACCTGGACGGCCGGGGCGCTGCTGCTCGCGGTGGCCGCGCTCGGCGGGGACCCGGCGACCGTCGCGGTCTTCGGCGGGGACCAGCTGCCCGCCGGGCTGGTGGTCCAGGACTGCTGCTGACGGCACGACCGCTGCTGACGGCACATGGAAGGGGCGGGACCGGTGATCCGGTCCCGCCCCTTCCCGTCTCCGTCGCGCGGCTCGGGTCCGCGCCGTGGCGTCAGCCGCGGTGTCAGCCGCGCTGGATGCCCGTGGTGTCGGCCAGCACGCCCTGGGTGCCGTCCGGCAGCTGGGCGACCAGGGCCGCGCCGCGCTGCTCGACGGCCAGGTACCAGGTGCCCGGCACGACCTCGCCGACCGGGGCGCCGGCCGGGTTGTCCTTCGGGGCCAGCTGGCGCGGGGCCGGGACGGCGAACCAGAAGGGCTGGAAGTCCGCCGCCGGGGCGGCCGGCTGCGGGGCACTCGGCTGCGGGGCCGGCACGGCGGCGTCCTGCGGACCGGCCACCACCGGCTGGCCCGGCTGCGGCTGGCCGGCGGCCGGGTAGCCGTAGCCACCGGCCGGCTGGGCGCCGAAGGCCGGGTCGTGGCCCTGGTTCGGGTAGCCGTACTGGCCGGGGCCGGGGTGACCGGGGGCACCCGGGTGGCCGGGCTGACCCGGCATCGGGTAGCCGCCCTGGTACGGGACGGCCGGGCGCTCGGTGACCAGCGGGGCCTTGAGCGCCGGCACCAGCGGTGCGGCCGCGGCCGCACCGGCCAGCACGATCAGCGAGATGAGGCCGAGCCAGGCGCCGAAGCCGTGGCTGAGCGTGGTGGCGCTCGGGCCTCCGCCGAGCGCCCAGACCGAGGTCCAGAGCGCGGCGACGCTGAACGCGATGCCCCACTGGTCCAGCCGCAGGCCGAGCACCTGGCGGTTGGCCGCGGCGGCGCCCTGGAAGCGCTGCACCAGGATCAGGACGGCTGCGGCGATCCCCAGGAGGTAGATCGACGGCAGGATGGGGAACAGCTGGGTGCTCCACGCGTTCTGCGAGGTGTCCCCGCAGTACCGACCGCTGCAGTCCACGGTCCAGTAGGGCAGGAAGGAGGCGATGAACAGCAGGACGGCCGCGCCTGCGACGGCGGCGTCTCCCCTGGTGAGAGCGCGCAGATTCACTTACGTTCCCCTCGTTGACGTGTCGTGGACGGTGCTTCGTGCGGTCGGGCTGACCGGCCGAAACTCCCGAACGGACCAGAAGCCTAGGCCCAACCGTCCTGCCGGTGCACGGCGGGACCGGGAACGGGTCGAAGTCGTTGCAAACCGTGCCGAGCCGGTGGGTGCCCGCTGGTCGGCCCCGTACGCCCCAACTCCCTTGCCCGGTCCGGTCAGTGGGTGGTCAGGAAGGCGCCCAGCGCGTCGGCGATCCCCTGGGCGGCCAGCTGCCGCCACTGAGGGTCCGTCATCCGTCCGGCGTCCGCGGAGTTGCGCATGTTACCGCACTCGATGAACACCTTGGGAACCGCGGAGAGGTTGAGGCCGCCGAGGTCGGAGCGGGTGTCCAGGCCCTGGTCGGCGATGTAGTCGGCGTACGGCTCGCCGGTCGCGGCGTGGAAGCGGTCGCGCAGCAGCAGGCCCAGCCGGTGCGAGGGTTCGACGATCGCGGAGTTGTCCGCCTTACCGGCGACCACCTTGGCGGGCATGATCACATGGAAGCCGCTGCCGCTCGCCGGGGCGCCGTCGGCGTGCACCGACAGCGCGACGTCCGCGTGGGCGTCGGCGCCCGCCCTGGCCCGCTCGTCGACGCACGGGCCCCACGGGCGGTCGCCGTCCTGCACCATGACGACCTTGGCGCCCCGGGCGGTGAGCAGGGCGCGGGCCCGGCGGGTGACGTCCAGGGTGTAGTCGGCCTCGGTGTAGCCCGCGTTGGTCTCGGTGCCGGTGGTGTCGCACTCCTTGTGGCCGTTGCCGACGTCCACCTGGCGGTTGATCTCGGTGGGGTGGGAGAAGTTGCCGGGGTTGTGGCCGGGGTCGAGCACCACGGTGCGGCCGGCCAGGTCGGCGCCGCCGGTCGGGGCCTGCGGGGTGGCGGCGGATGCCGGCGTGTCGGTGGGTGCCGGCGTGGCGGTGGGCGTGCCGGGCGTGGTGCCGCCGGTCGACGGGGCCTGCGGGGTCGCCGGGGCCGGGCCGGTGGACGCGGCGCCGGCGGGCGGTGCCGCGGCGGGCTGTGCGGCGGCCGTGGCGGCCGCCGGGCCGGAGTGGTCCAGGGACCGCCAGCCGAACCAGCCCGCCGTGCAGAGCGGAACGGCCACCGCCACCGCGGTGGCGGTGCGCAGCAGGGCGGAACGGCGGGGGGCGGGGGAGGTCGGGCCGGTCACGGGTGGTTCAGATCCTGTCCGAGGTGGGCGGGGTGAGACCGTAGGCGTCCGCGATCAGCTTCCACTTGGTCAGGAAGTCGTTCTTCGCCTGGGTCGCCTGGGGGTTGAGCTCGTCCGCGTGCTTCTTGTCCGGAGTGCTCGGCGCGTTGCCGGAGCAGCCCTGCTTGGCCACGGCGCGCGCCCAGGCCGCGTACGCCTTGTCGATGTCGGCGGACAACTGCCAGGCGGACTTCAACGAGTTCACCGCGTCCGCGCCGCCCGGGACGTCCGTGACGCTCAGCTTGGCGAGCTTGCCCAGCAGCCCCTGGCGCTGGCCGGCCCCGCTGTCGAAGACCTGCGCCGCGCTCTCGATGTCGGCCTTCGACGGGCAACTGCTGACCTTGGCGACGGCGTTGCCGATCTGCGTCCTGGCGTTGCCGCCCTCGGTGAGCAGCCCGTCCAGCGCCTGGGCCTGGGCCTTGGCGTTGGGGCCGGCCGTGGTCGCGGACGGGGTCGGTGTGTCGGAGGGGGTGGCCGTGGCGCCGGGCGCGGCGTCCGTGCCGGTCGGCGCCGGGGTGGGCGGCGGGTTGCCGGAGCTGTTCGCGTTCGTGGCCGACGGGGCGGGCGCGGCCTGGCCGCCCTGGTCGCCGCCCTGGGCCGCGTACAGCAGGCCGCCGCCGACCGCCAGCACCAGCAGCACCGCGAAGCCGATCAGCAGCGGGGCCCGGCGGTTGCCCGGGCGGTCCCCGTCGTCCTCGTGGTCGGGCGGGAGGGCGGCCGGGTGGTCCGGCTGGGCCGGGTATGGCTGGGCGCCGTACGGCTGGGCGCCGTACGGGCCTTGCGGGGTCTGGGGGGTCTGCGGGGCCTGTGGGGCCTGCGGCGTCTGCGGGTACGGCGGTGGCGGGTACCCGTACCCGCCCTGCTGGTCCGTGGCCTGCTGGTACGGGTGGCCGGCCGGGGGCGGCGGCGGGTAGACGTACCCGGGGCCGGGGAGCGGACCGCCCTGGGCGCCGCGGTCCTGCGGGGTCGCGTGCGAGGGGAACGGCGCGGCCGGGGGCGGGGTGACCCGGGGGAGGGCGGCGGTGGGCGCACCGGGGCCCGGGGGCGGGGGCGGAGGGGTGGCCGGGCCCGACATGTCCGGCGCCGGACCGAAGCCCGGGGCGGTGGACAGGTACGGGCGGCCGCCCAGCGGCGGGTCCTGGTCGTCGGCCGCGCCCGGGGCGGGGGCCGCGGGCGGTGCGGCGGGGGCGGTCCCGGCGTCCGGGCGCTGCGGATTGCGGACCCAGCCGCCCGCGCCGCCGCGCGCGGTCGGGTCCCAGACCGCCGGAGCGGTGTTGTGCTGGTCCGTCATGTGCCGCTAGCCCCCACCGTCCGCCGATGCTCTGCCTGGTGCTGCCGCCTGTGCCGCAGCCGCCTGGTGCTGCGCGGACACCGTACCGTTCGACCCCTCGCCCGACAGCCCAGGCACGACGTTAGAGCATCGGGGCGGGGCCGCGGGGGGTATCTCACGGGGCGGTCGGGGGCGGTGGGCGGGGGCTGGGGCCGGGTGTGCGGGACCTCAGACGGCGGCCCGGCGCAGGACGCGCAGCGAGCCGGTCACCGAGACCTCCTCGAAGCCCTCGGCCAGCGCCCGCAGATACACCCGGTAGGGCGCCTGGCCGCCGTCCGCCGGGTCCGGGAACACGTCGTGCACCACCAGCAGGCCCTCCGGGGCCAGGTGCGGCGCCCAGCCCTCGTAGTCACCGGTGGCGTGCTCGTCGGTGTGCCCGCCGTCGATGAAGACCAGCGCGAGCGGGCGCCCCCACAGCGCGGCGATCTGCGGCGAGCGGCCGACCAGCGCGACCACGTGCTCCTCCAGCCCCGCCGCGTGCAGGGTGCGGCGGAACCGGGGCAGGGTGTCCATCCGGCCGACCTCCGGGTCCACCAGGGTCGGGTCGTGGTACTCCCAGCCCGGCTGCTGCTCCTCTGAGCCGCGGTGGTGGTCCACGGTCAGCGCGACCGTCCCGGCCTCCCGGGCCGCGGCGGCCAGCAGGACCGCCGAGCGGCCGCAGTAGGTGCCGATCTCCAGCACCGGCAGCCCGGTGCGCCGGGCCGCCGCCACCGCCGCCCGGTAGAGCGCGAGGCCCTCGTCCACCGGCATGAACCCGGTGGCCGCCTCGAACGCCGCCAGCACCTCCGGCGCCGGGCGGGCGCCCTCCAGCAGGTCGGACATGCGGTGCTCCTCGGGGGTTCGGGCGGCGGACGGACGTGCTCGGACCCTACTCGACGGTAGCGGGGCGGGCGCCGGGAGGTCGGCCGGTCCGGTCGGCGGGGCCGTCGGCCGCTGTCCTCGGCGGGGGCCGTCGCCGGGTGCCGTCGGCCGGTGCCGTAGGGCCGGTGTCGTCAGCCGGCCAGGAGCTCGGCGGCGATCCGGGCGCGGTGCGGGGCCAGCTCGACGGCGATCGCCCCGGCCTCGGCGGCGGTGGCGGTGACGGCCGCCTCCCGGTCCGCGGCGCGCTCCGCCAGCGCGATCCGCAGCTGGGTCGGCGGGTGGGAGCCGTCCACGGCGGACCGGTCACGGGCGCTCAGCCGCAGCAGGCGCTCCCGCTCGGTGGCGGGGACGGTGGCGAGCTGCTCGCGCACCCGATCCCAGAGCTGGTCCGGGGCGGGCGGCGCGGGGGCGTCCTCGGCCCGACGGTTCCGGCTGCGGACCACCCGGGGCCGTCCGCGCTCCTCGGCCCGGACCCGGTGGACCGCCGTGGCCACCGAGCCGCAGTGCAGCAGCGCCGTCAGCATGCCCCGGGCCGCCTCGCCGCCGGCCACCCGGACGGCGAGGGTGTCCGCGTGGTACTCGGCCTGCTGCCCGGCCCTGGAGGTGAGCCGGTCGAACAGCACCAGGCCCTGGTGGAGCAGCCAGGCGACGCCCCGGAGCACCAGTCGGCCGAGGGCCGTGCCGAGCCGCACCAGCAGCGAGACCTCGTCCCGGCCCGTGACGTACCCGTCGTGGCCCGGGCGGGTCATCTGGTACCAGGCCCGGAGCGCCGAGATCGCGCTGTACAGCCAGAACGAGCGCCGGCGGTCGCCGTTGACGTGGTGGCCGAACTCGTGGCCGAGCAGCGCGACCCGCTGCCGGTCGTCCAGCACCTCCCAGAGCTGCAGCCCGATCCGCAGGACCGACCGGCGGCGCAGCCCGACCAGCCCGTACGAGGCGTTGAACTCGTCGGTGACCTGGATGACGTCCACCGGCCGGGCGCCGACCTCGGCGGCCACCCGGTCCGCCAGCCCGTACAGGGCCGGCGCCCCGGCGCGGTCGAGCACGGTCTCGTCCTTCGGCACCCGCCCGAGCCGGGGCCGCAGTGCCACGGCGATCACCAGCACCACCGCACCGATGCAGCGCTGCACGACGGTTCCGGCGATCAGCAGCCAGAGCGCCAGGGCGAAGGTGCCGACGGTGACGAGGTGGATCACCCCGGCCGCGGCGGAGGCCAGCAGCCAGTCCCGGCGGGCGGTGGGGGTGGCGCCCCCGGTGGCCTGCTCCTGGAACAGCCGGTCGGTGCGGTCGGCGGCGGCCCGCTCGCGCCGGGTGGGCGCGGGGGCGGTGTCCGCCCCGGGTGCGAGGTTCCAGTCGCAGGCGGGGCACCAGGCGAGGAAGCGGGGATCGTCGGTCAGGGCGGCGCGGCAGCGTGGGCACGGCGAACCGTGGGCGGGCGTGCCGGGGGAGGCTGCGCCGGAGGCGGCGGGTGAGGCGGCGGCGTCGGGGGGCGTGAGCACGGCGATCATGATGGCGGGCCGGACCGCCGCTGTGCAGAGGGCTTGTTCGTATTGTGATCAGTCCGCCGGCCCGCCGCCCCTGGCGCCGTTCTGGAACGCGTTCTAGTCGGTGCCGGGCGCCCGTGCCAGAATCGCCCCGACCCTTGACCCGAGGCACACCGGGAGCAGCCCCATGCGCGCAGCCGTCCTGCACAAGACCGGCCAGGACACCCTCGACGTCCGCGAGGACGTCACGGCGCTCGGCTTCGGACCGGGCGCCGTACGGGTCCGGATGCGCGCCGCCAGCCTGTGCCACTCGGACCTCTCCGCGATGAGCGGCGTCCTGCCGCAGCCCGCGCCCTTCGTCCCCGGGCACGAGGGCGCCGGGGACGTCGTCGAGGTCGGCGAGGGCGTCACCGGCGTCGCCCCGGGCGACCGCGTGGTGCTCTGCTGGATGGCCCCCTGCGGACGCTGCGCCCACTGCGAGCACGGCCGCGGCCACCTCTGCATCGCCAGCCTGCGGCGGCTCGGCGCCCCCGGCTTCCGGCTCGCCGACGACGGCACCGAGGCCTCTGGCTTCTACGGCACCGGCGCCTTCGCCGAGGAGGTGGTGGTCGCCGCCGACGCGGTGATCAAGGTGCCCGCCGACCTGCCGTACGAGGCCGCCGCCCTGATCGGCTGCGGGGTGACCACCGGCATCGGCGCCGCCGTCAACACCGCCCGGGTCGAGCCCGGTTCCTCGGTCGCGGTGATCGGCGCGGGCGGCGTCGGCGTGGCCACCGTCCAGGGCGCCCGGGTCTGCGGCGCCGCCCGGATCACCGTGGTCGACCCGGTCGCCTCGCGCCGCGAACGGGCCCTCGCCTTCGGCGCCACCGAGGCGATCGCTCCCGAGGAACTCAAGTCGTTCGCCAAGGGGTTGCCCGGCGGGGGCTTCGACCACGTCTTCGAGGCCGTCGGCCGCGCGGCCACCGTCCGGGCCGGCTACGACGCCGCCCGGCGCGGCGGCGCCGTCGTCGTCATCGGCGCGGGCGCGCAGGACGACCTGGCCCAGTTCACCATGGGGGAGCTGTTCTTCAACGAGAAGCGGCTGCTGCCCTCGCTGTACGGCGGGGCGCCGGTCGCCCGCACGATCGCCCTGGTCGTGGACCTCTGGCGGGCCGGGCGGATCGACCTCGACGGGATGATCACCCACCGGGTCGGGCTGGCCGAGGTGAACCTGGCGATCGAGCAGATGCGCAGCGGCGAGGCGCTGCGGACGGTGATCTCGCTGGACTCCTGACGCCCTGCCGCACCTGCCCCACGGCTCAGCGGGGGTGACATGTGCGAGGGCCCGCCGGGGAGTCTCCTCGGCGGGCCCTCGCGGGGTGTTGTGTCGGTGTGTTTCCTCGGATCAGCCCCGGGCGCCGGCGGCGCGGTGGCGGCCGTGCGGGTCCACCCCGGGGGTGTCGTCGGCGGCCGAGCCGCCGCGGTGGCGACCGTGCGCCGCGGTGTCCTCGGCCGTCTTCTCGTCGGCGTCGGTCCCGTAGACCGCGGGGCCGGTGGTGTCGGTGAGGGTGTCGGACATGAGAATCGTCTTCCGTGCGAGGGTGCAGGTCATCGGCGCCCGCCCGGTGCCTGCGGCACACGGTCGGGTCCCCGATCGGGCGCGCGGAACGCGCCCACAGCCGGTGATCGCGGCCCGTGGCCCCGGCCACCATAACGGCCGGGACGGACGAGATCCTATCGACCTCATGGGGCGAGTCCCGCCCCGCCCGCCCCGCCCGTAACGCCCGGGGCCGTCCTCGACGAACCCAGCCAGTGGCCGACGAGTTCGCGGTAGAACGGCGACAGCACCTGGAGGTCGCCGTGCCGGGCCAGCAGCCCGCGACCGCCGTCCAGCAGCAGCACCCGGTCCGCCCGCAGCGCCGAACTGATCCGGTGCGCGACCACCACCAGCGTCCCCGGCCGCGCGGCGAACGCCCGCTCCACCCGCTCCTCCGCGGCCGCCTCCAGCTGGCAGGTCGCCTCGTCCAGCACCACCACCGGCGAGTCCGCCAGGTACGTCCGCACCAGGGCCAGCAACTGGCGCTCACCGGAGGAGAGTTCACCCGGATCGCGCAACGTGCCGGCCAACCCGCCCAAGCGCGCCACCAGCCCCTCCGCCCCCAGCCGCCCGACGGCCTCCGCGACCTCCCGCTCGGACGCGCCCGGGGCGAGCCAGGTCAGGTTCTCCCGCACCGACCCCGGGAACACGTACGCCTCCTGCGGCAGCAGTGCCACCCCGCGCGGGCCGCCACCGACCACCACCGCCCCCGCCGTCGGCGCCACCAGGCCCGCCAGCAGCCCTGCCAGGGTCGACTTCCCCACCCCGCTCGGCCCCACCACCGCCACGTGCTCCCCGGGGCGGAACTCCGCGTCCAGCCCGTCCAGCACGGCCGGAGCGCCCGGCGCGTGGGCGTACCGCACCCCGAGCAGCCGGACCGCGCCGAGCGGCACGCCGTCGGCGGGGGCGGGGGCGGGGGCGGGGGCGGGGGCGTCGGCGTAGGCGTCGGCGTCGGCGGGGACGGGGGTGGGCTCGGGTGTGGGGGTCGATTCCGCCAGGCGGTCCAGCACCACACCGAGGTTGAGCAGCCAGCCGCCGACCGTGCCCGCCAACGTCCTGACGGCCGGGTCCAGTTGCTGGAGGAGATAGGTGGCGACGCCGAGCAGCCCGCCCGCCGTCAGCACATCGTGCGCCAGCAGCCAGGGCGCCGCCGCCAGGACGGCCAGGACCGGCAGCCGCCCGCCGAGCGCCACCACGAGCGCGCGCAGGGCCGACGCCCGGCCCAGCGCCCGGGAGGCGGCCGCGCTCTCCTGCGCCACCCCGGTCAGTGCCCGGGCGACCGCGTCGGCCGCACCCGTCGCCTGTACGTCGCGCAGTCCGCGCAGCGCCCGCCCGGCCTCGGCGGCGAGCCGCTCCTCGGCCAGGACCGCCGCCCGCCGCCCGGCTGCCAACGGGCGCAGCAGCCGTACGAACAGCAGCCCGGCCACCAGCAGCGGCACCAGCACCAGCGGCAGCACGGCCGGCGCCAGCAGCGCCAGCCCGACCAGGGCGGCGACCAGCGTGACCCCCACCCCGCGCAGCGTGCGGAGCAGCGTCGCGGTCAACTGCCGTACGGACTCCACCTGTTCGGTCAGCCGCGCGACCGCCGCCGGATCCGCCCGCGGCCGCGCCAGCGCACCGCGGACCACCCGCTCCACCAGCGCGTCCCGCAGCGGCTCCACCACCCCGGCGAGGTACGGGAACCCGGCCCGCGCCGCGTACGCCCGGACCGCCATCGCGGCCCCGAACCCGCTCAGCCAGGCCATCCCGACCCCCGGCTGCCCGGCCAGGAACCCCTGATCGACGGCGGCCGACACGAACAACCCGGACAGCAACGGCGGCACCGCCTCCACCCCTGACCAGAGCAACAACCCCACCAGAGCCCGCCGCACCCCCCGCAGCTCCCCCAGCAGGACCCCCACCCCCGGCGCCGCCCGCGAGGCCCGCCGCCGACGCCTGGCCACCACCGCGCTCGTCCCCGGGCGTGCGAGCGGCGGCGTCGAGGCCCCGGGCCGCAACGCCTCGGGCGTCGGCACCCGTGCTCCGTGCCGGGTGGCCAGCCGCGCCAGCCCAACTCGCGCGGCCCGCACCGGCCGGGCCGACGGCACCCCAGGCCGCGCCGCCCGCCGCCGACCCCCGCGCACCGGCGCCCCGGACCCAGGCCGCAGGCCCTCAGCCACGACCGCCCCTTACCTCGGGTCGCGCGGGCCGCCTTGCCCTCGCACCCCCAGCTGCCGACGCGTTCGTCCCGGGGTACGCGAGCGGCGTCGCCGACGCCCTCGGCTGCCGGCCGTCGTGCGTTGGCACCCGCAATCCGTGCCGTGTGGCCAACACCAGCCAGGCCAGGAGCATCCGTTCCGGCACTGCAGGCCGCGCCGCCCGCCGCCCACCCCCGTGCGCCAGCACCCTCGGCTCACGCACGAGCGCCCCTACTCCGGGTCGCGTGAACCGCCTTGCCCACGCGCCTGGCTGCGGACCCCCGGCCGCCGACGCGTTCGTCCCCGGGTACGCGAGCGGCGTCGCCGACGCCCTCGGCCGTACCTTCTCGGGAGTTGGCGCCCGCACTCCGCGTCGCGTGGCCAACACCGGCCGGGCAATCAGGCCCCACCCTGATACTCCCGCCCGCGCCTCCGACTGCCGTCGATCCCCGGCCGCGACCGTGTCCGCCTCGGGCTGCGCGCCCTCAGGCGCTGCAAGGCTCGTCCCGGGGTACGTGAGCGGCCTTGCCGAGGCCCCCGGCCGCGAGAGCTTCTTGGGCGTTGTCACCCGCGATCCGCGTCGTGTGGCCAACGCTGGCCGGGCGCGCAGTCCTCGCGCCGATACTCGCGCCCGCGCCTCCGATTGCCGTCGATCCCCGGCCGCGACCGTGTCCGCCTCGGGCTGCGCGCCCGAAGGCACTGCAACGCTCGTTGCGGGGGACGCGAGCGGCCTTGCCGAGGCCCCCGGCCGCGAGAAGTCCTTGGGCGTTGTCACCCGCGATCCGTGCCGTGTGGCCAACGCCGGCCGGGCGCACAGGCCTCGCCCCGATGCTCCCGCCCGCGACACCCGGCGCCGACCCCCGGGCTCCCGTATCTGTGCTGCTCGCGTCGCCCGCGCGGGTCGGGCCGGCCGCCACCGGCGCTGCCGCCGGGGTGTGTCCGCCTCCGCTGCGGGGCGGGCGGGCCGTCGGGCCGATGCCCCCGGCGCCCGCCGGTGGCCCGGTCGGGTTGGCGGTTGCACTGGAAGTCGGCCCGGCCGACTTCCAGTGTCGGGGGTGGCGTTGGTGCTTGTGCGGTTCGCGGTGGGCAGTGCCATGGAGGTCGATCCAGTCGGCGCTCGGAGGGGCGGGAAGTCGGTCGGGAATTCGGGCTGAGCGGTGTGCGCGAGAAGTCGATGGGGCCGACTTCTGGTGCGGGGGCGCCGGGGGGTCGACACGGCCGATCCCCCCGCACCGGAAGTCGATGGGGCCGACTTCCGGTGCGTCATGCCGTGGCTGCCTGGAGGGTGGTGGCCGAGAGGGTGGCGCGGTAGTCGGGGTGGGTGAGGAGGCGGGTGTGGGGGGCGAGGGCGCGGAGGCGGCCGGCGTCGAGCCAGGCGACGAGGTCGGCGCGGGCGGCGACGGTCGCGCGGTGGGCGACGACCAGCCGGGTGCGCCCGTGGGTGGCGCGGTCGAGGGCCTCGGTGACCTGGTACTCGGTGGCGAGGTCCAGGCCGGAGGTGGCGTCGTCGAGGACGACGACGCGGGTGGGGCGGGCCAGCAGCCGGGCGAGGCCGAGGCGTTGGAGTTCGCCGCCGGAGAGCTGGAGTTCGTCGAGCGGGGTGTCCCAGCCGAGGGGGAGCCGGGCCAGGAAGCCGTCCGCGCACGCGGCCGCCGCCTCGGCCGGGCCCGCTCCGGCGAGTGCGTCGCGGACGGTGCGGCCGACCAGGTCGGGCCGGGCGAAGGCGTAGCCGACGGCGTCCCGCAGGCCGGCGGGGGACAGGGCGTCCACCGGGACGCCGTCGATCAGTACGGCGCCCTCGTCCGGGTCGCGCAGTCGCCCCGGCAGTGCGGCGAGCAGCGACTTCCCGGAGCCGGAGCGCCCGACCAGGGCGACCGTACGGCCGCCGGGGACGGTGAGGTCGAGCGGGCCGAGCAGGAGCCGTTCGCCGTCGCGCACCACCACGCCCCGCAGGGTGACCTCGCCGGGCCCGCCCGCCGGGAGGGCCGCCGTACCGGCCGGGGCCGGTGCGAGCGCCAGCAGTTCGTCGACCCGGGCCTGCCCGGCGCGCGCCTGGGCGACCCCGACCAGCGCCTCGACCTGTTCGAAGAGTCCCGCGCCGAGCGCCGCCCAGCCCGCCGCTGCGGCGAGCGCGCCGGGGGCGAGGGTGCCGTCGGCGAGCAGCGCCCCGGCGGTGGCGAGCACCGCGATCTCGACCAGGGCGATCAGCAGGGTGGCCTGCCAGGCGGTGCGCCGCTGGGCGGCCCAGAGCGCGTGCCCGGCCGCGGAGAGATCCGGGAGCGGTGCCAACACCCGTGCGGCTTCGCGGTGTTCGGCGCGCGCCGCGTGGATGCTGCGCAGCCCGGTGAGGGCGCCGCTGAGCCGGGCCGCGAGCTCGGCCTGCACCTCCTGGTAGCGGGCGAACACCGGCCCGGCCTGGCGCAGGAAGAGCCGGATCAGCACCACGCCGGGCAGCACGCCCGCGAAGAAGGCGAGCGCCAGCCAGGGCGACAGCGCGGCGAGTCCGAGGATCGCGCCGATCGAGGTGAGCAGCGCGGTGGCCGCGCCGAGTACGGCGGGGAGCCGGCCGCCCGCGTCGGCCGCCGAGCCGAGCAGCCGGGCTGCGAGGTCGCCGGGTGGCGGCCCGCCGTGGAGGCGGCCGCCGGGCCCGAGGGCGAGGAGGTGGCGGAGCAGGCGCCCGCGCAGGGCGGCGGTGGCCTCGGCCGAGCAGGCCGGTCCGGCGGCCGCGGCGGTGGCGTTGGCGACGGCGGCCGTCAGCAGCAGGAGGGCGGGCAGGGCGAGGGCGGCCCCGGTTCGATGGCTGAGGACGGCGTCGACGGCTCCGGCGAGGACGGCGGGCAGGGCGAGGGTGGTGGCGGCCTCGACCGGCAGGGCGATGCCGAGTGCGAGCGTCCATCCGGTGGGTCGTCGTGGCAAGTCCGGCCTCCTGTCGGTGAGTTGGGTGTGGGTGTGCGAAGGCGGGTGCCGCCCTCGCCTGTCCGGACAGGCGAGGGCGGCACCCGTGGGCCACTGCTCCTGGTCAGCTGTTGGTGAAGATCAGGCAGGTCAGGATGAGACAGGTGTACTGGCAGCCGCTGCCGTGGCCGGTCAGCTCGACGGACTCGGTCTCCGGCAGGTCCTGCAGCGCCGCGAGGTCGGTCTCGAAGTCCACCATGTTCTCCATGATCGGGTCCTCCCCTTGAGGGTGTCGCCCGCCGCGATCTGCCTGCGGGCGTCGGGTGTCGACCCCCGGCGCGGCCTCCATCCGCCGTGCCGGGGTGGTGCCCCGGGCCTCGACGGGCCCGGGAGTCTGTGGGTGGCCGCTCGGGATCAGCCCGGTCGGCCGGTCCGCAGGAACGCGGCCAGCAGTTCGTGCAGCACGGCGGCGCCCTCCTCGGCGAGCACCTCGTGGCCGGAGCCGGCCGCCTCCACGTACCGGAAGTCCGCGCCCTCGACCCGGCCGATCCGCAGCAACTCGTGCCGCAGCGAACGGGATTGGCTGACCGGGACCACCTCGTCCCGGTTGCCGTGCACGACCAGCAGCGGTGCGCTCAGCCGGTGCGCGAGCTGGAGCACGTCGCGCGGTCCGCGGGCGTCCAGGATCGGGTCGCCGCCGCCCAGCCGGGTGGTCAACGCCCTGACGGGGGGCGCCGCTTCGGCCAGCAGTCGGGCGCCGGACAGGAACGGCGCGACCACCGCGCAGCGGGCGACCTGCTCGGTCGGCGCGTGCGCGGCCGCCAGCAGCGCCAGGAAGGCGCCGTAGCTGACCCCGAACAGGGCGGGCGGTTCCAGGCCGAGCGCCGCCCGTTGGCGGGCGATGCCCTCCAGCAGGTAGAGCACGTCGTCCAGGTCGGGCCCGCCCCAGGCGCCCCGGATGGCCAGCGCGTGCGGCACCCCGTAGCCGGTGGAGCCGCGCTGGTTGGGCGCGACCACCGCCAGGCCTTCGGCGGCCATCCGTTGCAGGGCCGGGTCGAACTCCAGCCGCCAGGCGTCCGCGGGGCCGCCGTGCAGCGCCAGCACCAGGTGCGGGCTGCTCAGCCAGGCGTCGCCGCCGTACACCACGGCCTCCAACGGGCCTGCCGGACCGGCGAGTTCGAGGCTCTGTGCGGGCTGCCAGCGGCTGCCGTCGCCGGGCTGGGTGCTGCCGTCCAGGCGCCAGCCGGCCGGCGGGGTGCGGGTGACGCGCGGCGCACCGGGCTGCCAGGGCAGGACGGTGTCCCGCCACGGGCCGGGCAGGCCCGAGCCCAGGGGCGCGAGTTGCAGCGGCAGCGGCATCGGGGCGGTCTCGGCGGGGGCCGGGCCGTGCGCCAGCAGGGCGTCCACGTCCAGGGTGGCCAGCGCCGCCGGGCGGTCGGGCGAGGAGTACGGGATGCGCAGCCCGGCGCCGTCCCAGTGCCCGACCGCGCCGAGTCGCCCGGGCGGCACCGGCAGCGGGTCCAGCCGCCCGACGGCGGGCCGCCACAGGGCGAGTGCCGAGCCGGCGCCGTGGTCGATCTGCACCGCGACCCGCGGACCGTCCGCCGCCTGCCGCAGCGCCACCGGGCGCAGGAACATGCCCGTGACGTGCAGGCATTCCGGGAACCACAGCGGTGCCCCGCCGCCCAGCACGCCCCAGCCGAGCCGGTCGGTGCCGGGTGCGTCGCTGCGCACCATCGCGAAGCGGGTGTCGGGGTCGAACAGCACCAGCCGGTCGTTGCTGTGCTCGCCGATCTCCAGCAGCGGGGTGGTGGTGCCGCTGCGCAGGTCCAGCACCACACTGCGGACCAGCCCGCCGGCCACCCGGTCCAGGGCGAGCAGCGTGCCGGTGTGGTCCAGCCAGGCGCCGCCGCCGTGCAGGCCGGGGATCTCGGCGACCCGCACGGGCTCGCTGCCGTCCGCCCGGATCAGCCAGACGGTGGTCGCCGGGCGGGTGTCGGCGCCCAGGGCGATCGCCACCGGGGTGCGCGGGTCGGCGCCGGGGGCCACCGGGAGCGGCAGCAGGCGCAGCCCGGGCATCCGGAGCGTGGCCACCTGCTGTTCCACGGTGCCGTTCTCGCCGTACGAGAGGCGGACCAGGTCGTGCCGCTCGCCGTCGTGCCGGCAGACCAGCACCGAGCCGTCGGGCAGCGCGACGAGCTGCGAGCGCAGCTGCTCCGACCGGTTGCCGGACAGTGGCAGCGCGGCGGGTACGGCGGGGGAGCCGTCCGGCGGGAGTCGCCAACTCTCCACGTACCAGCCGCTGTCGGCGGCCGCGGCCAGGCAGGCCGCGTGGCTGCCGTCGGCGGCGAAGGAGAAGCTCAGTCGGCGCAGGGCCCGGGTGGTGGTGCGGGTGGCCGTGTTCACGCCTCGCTCACCCCGTTGCTGTCGCACGGGAGTTGGTCGCGGGTGGGGGTCGCCGGGTGGGCGGGGGTCGCCGGGTGGGCGGGGGAGACCGGGCAGCTGGGCGAGAGTGGGTCCAGCCAGAGCCGGGGGCCGCCGTGCCGGAGTCGGAGCAGGAAGGCCAACGGCCCCGCCGTGCCGGTGCCGTAGGCGGCGGCGCAGCCGGTACCGGTCTCGTCGGGCAGTACCAGCAGGCCGTCGCGCAGTGCGGTCCGGGCCGCGATCAGTTGTGCCAACCGGCTTGCCCCGGAGCGGAATTCGGGATCGTCCGTGGCCTCGGCGAGGTCCAGCAGGTACTCGCCGTCGCCGGCCAGGCCGTGGCAGGCGCTCACCCCGCCGTGCCAGCGGCCGGCCAGGACGGCCCGGCCGGCGGCCCGGGCGAGGCGCAGCGCCTCGGTGTCACCGGTGGCCCGCCACAGCCGCAGCAGGAAGCTGCCCGCGCCGGAGGAGCCGCTGCACCAGTGCGAGAGCCGGATGTGCTCGGGGTCGGCGGCGTTCTGCGGCCACCAGGCGAGGGCCTGGCCGGTGCGGTCTCCGCCGTCGTCCCCGCTCCACCGTACGGTCGCGCCGAGCGTCCGCCCGGCGTCGAGGGCGGCTGCCGTACAGGCGTCCCGCAGGGCGCGGTCGCCGGTCGCCCCGGCGGCGGCGAGCAGGAAGGCGCCGACGCCCGCCACGCCGTGCGCGAAGCCGAGGTGGGTGATCCCGGCGAGCGCCGAGTCGAAGTCGGCCGGCACCGGCCAGACCGTTCCGTACGGTTCCCGTCGCGCGGCGGCGAGCAGGGCGCGGGCGCAGCGCTCGGCGCGCGCGGTGAAGTTGTGGTCCTCACGAAAGTCCTCGGCGGCGAAGCGAAGTTGGGTGAAACCGGCGCCCGCCGCGCCGTGGCAGACGTCCGGGTTGGGCCATTCGACGGCGACCCGCCGGGCGAGTGCGGCGGCCCGCTCGGCCGCCTGCTGGTCGCCCAGCACCCGGGCGGCGTCGAGCAGCGCCCAGGCCGTCCCCGACCGCCCGAAGTGCAGCCCGGGCAGCACCACCGGCTCGGCGGCGACCCGTCGTTCGATCCAGTCCGCAGCGGTCCGGGCCGTACTCGCGGCGGCCGCCCGGACCTCGGCCGGCAGGCCGGGCGCCGCGACCGCCCGCGCCAGTACGGCGAGCACGCCCGCGGCGCCGTGCTGCACGTTGCACGGGTCCGTCCGTTCTCCGGCGGGGACCACCGGCCACAGCCGGTCGGACCGTTCCGGTGTCGCGCCGGCGGCGAGGTGTCGCAGGCCGTCGTGCAGCACCCGGTCGAGGGGCGGGGCAGCGGCGTCCGCGCCCGGCCACGGGGCGGCGTCCCACAGTGGCGCGACCACGGCGGACACGGTCGGCCGCGCGGACACGGCAGGCGCGGCCGGCCGCGCAACGGCGCCGGAGTCCACGCCGGGCACCCCGGTGCCGCTGCGAGACCCACCCCGTCCGCCCAGAGCCTCCCGGGCCCGCGCCAGGCTCCACCGCAGCTCCGGCTGCTCGGCCCGCAGCCCCAGCACCACCGGCGCCAGCCGCCGCGCGGTCGCGCCCGAGCGGGCCGCCAGGTCGAGCCAGCGGCCGAGCCGCTCGGCGACCGGGCGGGCCCGCGGGAGGTCCTCGGGCAGCAGCGGGTCGTGCCCGGTGGCGAGCAGGAAGAACAGCCCGCCGAGGGCGTAGCGGTCGGCGGCCGGGTCGGCGGTGCCGGTGCCGGCGAGGGCGAGCCGCCCCTGTTCGGGGGCGCGGTAGCCGGGGGTGCCGGCCGTACCGGCCCGGTGGCCGGTCTCGGCGGCGAGTTCGAGGTCGATCAGCCGCAGGCTGCCGTCCGGCCGGACCATCACGTTGCCGGGGGAGAGGTCGCGCAGCACCAGTCCCTGGTCGTGCACCCGCCCGACCAGGTCGAGCAGTCCGTGCGCCATCGGTCCGGCCTCGGCCCAGTCGACGTCCGGACTGCCGTCGCGCCGCAGCCGGGCGGCGACCCAGGCACCGAGCGGCTGCCCGGCGATTCGTTCCTGCACCAGGAAGACGGAGTCGTCCTGCTCGATCAGTTCGACGGCGCGCGGTACCAGCCCCTGCCCGTCCAGCCGGGCGAGCAGCGCGGCCTCGTGCCGCAGCGCGTCGCGGGCGTCGGTCCCGGCGCGGTCGACCTCGATGTGCGCCCGGGCCTGCTTGACCACGACCTCCGCGCCGCTCGCGGCCTCGCGCCCGAGGAACACCCCGCCCTTGGCGCCGTGCCGTACGGCGGCGGTCACCGCGTAGCGCCCGGCCAGCAGCACCCCGCCGCCGCGCCCGCCCCCGCCGCGCCCGCCTCCGCTGCCGCGCCCGCCTCCGTGCTGACGGGGGTCGCCGGCGCCGCGGAACGGGTCCCGGACCCACCCCGGCGCCCGGTACGACCCCCCGCGCACGTCCTCGGCCCGCTCCCCGCCGGGCCCGCGCAGCACCGAGCGGTACTCCCCGTCGTTGCCGAGCTCGGCCCGGGCCGCGAACGCGCCGTAGCGGTAGTGCACCCGGCTGCCGGGCCGGTACGGCCGGTCGGAGAGCACCACCGGGCCGGGCAGCCCGGCCGTCACCCGGTCCAGTTCGGCCGCCAGCCGCTGGAACTGGGCGTCGTCCACCGGGTAGACGGTGATGAACTTCCCCGCCGAACCACGATCGCTGTTACGGGAGTTGAGCTCACGCAGCCGTTCCTCGGCGGCGGCGAACTTGAAACTGCACGGGTCCGCGGCGAGCACCCGGACCACGGCCGCGAGCACCTCCCCGCCGACCACCGAGGCGGCGCTGACGTGCAGCTTCCACCCCTGCGCCGGTAACGGCGCGGACGCGGACGGCCGGGCCGTGCACCAGAAGCCCCCGACGGTGACGTCCCAGTCGCCGTCGCCTCCCCGGCCCCCGGCGCCGGCCAGGGCCGCCCGCGTCGTCTCCGGCCACGTACCGGTGGCAGCCGGTCCGTGGCCCGCCGGTCCCCGACCCCCGGCCGTACGAAGGGAGGTGTCCGCCCTCATCCGTCGCCACACCCCTTCGTCTCGGCCGCCCCGGCCCGCGGGTGCCCGTGTGTGGCACCCGCGGCGCGACGGCCCGGCCTGATCGGTTTCCTCGGTGAGGAGCGGGAGTCCCGCTCCGGGACGGGAGTCCTCAACCGGGCCCTCGACCGCTGGTGACCGCTCGGTGACCGCGCAGTCGCTCGGTGACCGTTCGGTCGGGGCAGTCGGGGCAACTCCCGTTCGCAGGAATGAAGTTAGTTTCGAGAAATCCGAAGCCTCAACGCAGAGCCGGTCACTTCACTCGTAAGGGTGATCAGAGGGCGGTTTCGAATTCGTACGAGAACCCTGCTGTGAGTAACGGGCGCCGGGCGTACGGGCGTGCGCGGCCCGCGCGCGGCGCTCCAGGTGCCTCCGCAGCAGGTCGACGCCCGTGCGCGCCGCGTTGACGCGCATCCGTACGCCGGCGGCACCCACGTCCGAAGCGCGCCCGCCGCTGCCCGCCGCAGCCGGACCGCTGCCCCGCCGCAGCCGGACCGCTGCCCCGCCACAGCCGGACCCCCGTCCCGCCGTAGCGCCGCCGCCGTCCCCCGACTGGCCGAGGCCCGACCGGCCCCGCGCGCACGGTAGTCTCGACAGGTGCCGAAACTGTCCGACGTCATCACCGCGCTCGAAGAGGTCTACCCCCCGCAGTGGGCGGAGTCCTGGGACGCCGTCGGCCTGGTCTGCGGTGATCCTCAGGCCGAGGTCAGCCGCGTGCTGTTCGCCGTCGACCCCGTCCAGGCGGTCGTCGACGAGGCCGTGGAGTGGGGCGCCGACCTGGTGGTCACCCACCACCCCCTCTACCTGCGCGGCACCACCAGCGTCGCCGCGACCACCTTCAAGGGCCGGGTGGTGCACACCCTGATCACCAACGGCATCGCCCTGCACGTCGCCCACACCAACGCCGACCACGCCGACCCCGGCGTCTCGGACGCGCTGGCCGAGGCCGTCGGCCTGCGGGTCACCGGCCCGCTGGTGCCGGACCCGACCGACCCGCTGGGCCGTCGCGGCACCGGCCGGATCGGTCTGCTGGAGCCCCCGCTGACGCTGTCGGCCTTCGCCGCACAGGTCGCCGCCGGTCTGCCCGCGACCGCCGCCGGCGTGCGCGTCTCCGGCGACCCGGACCGGCTGATCGGCCGGGTGGCGGTGTGCGGCGGTTCGGGCGACAGCTTCTTCTCCGACGTACGGGCGGCCGGCGTGGACGCCTACGTGACCGCCGACCTGCGCCACCACCCGGCCTCCGAGGCCACCGAGGCCGCCCCGGTCGCGCTGGTCGACGCCGCCCACTGGGCCACCGAGTGGCCCTGGCTCGGCCTGGCCGAGCGCGCCCTGCGGGCCGTCGCGGACCAGCACGGCTGGGCCGTGGAGACCAAGGTCTCCCACCGGGTCACCGACCCGTGGACCGCGCACGCCCCCATGTCCTTCACCGCCTGACCCGATCCACAGGAGCTTTCCCCTTGAACGCCGCGCCCGCCGACCAGATCCGCCTGCTCGACCTCCAGGCCTTCGACTCGAAGCTCGACCAGCTGGCCCACCGTCGCCGGAGCCTGCCCGAGCACGCCGAGATCGACAAGGCCACCGCCGACCACACCGCGCTCAAGGACCTCGTCATCGCCGCCGAGGCCCAGAAGGGCGACACCGCCCGCGAGCTGACCAAGGCCGAGCAGGACGTCGAGCAGGTCCGCGCCCGGGCCGCCCGCAACCAGCAGCGCCTGGACTCCGGCGCGATCACCTCGCCGAAGGACCTGGAGAACCTCCAGCACGAGATCGGCTCGCTGGCCAAGCGCCAGGCCGACCTCGAGGAGGTCGTGCTGGAGATCATGGAGCGCCAGGAGAGCGCCGTGGCCCGGGTCGAGGAGCTGACCGCCCGCCTGGAGCACTCCACCGTCGTGCTCACCGAGGCCGAGGGCCGCCGCGACGCCGCCTTCGCCGAGATCGACGCCGAGGCCGACAAGGTCAAGCGCGACCGCGAGACCGTCGCCGCCGTCATCCCGGCCGACCTGCTGAAGGTGTACACCAAGCTGCGCGAGACCCAGGGCGGCGTCGGCGCGGCCCGGCTCTACCAGCGCCGCTGCGAGGGCTGCCGCACCGAGTTCTCGATCACCGAGCTGAACGCCATCAAGGCCGAGCCGGCCGACAAGGTGGTCCGCTGCGAGAACTGCTCGCGGATCCTGGTCCGCACCGCCGACTCGGGCGTCTGATCCGATGGCGGCGCGCTTCATCGTCGAAGCGGACGGCGGGTCCCGGGGCAACCCGGGGCCGGCCGGCTACGGCGCGGTGGTCCGGGACGCCGACACCGGGCAGCTCGTCGCCGAGGCCGCCGAGTTCATCGGCCACGCCACCAACAACGTGGCCGAGTACAAGGGCCTGATCGCCGGGCTCCGGGCGGCCCGCGAGCTCGACCCGGACGCCTCGGTGGACGTCCGGATGGACTCCAAGCTGGTCGTCGAGCAGATGTCCGGGCGCTGGAAGATCAAGCACCCCGACATGCAGCCGCTCGCCGCCGAGGCGCGCACGGTCTTCCCGCGCGGCCGGGTCAGCTACACCTGGATCCCGCGCGAGCGGAACAAGGACGCCGACAAGCTCGCCAACGAGGCGATGGACGCCGGCCGCGACGGGCGCCAGTGGGAGCCGAAGCCCAAGGCCACGAACGGGGCCACGAACGGGGCCACGGCCGGAGCCATGGCCGGAGCCCCGGCCGAGGAGCCGTTGCCGAAGCCCCCCGCGCCCAAGGCCGGCTGGGCCGCCCCGGCCGACCTCGGCACCCCGACCACCTTCGTCCTGCTGCGCCACGGCGAGACCCCGCTCACCCCGGAGAAGCGCTTCTCCGGCAGCGGCGGCACCGACCCGGAGCTGTCCGACAAGGGCCGCTGGCAGGCCGAGCGGGCCGCCGAGGCCCTGGCCGCGCGCGGCAGTATCCAGGCGGTCGTCGCCTCCCCGATGCGCCGCACCCGGCAGACCGCCGAGATCGTCGCCGCCCGGCTCGGCCTGGAGGTCCGCTACGAGGAGGGCCTGCGCGAGGTCGACTTCGGCGACTGGGAGGGCCTGACCTTCGCCGAGGTGCAGGAGCGGTACCCGGACGACCTGTCGGCCTGGCTGGGCTCCGCCAAGGCCAAGCCGACCGGCAGCACCGAGAGCTTCGCCACCCTCACCCACCGGGCCGGCGTCGCCCGGGACAAGATCCTCGCCCGGTACGCCGGGAAGACGGTGCTGGTGGTCTCGCACGTCAGCCCGATCAAGACCCTGGTCCGGCTGGCGCTCGGCGCCCCGCCGGACTCGATGTACCGGATGGAGCTGTCCGCCGCCTCGATCTGCGCCGTCCAGTACTACGCGGACGGCAACGCCTCGCTGCGGCTGCTCAACGACAGCTCCCACCTGCGCTGACCCCACCGGGGTGCAGCGGCCACCACCCCGCTGGGGGGAGGCCGGCGCACCCCGGGTCAGTGCACCCCGGTCAGTGCACCTCGGTGACCACCACGTCCAGCTGCCACGGCTTGCGCGCCGTGCCCTCGGCCGCCAGCTCGACCCGGTGGCCCAGCGCCAGCAGCGCGTCCATCAGCTCGGCCGGCGTCTTCGGCTCGGCCCCGGCGACCAGCAGGTCCCGCACCAGCCGCCCCTTGGTCGCCTTGTTGAAGTGGCTGACCACGCTGCGCTTGCCGTCGCGCTCCTGGAGCACCCGGACGGTCGCCGTACGGGAGGCCACCTCGCCGGCCGGCTTCCAGGCCGCCGCGTACGCGGAGCTGCGCAGGTCCAGCACCAGCCCGTCCGCCACCTCCGGGAGCACCCCGGCCGTCACGCTCCGCCAGTACGCGCCGAGCGCCCCCAGCTCCGGGAGTTTCACGCCCATCGAGCAGCGGTAGGACGGGATCCGGTCGGAGATCCGCACCGCACCCCAGAGGCCGGAGAACACCAGCAGCGCCCGCTCGGCACGGTCGTACGCGGCGGCGTCCAGGGTGGCCAGCCCCAGGTTGTCGAACAGCACCCCGGTGTACACCTCGGCCGCCGGGCGGGCCCCGGCGGTGGGCAGTCCGGCGTTCTTGGCGATCTCGCCGCGCAGCCCGGGGCTGAGGCCGAGCACCTCGGCGGCGACGTCCTCGTCGCCCCGGCACAGGCCCACCAGCGCGTCCAGCACCGCGCCGCGCGCCGCCGTCAGCCCCGGCAGCGACAGCCCGTCCAGCGCGAGCGGCGCGCCGTCCCCGGACGCGGCCTTGCCCTCCGAGGGCGGCAACAGCACCAGCACAGCGGACTCCTCAACAATCTGTGGCGGACGAACCCCGCCACCCTACTGCGACCGCCCCACCCCTCAACGCCCCGCACAGCAGCAGCGCAGGCTCACCCGCCGACCCCGCCCCGGCGAGCCCAGCCGCCCGCACCCCGGCCCGCCCGCACCCCACCGGGCCCGGTCCGGTCGGCAATTCGGTGGGCCGACCCGGCGTTCCCCACTACGGTGACCAGCGAAGGAGAGTGAACGAGATGACCATGCGACCCCTGGACCTGGTGCCCGGCGACGGCGACGCCGAGGAGGAGTCCCTGCCCCTGCGCCTGCCCGCCGGCCTGCCCGCGGAGACCAGGCAGGCGCTGGAGTTCGCGGTGCGGGCGGCGGCCGAGGCCGTGCTGGCCGGTCGGGTGCGCGTGACGGAGTCGGCCGCCGGGCCGGACACCGCCGAACTCGCCTTCGAGGTCCGCCAGTCCGAGGTCCCGGAGGCGCTCGCGGACCCGGCCCCGCAGGACCCGGCCCCGCAGGACCTGGCCGCGCAGGACAAGGCCGCGCGCCGGGCCGCGATGGTGGCCCGGATCCGCGCCGGGAACGCCGAGACGCTGGAGAGGTTGAAGGATCTGTGACCACGGAGTACCTCGACCTCGACGACGTCACCTACCTCGCCGGGGGCCCGCAGAACGTCCGTGATCTCGGCGGCCTGCTCTCGGCGATCGCCCGCCCGCAGGCCACCCTGTTCGGCAACGACGCCTACCCCGACCTGTGGACCAAGGCGGCCGCCCTCGGCCAGAGCCTGGCCCGCAACCACCCGCTGGTCGACCGGAACAAGCGCACCGCCTTCGAGGCGATGCTGCTGTTCCTGGACTACAACGCCGAGCCCTACACCGACCCGCACCCGGACGACGCGGTGGCCTTCGTGCTGCGGCTCGCCACCGGCGGCTACGACGACGCGATCGCCCTGGCCGCCAAGGACCTCAGGTCCCTCCTGGGGCGCTGAGCCCCGACGGGCACAGGCCGCTGGCGGACGCGCCGGGGGCCTGCGCCCGGAACCACCCGGGCCGTCCTACGCTGGCCTGCATGCCTCGCCGAAAACTGCGCGTCAAGGCCGTCGACTCCGCCCGGATCAACACCGAGCTCACCGAGCTCCGCACCCGCCTGGAGATCCACACCGAGTGGCCCGAGGCCGTGCTCGCGGAGGCGGAGGAGGCGGCCGGGCGCCCCCGGTTGCCGGAGTACGACGCCACCGACCTGCCGCTGTTCACCGTCGACCCGCCCGGCTCCCGCGACCTCGACCAGGCCATGCACCTCACCCACCGCCCCGGCGGCGGCTACCGGGTGCACTACGCGATCGCCGACGTCGCCGCCTTCGTCCGCCCCGGCGGAGCCGTCGACACCGAGGCCCGCCGCCGGGTCGAGACCCTCTACTTCCCGGACCACCGCGTCCCGCTGCACCCCGCCCGGATCTCCGAGGACGCTGCCAGCCTGCTGCCCGGCGAACCCCGCCCCGCCCTGCTCTGGCAGCTGGACCTGGACACCGACGGCGCCGTCGTGCTGGCTGACCTGCGCCGCGCCCTGGTCCGGTCGCACCGCCGACTGGACTACGCCGCCGTCCAGCGCGCCGTGGACCTCGGCGGCGCCGACGAACAGCTCGCCCTGCTCGTCACCGTCGGCCGGCTGCGCGAGGAGCAGGAGCGCGCCCGGGGCGGGATCAGCCTGCCGGTGCCCGAGCAGGAGGTCGAGGAGACCCTGCACGGCTACGTCCTCGGCTACCGCGCGCCCAGCCCCGCCGACGGCTGGAACGCCCAGATCTCGCTGCTCACCGGTATGGCCGCGGCCGAACTGATGCTGGACGCGGGCGTCGGCCTGCTGCGCACCCTGCCCGCCGCGCCCGCCGCCGCGTACGAGCGGCTGCGCCGGATCGCGGCCGCCCTGGACGTCGACTGGCCGCAGGCCCTCCCGTACCCGGAGCTGATCCGCTCGCTGGACCCGGAGGCGCCGCTGAACGCGGCCTTCCTCAACGCCTGCACCGGGCTGCTGCGCGGCGCCGGCTACCACGCCTTCGACGAGTCCCGCGGCCTGCCCGCCCCCGCCGAACCCGGGCACGCCGCGCTGGCCGCCCCGTACGCGCACTGCACCGCGCCGCTGCGCCGGCTCGGCGACCGCTTCGCCCAGGAGGTGTGCGCGGCGGTCGCGGCGGGGGAGGACGTGCCGGACTGGGCGCGCGAGGCGCTGCCGGCCCTGCCCGCCCTGATGGCGAGCGGGGACCGGCGGGCGGCCGAGGTGGAACGGGCCTGTGTGGACCTGGTGGAGGCCGAGCTGCTGGTGGGCCGGGAGGGCGAGGACTTCGCCGCGATGGTGATCGAGGTGGACGGCAAGCGCCCCGGCTCGGGTGTCGTCCAGCTGCGCGAGCCCGCCGTCCGGGCCCGCTGCGACTCCGCCGACTCCGCCGACTCCGCCGACGCCGCCGACGGCACCGGGGGCACCGGGGGCGGAGCCCCGCTCCCGCTCGGCCGGGTGATCGACGTCCGCCTCGTCCGGGCCGATCCGGCCACCCGTACGGTCCGCTTCGCGGCGGTCTGAGCCCCCCACCACCGGCCCGGGGTGCGAGGATCGGTCCGTGCCCGAAGCCCAGCCCCCCGCCGCACCCGCCGCCGGACCCGCTGCCCCGTCACCCGCCGTGCCGGACACCGGGCGCCGCCGCCGGCTGCTGGTCCTCGCGATCTGCTGCCTGAGCCTGTTCATCGTTGGCCTGGACAACACCGTGGTGAACATCGCGCTGCCGGTGATCCAGAAGGACCTGGAGGCCCCGGCCTCCGGCCTCCAGTGGATCATCGACGCCTACACCCTGGTGCTGGCCTCGCTGCTGATGCTGTTCGGCTCGGTGGCCGACCGCTTCGGCCGCCGGCGGGTGTTCCGGATCGGGCTGGCCTGCTTCGCCCTCGGCTCCCTGCTGTGCAGCCTGGCACCGAGCCTGGAGTGGCTGGTGGCCTTCCGGGCGGTGCAGGCGGTGGGCGGCTCGATGCTCAACCCGGTGGCGATGTCGATCATCACCAACACCTTCACCGACCCGAGGGAACGGGCCCGGGCGATCGGCGTCTGGGGCGGTGTGGTCGGCATCTCGATGGCGCTCGGCCCGCTGCTCGGCGGCTTCCTGGTGGACGGCGCCGGCTGGCCGTCGATCTTCCTGATCAACGTTCCGGTGGCCCTGCTCGCCATGCTGCTGACCTTCCGTTACGTCCCCGAGTCGCGCGCGCCGCGGCCCCGCCGGCTCGACCCGCTCGGACAGCTGCTGATGATCGTGCTGCTCGGCTGCGGCACCGCCGCGATCATCGAGGGCCCGGGCAACGGCTGGACCTCCCCGGTGATCCTAGCCCTGGCCGCGGCCGCGGTCGCCGCGCTGATCGCCTTCCCGCTCTGGGAACGGCGGGTCGCCGAGCCGCTGGTGGACCCGCGCTTCTTCGCCAGTGCGCCGTTCACCGGGGCCACCGTCACCGCGGTCTGCGCGTTCTCGGCGCTGGGCGGCTTCCTCTTCCTCAACACCCTCTACCTCCAGGACGTCCGGCACTACAGCCCGGTCGAGGCGGGCCTGTGGACGCTGCCGATGGCCGCGATGATGCTGGTCTGCGCGCCGCTGTCCGGACGGATCGTCGGCAGCCAGGGCCCGCGCCTGCCGCTGGTGGTGGCCGGGCTGGGCCTGGCGGCGAGCGGCCTGCTGCTCACCCGGCTCGGCGCGGACTCCCCGGCCGCGCTGCTGCTGGCCGCGTACGCGCTGTTCGGCTTCGGCTTCGGCCTGGTCAACGCGCCGATCACCAACGCGGCCGTCTCCGGCATGCCGCGCTCCCAGGCGGGCGTGGCCGCCGCCGTCGCCTCGACCAGCCGCCAGGTCGGCCAGTCGCTGGGCGTCGCGGTGATCGGCACGGTCGTCACCTCCGCCGTGGTGGGCCCGATGGCCACCGGCTTCGCCCCGGCCAGCCACGCCGGCTGGTGGATCCTGGTCGGCCTCGGCGGCGCCGTCCTCGTCCTGGGCCTGGTCACCACCGGCGCCTGGGCCGACCGGACCGCCGCGAGGGTGGCCGCCCGCCTCGGCGGCGAGCCGCCGGCGGCCCGGCCCGGTGTTCGGGCGGCTCCGCCCGAGCGGCTACCATGACCACTACGGCGGAAGAGCCGGCCGGACGGTCGCGACGGGTCCCTGACCCGCCGAGGAACGTCCGGGCTCCACAGAGCAGGGTGGTGGGTAACGCCCACCCGGGGTGACCCGCGGGACAGTGCCACAGAAAACAGACCGCCCACCGCTTCGGCGGGTGGGTAAGGGTGAAACGGTGGTGTAAGAGACCACCAGCGACCGGGGTGACCCGGCCGGCTAGGTAAACCCCACCTGGAGCAAGGTCAAGATCGGTGCCTTCGGGCGCCGTGCGCGAGTGTTCGAGGGCTGCTCGCCCGAGCTCGCGGGTAGACCGCACGAGGCTGTCGGCAACGGCAGCCCTAGATGGATGGCCGTCTCCCCGGGCCGCGCGAGCAGCCCGGGTGACAGAACCCGGCGTACAGGCCGACTCTTCCGTCGCCTGGACAGCCGAAGGCCCTCCGACCCGAAACGGGTCGGAGGGCCTTCGCATGTCGCGTCGCGCCTCGCGGGGCCGTCGCGCGTAGCGCCCTGCGGGGGCGTGCTCAGGCCGGGCGGGAGCCGACGGCGTCGCGGATCTGTTCGCCGAGGCCGCCGTTGACGCGGGCGCAGTTGGCGCAGCAGAAGAACATGCCGGCCACCTCGACGCCGTGGCCGACGATGCGCACGTTGCACTGCTCGCAGCGGGGGGCGAGCTTCTCCATCGCGCACTCGAAGCTGTCGAAGGTGTAGGTGTCGCCGGTGACCGTCCTGATCTCGAAGGCGAGCCAGTAGTCGTTGCCGCAGGTGACGCAGATGGCCATGGCGGCCGTCTCCTTCCGGTGGGGGCCGGCCCTGGCGGGGCGGCTCCCTCCAGTCTCGAAGGCGTGCCCGGCGGCGGCCACCCGGCGGGCCCGTCCGGCGGGCCGGGCCGGTGGGAGCGGTCAGCCGGAGTCGGCGGAGAGCTGTTCCAGTGCCCGGACGGCGCGGTCGGCGTCGTCGGCGGCGACGAACAGGTGGTCGTGGTGGAAGCCGGCCACCACGTTGCAGCTGATGCCCTGCTCGGCGAGGCGCCCGGCGACGGCGGCGGTCAGCCCGACGGCCTCCAGCGCGGAGTGGATCTGCAGGGTGATCCAGGCGGCCACGTACTCGTAGCGCAGCCCGAGCGCGTCGGCCTCGTCCTGGGCGACCACCACCGTCACCCCTTCGGGTTCGGCGACGGTCACCACCGGCCGCATTCCGGCGGGCACCTTCGCGGGGAGGGTGCAGTAGACGTACCGCCCCGGGTTGAGCTGCGGGCGCATCCCGCGCAGCAGGGTCGCAAGGTCTCGTTCACCGGCCATGCCCGTCACCGTATCCGTTCCGCCCGGGCCCGCGTCATCTTGTCGGATGGCACGAAAGAGTTCACTCAGCAAGCGCCTGACCAGCTTAGTGAATAGTTCAGCACACCGGAGGTTCACCCCACTGGAGCACTGAACTGTTCACTAAGGAGACCTGAGGGGAACCGCGTGGTTCAGAGGTGAGTCGGTCACGACGCGGCCCTTCGGCTGCTGGCGCCGGGCTTCCGGGATTGGCCCTTTGCCGCATACGCTGCCTCGAAGTGATGGCCGAGAGGAGTCTCGTCCATGATCGAGCGGGTGATTTCCTCCTGGCCACCGATGACGGCGGTGATGGCCGACTCGCGGATGAGCTGGGACAGCGCGCCGATGCTCCCGGAGGTCCGATCGTGCAGGTACGGGGCGAGCCGGGCGAGGGCGCCGACCTGGTGCCTGAACAGCCGGAGGTTGCTCTCCATGCCGAGGACCGTGCGGGCCCACTCAGTCTTGTCGTCGGTGGTCTTGAACGGGAAGTTCGTGATCTGGTGGTGGCTGTTGCGCCCCGAGGTCTGTGTGGCGCGCCCGCTTGCAGTGCCTTCGAGGAAGAGGCCACTGGTCTTCAAGTCGGCGCCGGTGTAGACGAAGGTGGCGGCGACGTGGTTGGCCAGATACTTAAGGTGGTCGTTGACGACCTTGCCTTCCCGAGCGGAGAGATCAAGGAAGTGCACATCGTCGATGATGACCAGCTCGACGCCGGACTCGCTCATGGCGGTAAGGACTTGCCCCGTGATCATGTTCTTCGACCATCGCGGATGGTAGAGCATGCCCATGTAGTCGGCGAGGATCATGCTCAAGTCTTTCGGGGTCGCCTGGGACGGGATGTTCAGGTAGACGACCGGCGTGTAGTCCACGGAGAGGCCGTCCTTGATATACCCGGGCGCGAAGCGGTCGGGGTGGCGGCGTCGCAGTCTGTGCTCGAAGTCCGCGGCGAACAGCTTGACGGTGGTCGACTTCCCGACCGTGGGCGGCCCGTCCAGGACGATGCCGCGGCGCGCGCCAGCAGCCTGACGGCTGTTGACCTTGATGCGCTTGTGGAGGATCGCGTGGACCTCCTGCAACTGAGGCGTCGAGATCAGCGGGAGAGCGCTGTGGTAGGCGTCCCGGGCGTCGTTGAAGTCTTCCCGGTCGTCCTCGTTCATGGCCTTGTAGGACTCGTACGTGGGCATCTCGGGAGGCTTCGGTGCCACGTTGGCGAGATAGCCGCGCCACTCCTCCTTGGTCCGGGGCTCCGCCAGTCCTGGGTGCTTGAACGCCACGCTCGTCACTCCGGTCGGGGGTCGTAGGTCGGTGCCGGCGTCAGAGAGGCGTAGTCGATGCCGTCGTCCAGCATCACGTCCGAGGTGCCCGTTCCGGGCACGACCGTGAGCGGCGGGTGATCGTTGACAGGAGGAGTGGATCGCTTGAGATCGTCGGTCTGCGCCCTGCCGCGGGTGTCGTCACGGAACCGCCGCTTGCGGTCCTTCGCCCAGGTCTCCGGCGCGTCCATGCGGTTTTGCAACTCGATCAGCGCTGCGGCGACGGCTTCCTGATCGGTGGCGGCCTGGCCCCGGACGGCGAGGAGCCGCTTGGCCTCGCGAAGGGTGATGTCGGTGAACGGCTGGTGCTCGAACTGGGCCTTCGTCCACCGCAGAACGTGCCAGCGCCCATCGGAGGGATGCCGGAAGTAGGCGTGGAGGAGATTGCGCGGATCGTAGCGGACGGGCCAGAGACCATCGTGGTCCTCCGACTTGGCCCCGCGGAACTGGTAGAGGACGTCGGCGTTGTAGACGAGGTGGTTGAGCTCGATGCCGTGCGGGTGGATCTTGCGGCGCTCGATGGGCAGCAGCTCGAAGTAGAGGTCCGGATCGCGGGGGACGTCGATATAGCCCGCCGCTCCGAGTGCCATTTCGTATGCCTCATTGGGGCTGATGCGAAGGTCGGGGAAGCCGTTGAGGTGGAGCCCGCGGTGGTGCTGGCGCTGGTAGACGGTGACCACGTACTCCGCGAAGAACTCGGTGATCTCATCGACGGTCCAGCGAGCCTGGGCCTCGGCGGTACGGCCGCGGTGGGCAACCGCGAACGACTTGTATCCGGCGACGTGTTCAGAGAACTGGGTGCGAATGGTTCCGAAGAGGCGTTCCACCTGAGGCTTGTCGGTGGGCTTGAGCTTGCGGGCGTCCTGGATGTTGATCTTCCAGCGCAGGCAGGCGTCCCGGACGATCTTCGACTGGTACGGCTTCCCGTGGTCGAACATCAGGGTCTCGGGATAGACCACCGGCCGCGCGGCGGCGTGCGTGAGACGGTCGTCCACGCTCGCCATGCGGTCGAAGGGGAGGCGGAGCATCTGGAACCTCAGAGCGTCCGCCCACCCTTGGCGCATGGGCTCTGGAGTCATCACGTCTGCGAGGACCAGGCCGATGTCGATCGCTTTGGTGCCTTCGGGGGTGAGGCGCCAGGCGAGGATCGAGCGGGTCGCCACGTCGATGGCGACGGTCACCTCGACGCGCATCGTGGTCTTCGTCTCAGGGTCGTAGCTGAGAACGTCCAACGGCGTGCTGTCCAGCATCACGATCTCGCCAGGCCTCGTGGCGAGGACGGTACCGAAAGTGCGGTCAGGCTGGTTGGCGGCGGACGCGCGCCGGTAGGCCGGCGCTGTCATGTCGTTTCCGAGCAGGATGGCGACCGCCCGGCGGAAGGTGTGTTTCAGGGGCAGCACGACGACGCCTTCGCCATAACTATCGTTCAGGCGGTTCTGGCACCGACGGTGGAACCGGCCGCCGATGGTGGCGGTTGAGTCCATCTGCTCGGCGGCAGCCTGGTCGATGATGGCTTGGATGACCCGCGGGTCAAGGTTCTTGAGAGAGTTGCGGACTCTGGCCTGCCGCTTGTCGACCAAGCCCCAGAGCCCCTGGCTCTGACGCTGTTCCCAGAGCTTGAAGATCCACCGGCGTGTTCGCCCGAGTTCTTCGGCCTTGGCCTGGACCCGTTCGGTCACCGGAAGCTCAGGCCGGTAGGCGTCGCGGGGCTCGTGGGGGAGCGCGTCGAGCGCGCTCCCGGACCGGTAGCCGGTCATCGCCTCCAGCAGATGCGCCTCCAGTTCGAGAGCGGCGTCGCGCACGGCAGGGGCCAAACCAGAGAGGGCGCCGACCACATCACGCTCGTCCTCGTCGTGCACGCCGTTGACCTTGGGGGGTTCGATGCCGGCGCGGAAGGTGGCGTCGTTCAGGATCTCCGTCAGCATGATTGCCTGGAGGCGTCCGGTCTCGGACCGAAGGCGGACGGTCGTTCCGCTGATGCCGACGACCTGGTGGCGTTCATCCTCGAACTCGATCCAGTCTTCGACTGCGATCCGGTGCGACTGCGGCACTAGTTCCCCGCCTTGGTGTCGGCTGCCTTGACCAGGGTGGTGTCCCGCAGCGGCTTGGTGATGTCGAACGTCAACTGGCCAGTCCACATGAGGTGGTAGACCACAGAGCGGGCCAGCTCCGGGAACGACTGGAAGGACGCCAGGTCGCCTATCGCGACCGGCCTGGCGGCTACGGCCAGCATCGGTTCCACAAGCTCCGTGCCGGCCCGCAGGGGCCTGCGGTAACCGGCAAGCCAGTCCACCGTCGCCCACGTCAGCGAATCCGGTTCGGAGACCATCTCGTAGTCCCAGCCGAGGTCTTCGCACACCACCGCGGTGCGGTCGCGCTGGCGGACCACCATCAGGTCGCCGGAGAACCTGACGGCCTTGACGTCGATGATCTTCACCGAGCCGTCGGTCCGGCGCACGAACAGGTCAGGCACGTGCTCCCACCGGCCGTCTGAGTCCGCCCCGTGAAGCCGGAACGGCTGACTGGCCAGCACCGCCGTGTCCGCTGCGAAGTCGGTGAGCTTCAACCACTTCGCCTCCAGCCAGGACTCGTACGCCACCATACGGTCACAGGAAGCCGCCCAGTACAGCCCCGGCGTATGGCGCTGCCCCGCATAGCTGGGGATCTCCCGGACCGGCAGGCAGTCCTCGAACCGGACACCGCCGACACGCCCAGCCGCAGCGACCTTCTCGGTTCCATCCGGCTCGACGAACTGCACCACCGTGCCGCTCGCCGCAGGATGCAGGACCCTCAACCGTGACCCAGCCCCCACATCCATCCCCTTCCCAACCCGCTGGTTCACCAGCCGACAGCCGCAGCGACAAGCCGCGGAACATCCCTGCGGTTCGGCGCGAGGACCGTCTTCGCCGCCCCGCTGCGGACTAGCCGATCCGCCCAACTCCTCAGCCGCCCGGCCGCATCCTGAGGATCGTGACCGGTCAGCAGGCTCCCCGCCGTCCGCAGGACGAACGCGGCTTCGAGAGCCGATGCCGGCGGCGAACCCACTCGGCCACGAACCTCACCAGCCACGCTACACAGCCACGCGCCAGGGCCGCGGCCCGACGACGGCATCCCCAGGTCCTCCAGCTCGGCGGCCGTCGCCGCCTCCCGAACCAACTCGGTGACGAGCCGCACCCCGGCGAACCACTGACGTGGACTCACCTCATCACCCAGCGCCCGCACTGGCCTGCCGGCGAACGCCTCCAGTAGCGGACGCTGCCAGACCACCAAGATGTCGCCGACCACCGTCACCGGAAGATCCGACAACCTGGCCTCGCACCGCCCCATCGCCGATCCCGCCAGCACGTTGCCGCACACCCCCGGATCGAGCGCCCCTTCGCGCACCGGAAGCATCCCGAGCTGTGCCCGACCAGACTGGACACGACGCCCGCAACCGGCGCACTCATCGACCAGCAGACACCGGTGCACCGGACAGACCGCAGCAGCAGACAGCCGCCACCACAACCGCGACACCGGAACGTCGGCGACGCAGAGCGGACACACCCGCCCCCCGTAGACGCTCACCCACTGATCGGCCTGCCATTCGCGAAGCCGCGACACCGTCAGCTTCCCGACCGGGGCACCGACGACGGCGACGTTCGCGAGCTGCATCCCCGTGAACCGCCCGGCCGGAATCCCTGTGCATGCCTCCAGCCGCTCGGCCGCCTCCAGCGACAGGCAGACGCCGAATCCCACCGGCCTCACCTGGCGCACCCCGCTCAGGTCCAGCCCGAGCGCCCGCGCGAAGAAGCCGGGCGCAACCCCGATGCGGTACGCGGCCCTCCATAGCCACGAATCGAATGCCTCCTCCGGGCATGGAACGGCAACGGCCGGAAGCCTCCTCCTGGCGCCGGACGACCGCATGCCTTCCCCTCCGATCCGAGCGCGGGGCACCCGGGCGGCACCCTCTGACCAGGTCTGACCCCAAACACGCTACCGAACAAATGTACGAATAGCAGGGGTTCTCAGAGACTCGCCAGCCCGCAGAGTAAAGGGGATACTCCGGGCCAGATACGCCAAACCGGCGATGCTAGGACAACTCGGCATCAAACCGCCGTAATCTACCGCCATGGGGAACACGAGCGCTCGAACGGCGAACAACCGCCGCAACACCGTCGCTGTCGTCATCACCACGCGCGGCGGCGAACGCTACCTGCTCCACCGCAAGCACACACCCGATGCTCTGGACCCGCGGTGGTCACTGTTCTGGGACACTCAGCGCCCCGACGAGCTGCCCTTCCATACCGCAGACCGACTCATCGCCCGGCCTAGCCTCAGCTCAGTTCACACCGAAGACCTCCAGGAAGCCTTCCAGATCACCGGCATCCCAGGTCTCCCCGCCATCGTCTTCACCGCCACCTGGCAGGACCAGCCCCAGCCCCCGCTTGTCCCCGGCGTCTTCGTCTCCGACTTCTTCTCCGCCGACGAACTCCCGAACATCCCCCTCGACCCGGCCACCGCACTCATCCTGACCGAATACCTCAAAGGCCCCACCCACTGGAACGCCGAACAGATCCAGAACGCCGCCGTCGCCCACGCCAGCACCCCACCAGCCGAGCCCGAGCCACCCGCACTGACCCCCGTAATTCCCACCTTCGCGGACCTGGGCCCCCGATCGGAAAGCCGGCTGCGACGGCTCCTCACCACCATGCCGCAGCCCTTCGCCTCCGCCGCAGACGACACTGAGCCCACCGCAGCACCCACCGGCGTAGCGATCATCGTCTGCGACAACGCCGGTCACGTTCTCGCCCACCACTACGCCGCAGCCATCGGTCGCTCCCTTGAACGCTGGCTGATCCCTTACACCCTCATCGCTGACGGCGAAGGGCCTGAGGACGCTGCCATGCGCGCTGTCTTCGATGGCAGCAAAATCGTCATCACTGACAACATCCTTGACTACCTCTTCACCCACACGGACCCCGACGACCCCGACAAGGTCACCGCGATCTTCGCCGCCCACTGGAACGGCAACCCCGCCACGCTGAACCTTGAGGGCGTTACGAACAGCATCACGATGGCACCAGGGGACCTCTTGAGGTGCCCTATGCCGCGGCACCTCAAGTCCGCCCTCCGTCGCTACCGGATCGGTATCGACCGGTGGAACCAGCTCCGCCGCGTCGTCTAGGGGCCGTCGGTGTCGCCGCGGCACCCATCTCGGTACTGCTCGGTGTTCTCCAGCGGGACGCGGTACGCCGCGTTCCACTGGCGCTTCTCACGTTCGATCAGGTCGTTGCTGGTGAGGAGGAACGGCGTCTTCACGGGGCGCTCAGCACTCACTCAGCGTCGAAACGCTGACTCCTGGTGAGGAAATTGCGTGGGCCCCGTCCGGCGCCACTCTCGACGTGACGCGGCCCACGCGCCGACAGGAACAAAGGGCGATAAGCACTCCGCTGTGGCTGATCCGGGACAGCCGCCCCGATGTGGATTGAAGTGCCGAAGTCCCCCGCCTGAGCAGGGGACTTTGGCACTTCAACCCACATCGATCACGGCCCGACGACTAGCTTCGCGAGGCTGTCGATCTGCCGTTGGAGGTCAGAGAGCCGCTTCCTTAGGTCGTCGTCCGCGACCGCGATCAGGTCATCGGGGTCGATGATCTCCAGATTCTTGGCCGTAGCGTTCAGCGCGCGCTGGAACCTGGCACGCTGTTCTCGGGTGAGCACGTCCGGATCGTCCGACACCGCCGTGCTGACCAGGCCCTGGACGGCTTCGAAGGCCGCCGCCACCGCTTCCGGAGGTGACGCCGCATCGGTCGCAATCGCCAGGTGATCAGCCGCCTGCTTCTTGATCCCGTCAGGCAAATCGATCAGCTGGCCTGTCGACGTCTTGGCGCTTCCCTCCTCCGCGGCTCGACGGACGTACTCGATCTGGGTGGCCTTGCGTTCGTCGGCCGCCACTGAGGCCAGAGCTTCCTTTGCTCGGGCTGCTGTCTTCGGGTCGGCCATGATCGCGGCCCGTAGCGCGGTGGGGTTCTCGGCGATGACCAGGGCCATCGTCGGCCTGATGCCTTCTGCGGCGGCTTGGTCAGCGATCGCTTGCTGGCGGTCTTCCGAACTTCCACTGGTGGACCGTGACCGGTAGTAGAGCGGCCAGTCGTCTGCGTCAGGCAGCTCCAGCGGCTCGTGGCCGGGGTAGAGCTTGTCCGGCCCGAGTGCTACGACGCCCGCCTCGGCTGCGGCCTCCCAGGCGCGGTAGTACCGCAACACGCGCTTGGCGGTGGTGTTGGCACGGCGGGCAAACTCGCTCGCCGAGATTTTTGTTGAAGTTTCAGCGTTTCGATCGAAACGCTGATCGGTCCGTCGGTCCCCACCGTTCCCTCGCCCGATCTCCACCTGGCAGGCCACGAAGAACCCTAGCCACCAGCCTCCGGCCCTATCGAGGGCCGCCCACGCCTGGATGTCCCGGTCGCGTTGCTCCTCGGTGTAGCCGGTGATCCCGTCCTCGGCGAGAAGGCGCCTCACCTCCGAGCGCATCGTGTCCATCTCCGCGCGCATGCGCGGGTTGCCCTCGTGCGGGTGCGGAATCTGGAGCAGTTGAAGGAGGTGGGCTAAAGATCACACCTTTCAGCAGGTAGCGAGTGATCGTCATGAACAACGGGGCAAACGTTGCCTGACGCGGCACTAAGCTCCCGCCCTGCGGATCCGGGCGCCGGAGTGACCCGTTCGCATCATCCGAGTGAGGGACCGGGGCCATGACAATCGCCGCCGGGAGCAGCGGGGATACAGGGCAGACCCCTGCCCGTTCCCGCCCTCCCGGAGGAAGCGTTGCGAAGAACCCGAGCTCTGGTAGTCCTGATCACCCTGGTCCTCTCCCTCGCGGCGCCGCCCGCCGTCGCTCGGGAGGCCGGCGTCCCCCCGGCGAGCCCGTCCGCCGCGTCGGCGGAGGTGCTCACCCAGATCATCGGTGATCCCGTGGCCGTGCCCAAGAGCGATGACCACCCGCTCTACGAGGCGAACGTGACCTGCCCGGCCGGCCAGTACGCCACCGGGGGTGGTCCGAAGGTCTCGCCCGCCCACAACCCGCTGTCGTTGATCAGCTCCTACCCCCGCGGCAACGGCTGGGTCGTCACGGTGGACGGCCAATCTGACGTCGACGCGACCCTGTGGGCGACGGTGATCTGTTCCACGGAGCCGCACACCCAGTTCTCCAACGGGCCCGCCACGGTTGCGCCGCGGAGCGAGGGCGGCCTCACGGCGACCTGCCCGGCCGGCCAGTACGCCACCGGCGGCGGCGGCTACGTGGACCTCTGGAGCAACATCGACGTCTACGAGTCCTTCGCAGACGGGAACGACCTGAACAACAGCTGGATCTACTACATCAACAACACGTCGGGAAGGTCCCTGCAGTTGTGGCCCTTCGTGATCTGCTCGACCTCGCCGCACCACCACTACTGGGGCGCCGGCGCCAAACTCCCCTTCTCCCACGGGACCGCTGGCGATTTGCTGGCCTGCCCGTCCGGTACGGTCACCGGCGGAGGCGCGCTCGCCATCGGAACGGCGATCTTCGAGTCCAGTTTCTGGGGCAACGGCTAGCTGTCCCAGGCCGTGAACACCACGGGGGACCATCCGGAAGTGCGCGTGAACGTGGTCTGCAAGGACTGAACCGAGCGGACCGGCGCGGAGTGGAGGTCGGCAGGTCCGACTTCCACTCCGCCGGGCTTCAACGGCCGCCATCCGCCAGCGGCTTGACCCAGCTGCTCCACTGCAGCTGGGGCTGGTAGCCAGCGGCCTGCCAGATGCGGTGGCCGAGGGCGTTGTCGTCCAGCACCATCGCGCCAGCCGCCGAGCGCGGCGAAGCACTCCTCGGCGGCGGCCAGCAGGGCGGCGCCGATGCCTCGGCGGCGGTGGTCGGGATCAACGGCGAGGCGGTACAGATGGCACCGCCAGCCGTCCCAGCCGGCGATGACGGTGCCAAGCGGGGTGCCCGGGTCGTCTGTCGGGGCGGCGACGAGCAGGCAGTCCAGGGCCCGGGCGAGCAGTGCCGCCACGCCCGCCTCGTCGTCGGTGATGCTGGGGATTCGGCGCAGGGTCTCCCGACTTACCGCGGTGACGACCTTGCGTGTGACCAGGTGCTCGGCGAGCTTGGCCAGGCTCCGGGTGGAGAACGCGGCGATACCCCAGTCTGCTAGTACCAACGCCGTTCAGTTAAGCGTGGGGCCCGTGTGTGAAGGCCGGTGGGCAAAGCAGCGGAGCTCCCGTAGAAGAGGTCTGTCCTCCAAGACATCCTCACCACGGGAGCTCCGCTGTTGGAACAGGCTGCCATAACGCGGACGGTCAAGGTAGCCGCCGGGGCGTTCGCGCCAGGTCATATCGGCGAGTTGACGCGGATCGTGCCGTTCGAAATGGTCGATGAGGTACTGGCCGGGACGAAGACGGTCCAGCAGCGGGTCAGGCTGGTGCCGGCCCGGGTCACCGTCTATTTGCTGCTCGCTGGAGCGTTGTTCGCCGGGCTGGGCTACCGGCAGGTCTTCGACCGGATGTGCGCCGGTCTGGCGGACCTGGCACCCGCCAGGCCCGGCGGCAGCGCGTTGCGGCAGGCCCGCCAGCGTCTGGGGGCCGCGCCGATGAAGGCATTGTTCGACCTGGTCCGCGGCCCGGTGGCCACGACCGCGTCGGCGGCGCGGTGGCGTGGTCTGCTGGTCGTGGCGGTCGACGGGACGCTACTGCCGGTGCCGGACAGCCCGGCAAATCTTGTGGTCTTCACCAAGCAACGGTGCAACAACGGCTCCGGGGGCTATCCGCAGTTGCGGCTGCTCGCACTCGTGGCCTGCGGGACGAGGGCGGTGATCGGGGCCGTGTTCGGCCCGGCCACCACCGGCGAGCTGGAGTACGCGGGCCGGCTCACGGGTGACCTGCGGGCCGGGATGCTGCTGCTGGGTGACCGGCACTTCGCCGCCGCCGATCTTATGAACCGTCTGGCCGCCACCGGCGCCGACCTGCTGGTGCGGTGCAAGTCCGCCCGCAGACTGCCGCCGGTGGCCCACTGCCGGGACGGGTCGTTCCTGGCCCGGCTCGGCGCGCTGACCGTACGGGTCATCGACGCCGAGATCAGCATCGTCACCGCTCGGGGGACCCGCACCGGGCACTACCGGCTGCTGACCGCCCTGACCGATCCGTCAGTGCACCCGGCCGCCGAACTCGTCCGGCTGTACCACGAACGCTGGGAGATCGAGACGGCCTACGCGGAGCTGAAATCCACGGTCCTGGGCGGACGGGTCCTGCGCGCCCGCACCCCGGCCGGGGTCGAGCAGGAGGTCTGGGCGCTGCTGGTCGCCTACCAGGCGCTGCGGACCGCGATGACGGACGCGACCGACAGCGTCCCGGGCACCGACCCGGACCGGGCCGGCTTCACCGTCGCGCTGTCCGCCGCCCGCGACCAGCTCGTCCAGGCTGCGGGTGTCATCGCCGACACCGTGATCGACCTGGTAGGAGTCATCGGCCGCAACGTCCTGGCCCAGCTCCTGCCCCGACGACGGGTCCGCACCAAAGACCGCATCGTCAAACGCGCGATCTCCAAGTACAACGCACGCGGACCCGCCATCGACCGGGCCACCTACAAAGCCACCATCAGCATCACCATGCTCACGACCGACCCTTGACACGACCCACACCGCCCTAACTGAACGGCGTTGGCTCTAGAACCCCTTCCTGGCGGTGGACGTTGCCCCTACGGTGGCGCCGTGACGATCACCAGCACGTCGTACCAACTCATCGCCGTCTCGGGCGCCGGCGCGCCGCCCTGGGTCTCCTACACCGGCCTCGTCGTCAGCGTCGTGGTGGCCGCGGGCACAATCACGATGCACCTGCGCACCCACTGGCGCGACCAGCGCAAGGACGGTGAGGAGTATGCGGCGAAGGTCTCCGCCTGGACCGGCCCGGACACCGGGGAAGGCCCCCGGAACCTCTACCGCTACGACTCGATCGTGGTTCGAAACGGTGCGGACCAGCCGGTGTTCAACGTGGTGGCGGTCCTGCAAGGTGCGGAACCCGGCGAAATACCCGGTGAGACCGACGTGGTGAACATAGTGATCGGCTTGATCCCGCCCGGGGAGTCGGTGGACAAGAAGATCAGCATCGCCGTACCGCAGGAGATCGTCCAGCGGCCGGTCACCATCTGGTTCCAGGATGTTCGGGGACGCCGGTGGGAGCGGGACGAAGCCGGACAGCTTCGTCGGCGGGAGCGCGTGAAGGGCACCGCCCTTGAGCCCCGCACCCGGCGCAACGACGACGGATCGATCGGACCCGCCACGCCTGAACCCGGGGCCGCGAGGCGCCTGCTGGGCAGGTTGGAGCTGCTGCTCAAGAGGTCCTGACCGGCCCGACGTCAACGCTGGTTGCCGAAACGATCTGTGGGCGGGCGGCTTCGGGGGTACGGTCCCGTGCACACGGGTTCAAGGCGTGCACGGGATGGGGACCAGCATGGCACCTCCGGAGGGAATCAGCATCGGCCAGCGGATCGCGGCCTACGAGGATGTGAGGGGTTTGAGCCATCGGCAGCTCGCTGACCGCGCCCACGTCTCGTACAGCCTGCTCACGAAGGTGGTGTCGGGGCATAAGCCGGCGACGCCGGAGTTCGTCGCAGCGGTCGCACGGGCTCTGGGAGTTGAGCTGGGCGACCTCCAGCCGCTCTCGTACAGTGACGGCATGGCCGATGACCCGCTGGTCCCGATGATGGGGCCGATCCGTTCGACGCTCGATCTGTACGACCTGCCGCCGCAGGAGGACGTCCGGCCGCGGCCTCTTCCGGCGCTCCGCGCGGCGGTGCGGAAGGTGAACGCGCTGGCCCAGGCCGCGAAGTACAAGCCGATGGTGGCGATGCTGCCGGGTCTGCTGGTCGAGCTGCACACGGCCGCGCACGAGTTCACCGGCGAACAGCAGCGCCAGGCGTGGGGCCTGCTGGCGGAGGCGTACCGGTGCGGGCACTCGGTCGGGATCGCGATCGGCCTGAACGACCTGTCCGCGACGGCGCTGGCCCGGATGGACTGGGCCGCCCAGCGGGCCGGTGACCGTGCGCCCGCACTGCGAGCCGCCCGCGAGTACCTGCGCGTCACCGCCTATCTGCGCGTCGGTGACCTGGAAGCCTGCCGGCGTCTCCAGGAGTCCGGCCGCGGCCACCTGGAGGGCACCGACGCCAAGACGCCGAGCGCGCTCGTCACCGCGGGTCAGCTCCACCTCGGCTCGGCCGTGGTCGCCGCCCGCTCCCGGCAGACGGACGTGATGAAGCACCACCTGGACGAGGCCCAGAAGGTCGCCGCCAAGACCGGCGAACAGCCTGACCTGTCGCTGCACTTCGGACCCACGAACGTCGCCGTGCACCGGGTGATGACGCTGGTGGAGGCTGGCGAGCACGACCAGGCAGTGGATGCCGCCAAGGGCCTGCGGTTCCCGGCCGGGTGGGCGCCGACCAGGATCGGGCACCACCACATCGACCTGGCCCGCGCCTACCGGTGGATGGCCAAGCCGGATGCCGCGCTCGACCAGCTCGACGCCGCGTACGCGGTCGCGCCCGAGCAGGTCTCCCGGCACCCTCTCGCCCGCGAGACTGTGACGGCACTGTCACGCTCCGCTAGTCGCCGTAGCGTGCGCCTGTCAACCTGGATCACGCGAACGGGCGTCTGACGATCTTTCACTTCTGGTGAAATTCAGGGCCTTCCGTCAGCGGCATCGTGGTGTTCAGGCCCCGAGAGGCAACGCCCCGGGGCATGAGCCCGGTCCGGACCGCACGCAGGTTCGGACCGGTGCTTCCACCACACCGCTGATCTCCCTGGAGCCTGTGATGGCCGCTACCCGCCGCCCGCCGCACCCCGTCCCGACGCCGCCCGGGCCGCGCAGATCCGCCGGGGACCGCCTGCGGCGGACCGCTCTGGCCACCGCGGCGGCCGGCTGGGCCGACTTCCACCCGGCCGCCGACCCCCGGATGCTTCCGGCCTCGTGAGCACGGCGACCGCCCCGGCGACCGCCACCGAGAAGCCGACCGTCGCCCACCTGCCCTACCGGCCCGAATCGGCTTCGGCGGCCCGGCGCCTGGTGCGCGACAAGCTGGCCGAGTGGGGCATGGACGAGCTGATCGACGACGCCCAGCTGATCGCCTCCGAGCTGGCGGGCAACGCCGCCAAGACCGGCTGCCTGCTTCGGATGACGGTCGAGATCACCAGGATCACCGCCACGGCGGTGCGGATCGAGGTCACGGACGGCAGCCGGATCACACCGGTCCTGATGGACGCCGGCCGGGACTCCGAGGGCGGGCGCGGCCTGGCCCTCGTGCACCAGCTCACCAAAGGCCAGTGGGGAGTCACCCTGGGCACGCTCGGCAAGACGGTGCACGCGGACCTTCGGATGCGGGGTGCGGCATGACCGGCCAGCACTGCGGACACCACCGCGACCGCGTCCACGACGCCCTCAAGACCCTCCTCGTGCTCGGGCACCTCACCGTGTTTGGCCTGCTCGGCATCACCGTGCACCACCAGGAGGCCAACCACAGCGCGTTCACGGCCATCACCCCGGACAGCGACCCGCCCGAGATCACCTGAGCCCCCGACCGCCCGGAGACTCCCGTGTCCGGGCGGGCGGTCCCAGGGAGCGCTCGCCGCCGGCGCCGGCTGGCGCCTCCTTGCACTTGCCTCGGCATCACACACCACGGACCGAGAGGGATGAGATGACCACGAGCCGGCGTCTAGGTGCCGGGCGGACCGGGACGGGTGTCGGTCCAGTGCGGGGTCGACACCGGATCACTCATCAAGGCTGCACAACTGCGTTGCTCCTCATGTGATTTGTCCCAACCATCAACCCCGAGGGCTACTGTGCCTAAGCTTCCCCCCATGACCACTGATAGTGACCATGAAGTCACTCGCACGGAACAGCTCAGCAAAGACCTCGTCGCCGGCCTTCGCGCCATGGACGCGATCCGCACCGACGCCGTCGCCGCAGCGTTCCGCGCCGTGCCGCGCCACCTCTTCGCCCCCGAGGTGCCACCGGAGACGGCCTACACCAATCAGCCCATCGTGACGAAGCGGGACGAACGCGGGATCGCGATCAGCACCGTCTCGGCGCCGCGCATCCAGGCGTTCATGCTGGAGCAGGCCGACCTCCGCTCTGGCATGAGGGTGCTGGAGATCGGATCTGGCGGCGTGAACGCGGCCTACATCGCGGAGATGGTCGGTGACACCGGTCAGGTCACCACGATCGACATCGACCGCGACGTGACCGAGCGGGCCACGCGCCTCCTCGAAGCCACCGGCTACGACCGTGTCCACGTTGTCCTGGCCGATGGCGAGTTCGGTGTCCCCGAGCACGCTCCCTACGATCGGATCATCGTGACGGTCGGGGCATGGGACATCCCGCCGGCTTGGACGGACCAGCTCACCGAGAACGGCCGCATCGTCGTCCCGATCCGCACCCGCGGCCTCGGCCGGTCGGTGGCCTTCCAGCGCGAAGGCGAGCGCCTGGTCAGCACGTCGATCGAGCGGTCCGGCTTCGTCGCCATGCAGGGCGCCGGTGCCTTCGGCGAAGAACTGGTCTACCTGCACGACGACACCGTGGCCCTACGCGTGGATGACGGGCAAAAGGCCGACAGCAAGCTCCTCGCGCAGGCCCTCCAGCAGCCAAGGGAAGAAGTCTGGACGGGCGTCTCGGTCGGCGATCAGGAGCCGTTCGACGATCTCGACCTGTACCTCGCCACCACCCTTCCGGGCTTCTGCTTGCTGATGGCCCACGAGTCTGCCGTCGAGGCCGGGATCGTCCAGGCGCGGCCTCTGGGAAGCTCGGCGGTCTTCTCCGGCGGTGCCTTCGCGTACGTCGTCCTTCGTCAGCTCGACTCCGACAGCTATGAGTTCGGCGTCTTCGGTCACGGACCGGGAGCCGGACTCCTCGTGCGGCAGGTCGCCGATCAGGTCGCGGCCTGGGACAGCAAGCACCGCGGTGGGCCCGGCCCGGTCATCACCGCCTACCCCGCCGCGACGCCCGACGACCAGTTGCCCGGCGCGCTGGTCATCGACAAGAAGCACCGCCGGATCACCGTCTCCTGGCCCTAACGGGCCAGGTCGCAAGGAACGTCACGACACAAGGGAAGGGGAAACGACATGGCTGACACGGTCACGGACAGCGTCACCCAGTTCGACCTGGACATCACGGTGGTGAGCAACAACGACGTCTACGGCGCTCTCATGAGCAACACCGACGACGGCTGCGGCTCCACCTGCCCGGCCTGCGCCAGCGGCGCCGGCGGCGGTAAGGGCGGCAGCGGCGGCAGTGGTGGGAGCGGTGGCAAGGGCGGCAAGGGCGGCAAGGGCCGTTTCATCGCCGCCTGACCGGTACCGCGCAGTCAGGCTGGCCCGGCGCCCGAAAGGCGCCGGGCCAGCCCCGTCTCCGTTATGAGGTGGAGCTTGTTTACGTACGTCAACGCAGCTCTCGTCCGTGCTGCCGCCTACCCGGAAGGCATGATCCTGCCGCCGTGGCCGAACACCGTCGACAGCGGCGCGACCCAGCGCGAGAACTGGCACGGCTGGTTGGAGGATGCCTGGGGCAACCCGTCGGTCTCGGAGGCGATCCGCACGGCGAGCCCGGCCTTGGCCGACCGCATCGACGCGGTACTCGAAGGCCAGGCTGCTGATGACCGGCAGATGAGGCGGCTGGTGATGTCCATCACCCGCTACCTGCTCCGCCTCACCGGGCGGCCTACACCGTTCGGGCTGTTCGCCGGAGTCGCCGCAGTCGGCATCGGAGGCGAGCCGATGGCCCGGTGGGGCGATGACCACCGCCCCGTGGTGCGGCCGGACGCCGTCTGGATGGACGAGGTGATCACCCGGCTGGAAGCGATACCGGAACTCCTCGGCAGGCTTCCGGTCGTGGCCAACAACCTGTGCATCGTGCGAGGCGACCGGCTGGTCCTGCCATGCCAGCCGAGTACGCGCGGACCGGACGACCTTGACCCCGCCGAGGTGACAGTCCGCAACAGCCTCCCCGTGCAGAGCGTGCTGAGCGCCGCACGGGCACCGGTGACGGTGAACCGCCTGGTTGCTCTGCTCTCCGGTGAGTTCCCGCAGGCCCCGGCCGACGCCGTGGCCGGGATGATCGGTTCCCTGGTGAAGCAGCGCATCCTGATCACCAGCCTGCACGCCTCGGCCGCAGAGACGGACGCGTTCGTTCACCTCGTTGCCCAGCTCGACCTGGCGCGGGCGCAGGAAGTCGTCGACGCCGCGGTGCCGGCCGTCCAGTTACGCGATATTGCGCTGGACCTGGCGGAGCACAACGGGTGCACCGACGCCGGACAGCGGCGCCTCATCCGCCGCCGGGCGATGACGAAGATGTCGGCCTTCACCAGCACGGTGAAGCAGCCGTTGATGACGGACCTGGCGGTGGACTGCCAGATCGAACTGCCTTCCGCCGTCGCTCGCGAGGCAGCAGCAGCAGCCGCTGCTCTGGCGCGGCTTACGCCCTACCCGTTCGGCAGTTCCGTGTGGGCGGACTACCACATGAGGTTCGTCGAGCGCTTCGGCCCCGGCGCGGTGGTGCCGGTCGCTGAGCTGGTCCACGCGGACAGCGGCCTCGGCTTCCCCGCGACGTACCGTGGCTCGCGGTTGAAGAAGCCGGCCTCCGGCCTCTCCGAACGGGACCGCCGACTCATCGCTCTCGGGCAGGAGGCTGCTATCGACGGCAGCATCGAAGTGCTGCTGGACGACAAGGCTATCGACCGGATCGCGTTCGACGGCATCGAGAGCGCCGTCCCGGTGCCCCACGCCGAGCTGGCCTTCCAGCTCCTGGCACCGTCCCTCGCGGACCTGCGTGCCGGGCGGTTCCAGCTCACGGTGACTGGGGCCCTGAGGGCGGCCGGGGCCACCACCGGCCGATTCCTGAGCATTCTCAACCCGGCTGATCGCGACCGGATCATGAAGAGCTACGCGGCCCTTCCGACCCTGGAGGAGAACGCCGTCGCCGCTCAGGTGTCGTGCCCGCCGCTGTACGTGCGGACCGGCAACGTCAACCGGGCCCCAGCCGTCCTGGCCCACGTGATCCCGCTCGCCGAGCACCACCAGGCCGGCGAGGGCACCATCGCCCTGGACGATCTGGCGGTCACCAGCGACGGCACCACGATGCGGCTGGTCTCCGTCTCCACGGGCCGCCTCATCGAGCCCACCGTGATGAACGCCGTGGACTTCCGCAACCACACCCAGCCCGTCGTCCGGTTCCTGTGCGAGGTCGTGCGCGCCCACACCGCGACCTTCGCTGGCTTCTACTGGGGCGCCGCCGACGAGCTGCCCTTCCTGCCGCGCCTTCGCTACGGCCGCACGGTCCTCTCTCCGGCCCGCTGGACCGTCACCGCAGACCAGTTCCCGGGGCGGAGGTCACCGTGGCCCCAATGGGACACGGCCGTCGAGGCATGGCGGCGCCGGTTCCGCGTGCCGTCGCATGTCCAGTTAGACGAGAACGGTCAGGAGCTGCCGCTGGACCTGGACGAGCCGGGGCACCGGGCCCTCCTGCGTGCCCATCTCGACCAACACGGTGCCGGCGTTCTTGCCGAGACCGCCAGGAGCGCCGACTACGGGTGGATCGGCGGCAGGGCCCACGAGATCGTGGTGCCCCTCGCGTCGACCGCACCGGCCGCCGTCACGAAGCCCGAGGTCTCCTACAGACCGCTTCGGCGTGATGACGGCCATCTGCCCGGCGACTCCCCGTGGCTGTTCGCCAAGCTGTACGGGCACCCGGAACGCCAAGGCGAGATCCTCACCGCGCTGCTGCCCGATCTGCTGGACGACCTCCACCGTCCGGCGTGGTGGTTCCTGAGGTACGCAGACCCTGATCCGCACCTGCGGCTGCGGTTCAGGACCGGTAACGACGGCTTCGCAACGGCCGCCCGACACCTCGGTGCCTGGACCGCGAAGCTCCGCACCATCGGCCTCATCAGCCATCTCCAGCTCGACACCTACCTGCCGGAGAGCGGACGCTTCGGCAACGGCGCCACGATGGAAGCGGCCGAGAACGTCTTCATGGCCGACTCGCTCGCGGCGATAGCCGAGATCACCCACTCCTCGACCAGCGGCCTCGACCTCCACGCCCTGTCCGCGGCGAGCTTCATAGACCTCACCACCGCTCTCCTCGGCGACAGGACCACGGCCGATGACTGGCTCATCGACAAGATCACCACCGACCGGACGGAACCACTGGACCGGACCCTCTTCGCGGACGCCCTCTCGCTGACCGCACCTGGCGTCACCAGGGCCGGAACGCCGTCACCGCGGTGTGCACCAGAGGTGGACGCGGCCTGGAGGGAGCGCGGATCAGCCCTGACGGCCTACCGGGACCTGCTCCTCCAGGACGGCGCCCCGACTCCTTCCGGGGTCCTGGGAACACTGCTGCACCTTCACCACATCCGGGCGGCCGGCCTCGATCCGGACGGCGAGAGGACGGCTCACCGGCTCGCCCGAGCAGCGGCCCTCACCTGGAAGTCGCGGACCAGGGACGGGACACGATGACCACGGTCACCGAACAGGCCCGGAACGCGGCAGAACTCCTCACCGGGAAGCTGACCGAGGTCCCCGCCGATGACGGCCATCCAGCCCTGATGCCGCAGTCCCTGATCCGCGGCGCCGCAGGCATCGCCCTCCTGCACATCGAGCGGGCAGAAGCCGGGCACGGAAGGTGGGAGACGGCCCAGCCCTGGCTCGAAGCCGCCGTCCGGCACGGCACCGACACCGGGCCCCACGCGACGCTCTTCTACGGTGCACCGGCCCTCGCATTCACACTCCACGGCGCCAGCGGGCAGAGCGGCCGGTACGCACGGGCGCTCGCCGCCCTCGACGCAGCCACCGAGACCGTGACGCGGCAACGCCTCGACGCTGCCCACGCCCGCATCGACCGCCGCAGATCACCGGCCCTCGCCGAGTTCGACCTGATCTACGGCCTCACCGGTCTCGGCGCCCATCACCTGCGCCGCTTCCCGCAGGCCACCCTGACCCGTGACGTCCTCGTCTATCTGGTCCGTCTCACCGAACCGATCGATGCCACCGGGCTCCCAGGATGGTGGACGGGCCTCGGCCCCGCCGGGGAGCCGTCCCCGGACTTCCCGCACGGCCACGGCAACTTCGGCATGGCACACGGAATCGCCGGCCCGCTTGCGCTCCTTGCTCTCGCCATGAAGCAGGGAGTCGTGGTCGACGGTCATGCCGATGCGATCCGCAGGATCTGCGAGTGGCTGGACCGGTGGCGCCAGGACGGGCCAGCCGGAGCATGGTGGCCGGAGTGGGTCACCAAGACCGAGTACGACACCGGAGTAGCCCACCAGCACGGCCCGATGCGGCCATCCTGGTGTTACGGAACCCCGGGCCTCGCCCGCGCCCAGCAACTCGCGGGACAGGCCCTCGGCGACAAGATCCGGCAGGACCAGGCCGAAGCCGCGCTGATCGACTGTATCTCGGACCCGGACCAGCTGGAACGCTTCCACGACACCGGGATCTGCCATGGCTGGGCAGGCATTGTGCAGACCGTCTGCGCGGCGGCTGCGGACGCCCGGAACCCCGAGATCGCCGTGCACCTTCCCGGAATCCTCGGCAGCCTCGCGAACGCCCGTCCCGGGGCTGACCCGGGGTTCCTCGAAGGCAAAGCCGGCATCGCGCTGGCCCTCTACCGCGCCAGCACAACAACTGCCACCGGGTGGGACCGCTGCCTTCTGCTCAACTGACCAGCCAGGAAAGTGAGACCAGCCATGGAGTGGCGTCAGATCAACATCAGGTTCACCGACCGGCACGCGGCCGAAGCGGCGACCTGCACCCACCTGGGACCGGCCCTTAACGCCGCGGAGCGGGACCGGACGGTGCAGTCCTGGTTCTTCATGAGGAAGGCCGACTGGCGCATCCGCTACCGGCCGGCGCCCGGCGCGGCCGTGGAAGCCGATGTCGCCGTCCAGCGTGCACTGACGACGATGCGGAACGAGGGCATCGTCACACGATGGGCGAACATCATCTACGAACCCGAGACCTACGTGTTCGGGGGAGAGCAGGCCATGGACATCGCCCACGGCCTCTTCCACCAGGACAGCAGCCACATCCTCGGCTACCTCGCGCAGCCCGATCCGCGCCAACGGCGGGAGCTGTCCGTCCTCCTGTGTGTCGCCCTGATGCGATCCAACGGACTCGACTGGTACGAACAGGGCGACGTCTGGGCACGGATCGCAAGGAACCGCCCGACCACCAACACCCCCGAGCCGCAACACTTCCAGCGCCTCACCGCGTCCATCGGCCAGCTTCTCGAAGCCGACACCAGCACCGGCATCAGCACGGCGGACCGTACCTTCGCCGACCACGCCGCAACCTGGCTCGACGCCTTCACCCGGGCTGGCGTCCGCCTCAGCCGCATCTGGTCAGACGGAGCACTCACCACCGGCATCCGCGCCATCACGGCCCACCACGTTCTCTTCCACTGGAACCGCCTCGGCATCCCCTACGAGACCCAGGGACTTCTTGCATCGGCCGCCCGTGATGCCGTATTCACCTGACCCCGCACAACGACGCACCGCCAAAACCACATCGAACGATGCTCTACGTGTTGCCACTGCGGGCTTGTCGGATTCGTTGGAGGCAACTGATGCAGCGGGCAAGTTCTATAAACTCCGGCCCGAGTCGAGAGTAGTCCAGATGCGTTCCGTCCTCTTGGGCTTGGTTTGAGTGTGGTTGCCTCGTGTAGTTCAGTTCGGTCATCAGGCCATCGTGAAGGCGTCGCCATACGCCGGCGTCTGTCCATTCTTGTAGGCGCTTCCTGGCCGTTGTCCCAGAGCAGGCAAGCTCATCGGATGGAATCTTTCCCCAGACGACTCCTGTGCGCAGCGCGTAAATAATGGCTGCAAGGGATTTTCGGTCCGGTGTCCGCGGGTACTTGTATGCTGGAATAGGCGGCAGGAGTGGTTCTATCCGCGTCCACAGATCGTCGGGGACTCTGTTGACGCCCCATAGCACTGGATCATCAAGTCCTAGACTTGAGACCAGGCTCTTCCTGAGGGGATCGGCTGATCGAGGTGTTTTGCCCATCGTATGTTTGCGAAGATTAATGCTGGGTGGAAGTGATGACTGGTTTGGATGGTCGGCTCGCTTCTTCCATAGGATGTAGGAGTTTCGGAGTCTGATTTCATTGGCCCGGTTGGTATGGGAATTGCTATCTAGGATTCCGTCGGCCAGGTTCGAGAATTGCGGGCTCATGGATTGCAGTGCTTTTGCCTGCGATGGCGTCCGGAACCAGGAGATGTCGGGAGGGGTTGAGTCTCGCCAGGTTGCGCTAGGAAGGACCTCCTGGGCGGCCTGGTAGGGATCGTCGGCCAGAAGGATGTGGGCCGACGGTCTGAGGGCGCCGGCGATGGCGAGCGGCGGGTAGGAGAACTGTGGCGTTGCGGTAAGAGCCCATTCGCTTCGAACGTTGCGCTGGCCGAATTCAATGAAGGCGTCGCGAACATGAGAGTCGGTGCCTGGCATTTGGGTGGTGATATCGCCTGCCGCAATGACAGTCATCATGATTGCATAGAGATCATCAATGCTGATGTTCTTGGTGTAGGTGCGTTCGGGGCGCGGATTAAGTAGGTCGAGTAATCTATCCTGCGCGTCGATGAGTAGAGTATCTGTGCACTCTGTCGTTTCGGTGTTGAGTAGCACATGGGGGCAGCCTCCATGACTTCTCGGGGAGATTTCACTGTAGCGGCTACACCAATCCTTAGTGTTGCTTCGATGAAACCGCCAGGGCTTGAACGGCTCGCCGCATTGAGGGCATCTTTCTGCTAGGTAGAGGCGGTGCCATCGGCATGCGACCACCCACGGTAGAAGCCATTCAAGTCGCCATCTTCCGCGGTTCTCAGCAAGGCATGGTGGGCAGATATGGACCCCTGATCGTCGAATATAAGAGTGCCGCCAGATGCCGGACGAATCAGGGTCGCCGTGACGTATTTTTGGCAACTGACCGTCCAGGTAGTGATGGAGGGTGAGTGACTGAATGGATTGAGATGATAATCCGGAAGTTGCCGCCACGTCTTGAATTTGTTCGTCAGAGAGTATCAGCGTTTGGCTCATCCAAGAACCCGCATATTTCATCGGCTTCCAGCCGACTCCGAGACGTTTGGCTAGTAGGTCCGTCCCCCCTCCTGCCCAACCTGCGGCGAAATGCTCAAACCAGCTCAGCAGCGACTCGCCACGGATGGGCACGGGTGCGGCGGGCAGCCGGCGCACCCCGTGCCGCGCTGGATGGATCTCCACCCTTGACCTCCTTCGCCCGGATGGGGCGACGGTACGCGCTCGTGGGGCTCGCGGTGAACGGTTCGCTGCACCAGTGAACCGTCAGTGAAGTTTTGCCTGCACTAGTGAAGTCTTTCGTGTCACCTCACACATCTGTCGCAGCCGTGTCGGTATCCGTTGACGAGCGACAGTCACCGATATATCGTCGAACTATCGAGACAGTGACTCGACTGTCTCGCTGGAACGGAATGAACCATCGAGGAGGTGGGCGCCATGCGCTCAGGAATGCGATTTCGTGTGGAGGGCCCGCGCGGCGGCGGACGCCGCCGCGGTCCGGGTCCGGAGTTCCGGGGGATGCCCGGAGAAGGCCCCGGCGGCTTCGAGGGGCGGGCGGCCTTCGGCGGCTTCGGCCCGCCGTTCGGCGGCGGCGGCCCCGGCCGGCCGATGGGCGGCCCGTTCGGGCACGGCTTCGGCGGCCACGGCGGCCGGCGCGGCGGCCCGCACGGGCGGCGCGGCGGTCGGGCCCGGCGCGGCGACGTCCGGGCCTCGCTGCTGGCGCTGCTCAAGGAGCGGCCGATGCACGGCTACGAGATGATCGCCGAGATCACCGAACGGACCAACGGGGCCTGGCGGCCCAGCCCCGGCTCGATCTACCCGAACCTCCAACTGCTGGAGGAGGAGGGCCTGATCACGGCGGAGGAGGTCGGCGGCAAGCGGCTGGTCTCGCTCACCGAGCGGGGGCGCGCCGAGGCCGAGGCCGGCCCGGCGGAGCCGTGGGCCGAGGCCGGCCGGGAGGTCGACTGGGAGGCCGTCCAGGAGGTCGGCCAGGCGCTGGCCGCGGTCGAGCAGGCGGTCCAGCAGGTCATGCGCACCGGCACCGAGGCGCAGCGCGCCAAGGGCCTGGCGGTGCTGACCGAGGCCCGCAAGAAGCTGTACCTCGTCCTCGCCGAGGATGACTGACCGGTGCGGGGGGCCGGTCCCGGCGCAGGCCGGTGACCCGGGCGGTGCCGCTGCTCAGGGGCGGACCAGGAACAGGCCCACACAGGCGAGCAGCAGCACCGCCCAGGCGAACCAGAGCCAGCCGTCGGGCCCGATCGTGACGCTGTAGAGGCAGACCACCAGCAGCAGGGCACCGGTCACCCAGGCGACCTGCCGGTTGTGGTGGGCGGCCGCCCGTGCGCGGCTCCCGCCGTGCCGTACGGAGTGCCGAACCGTCCTGGCCATGCCGACCTCCCGGGGAGGGCGAAGGTGGGGGGACGGGCGGCCGGTCAGTCCTTGGGCTCGGTGGGCTCCGTGGGCCCGGTCGGCTCCGTGGGCCCGGCGCCGGTGGAGGCCGCCTCGTCGTACTCGTAGCGCCAGAACCAGCTGAGCCCCCGCACCTGCTTGCTCCGGACGTACACCAGTGTGCGCGCGGGGGAGTCGCCCTGCGCGGGGACCGGGACCTTGTACTTCTTGGGCACGCCCAGCATCGGCCCCAGCGGGATCGGCAGGACCGTCCCGTCCAGGGGCCCGCCGACGAATTCGGTGTCCGCGCTCTTCACCCCTCCAGGGTCTCACCTCCACGCGGCGGCCACGCCGGGAGCACCCGGGGGCGGAGGCGCGGTGAGGGTCGGGTGCCCGGAGTGTGGCCCGCGTGGCCGGGGTGTGACCGGAGAGGCACCGCCCCCGGTCATCCGGAGGCCCCGCGCACCCCTATCCTTTCCTGTACGCCCCCGGGGTCCACCCCGGGCCAGCGGGCCCCGTACGGGCCGGGCGAGGCGCGAGTCAGCGTGCCCTCCGGCCGTCACCGGCGCGGACAGCGTGCTGCCGCGACAGGCGTACCGAGACCCGGGCGTCGGCCGTCCGGTGACCCCGGCCGCGGTCGGCGGGGCGCGGACAGCAGGGCCGAGCACCGCCCCGGGAAGCAGCGGGGAGCGCCACGCGTTGCGTCCGAGTGGTACGTCGAACGCTGTGTCGCACCAGGCACGGCAGTTGCGCGGAAGGGGCACGATGGAAGCCGGCAGCAGGTGGACGACCTGGTGGCAGAAGCGTGACCGTGAGCGGGCCCGCCCGGGAGGCGTGGACCCGGCCGCCAGACTGGAACAGCTGCTCGGCGCGGTGCGCGCCGGATTCCCCCTCGCACCCGCCGCCCACCCGGCCGGCTACCGGTGTTCCTGCGACCGGGTGGCCTGTCCGGCCCCGGCCCGGCACCCGGTCTCCTTCGCCTGGCAGACCCAGGCCACCACCGACCCGGAGCAGCTCTCCCGCTGGCTCTCCCGCGACCCCCAGGCCAACTTCGTCACCGCCACCGGCCGGGTGCACGACGTCCTGGACGTCCCCGCCGAGGCCGGCCGGCTCGCCCTGGAGCGGCTGACCGCGCTGGGCGTCGAGGGCCCGGTCGCCGCCCTCGGCGAGGACCGCTACCTCTTCTTCACCGCCACCCGCGGCACCCCCCAGGACGAGGACGAGTGGTGGGACAGCGCCCTCGACTCCACCCCGGACACCGTGTCCGAGCACCCCGGCCTGCGCTGGCACTGCCGCGGCTCGTACACCCTGCTCCCGCCCGCCGCGCTGCCGGACGGCTCCGAGGTGCGGTGGCTGCGCGGGCCCGAGCTGCCGCTGCCGGACCCGCTGCGCGTCCTGGACGTGCTCACCGACGCCTGCACCGAGGTGGGCGCCGTCGCCGAGGAGCAGTGGCTGATCGGGTAGGCGCCCAGCGGTGGTCACGGCAGGGTGAGGATCTCCGCGCCGTCCGCCGTGACCACCAGGGTGTGCTCGAACTGGGCCGTGCGCTTGCGGTCCTTGGTGACGACCGTCCAGCCGTCCGGCCAGATCTCGTAGTCGTAGGTGCCCAGGGTGAGCATCGGCTCGATGGTGAACGTCATGCCGGGCTTGATGACCTCGGTGGCCCGCTCGCTGTCGTAGTGCGGGACGATCAGGCCGGAGTGGAACGACGTGTTGATGCCGTGTCCGGTGAAGTCCCGCACCACGCCGTAGTCGAAGCGCTTGGCGTAGGACTCGATGACCCGTCCGATGACGTTGATCTGACGGCCCGGCTTGACCGCCTTGATCGCCCGGTTCAGCGACTCCCGGGTGCGCTCGACCAGCAGCCGGGACTCCTCGTCCACGTCGCCGACCAGGTAGGTGGCGTTGAGGTCGCCGTGCACGCCGTGGATGTAGGCGGTGGCGTCGATGTTGACGATGTCGCCGTCCTCCAGCACGGTCGAGTCCGGGATGCCGTGGCAGATCACCTCGTTGATGGAGGTGCACACGGACTTGGGGAAGCCGCGGTAGCCGAGGTCGGACGGGTAGGCGCCGTGGTCGCACATGTACTCGTGGGCGACGGCGTCCAGCGCGTCGGTGGTGACGCCGGGGGCGATCAGCTTCGCCGCCTCCTCCATCGCCCGGGCCGCGATCCCGCCCGCGATCCGCATCTTCTCGATCGTCTCGGCGGTCTGCACCTCGGGCCCGGTGTACGGCGTCGGGGCGGGCTTCCCGACGTACTCGGGGCGCGCGATGTGCGCCGGAACCTTGCGGGTGGGGGACTGGATGCCGGGTACGAGAGCCATGCAGGCGAGTCTAGTCGCGGGAACCGCCGCCGCCCGGCGGTTCCCGCGCGGTGTGCAGGGCGGCCCCGCCCGGGGAATGATCGGTACCGACCCCCAACGTCTGGACGGGAGAACGCCATGCCCCTCGGATTCAACCGCAAGCCGACCGGCCAGCCCGGCGAGTGGTTCTACTGCATCAAGCACGCCAAGGTCGAGGAGGGCCCGGAGTGCCCCGCCAAGGACCGCCTCGGCCCCTACGCCAGCCGCGAGGAGGCCGCCCACGCCCTGGACATCGCGAACGAACGCAACCGCGAGTGGCAGAACGACCCGCGCTGGAACGACCGCCCCAAGGACGACGGGGCGCAGTAGCCCGGCCGCCCCGGCGCGGTCAAGCCGGGGCGGGGGTCTCGCGGGCGTTGCGTTCGTGTTCGGCGCGGACGGCGGCGGTGTGCGGGTCGGTGCGGTCGTCGTAGGCGAGCAGGCGGGGGAGGGCGGCGGCGAGGGCGAGGACGGCGGCGACGCAGGCCAGGCCCCCGGTCCAGACGGCGGCGCGGACGCCGATCAGGCCGGCCATGGTGCCGGCCCGGACCTGGCCGAGCTGGGGCCCGACGGAGTAGCTGAGCAGCTCGACGCCGGCCATCCGACCGCGCACCTCGTCCGGGATGGACTGGTTCCACATGGTGGAGCGGGCGATCCCGCTGATCTCGTCCGCGCCACCGGCCAGGGTCAGCCCGAGCAGCACCACCCAGACGCTGCCGGACAGTCCGGCCAGCGCCATGGCCGCGCCCCAGCCGACCGCGGCGGCCACCAGCAGCCGTCCGTGCCGGTGGACCCGGGACGTCCAGCCGCTGGTCGCGCCGACCAGCAGGCCGCCGACGGCGGCGGCGGCGTACATCGGGCCGAGCGCCCAGTCCGCGCCCAAGTCCGAGGCCAGGAAGGGGAAGACGGCCACCGGGAAGGCGAACAGCATGGCGCACAGGTCGATCGCGTAGGTGCCGAGCAGGTCCTTGCGGCTCCACGCGTACCGCACGCCGGTGAGCACCGCCCGGATCGACGGGCGCTCGGCGCCGGTGGCCGGCGGCACCGCCCTGATCCGGACGAGCAGCAGCAGCGAGACCGCGAAGGTCAGCACGTCCAGCGCGTACGCGGTCTGCACCCCGGACACCGCCACCACGACCCCGGCCAGCGCCGGACCGGCCACCGAAGCGACGTTGTGGTACAGGGACTTGAGGGCGAAGGCGGCCGACAGGTGCTGGTGCGCGACGACCCTCGGCAGCAGCGAGTCCAGCGCCGGGCGCTGGAGCCCGTCACAGGCCGCGACCAGGGCGGCGACCAGGTAGATCGGCCAGAGCACCGGGTGCGGCAGCAGGGCGTTGAGCAGCAGCAGCCCGGCGAGCAGCCCGAGTCCGGCCTCGGAGCGCAGCACCAGCCGGCGGCGGTCCAGGGCGTCGGCGAGGGCGCCGCCCCAGAGGCCGAAGACGATCAGCGGAACGAGTTCGACGGCGCCGATCAGGCCCACCGCGAAGGAGGAGTCGGTGAGTTCCTTGATCTGCATCGGGACGGCGACGTACGTCAGGAAGCTGCCGAAGCTGGTGATGCAGCCGCTCGTCCACAGGTAGCGGAAGTCCCGCGAGGCGCGCCAGGGGGACAGGTCGGGCGCCAGCGAGCGCAGCAGGGCGCGCGCCCGACCGGTGGGCGGTGGTTCGTCGGCGTTCACGAACGACCATCCTGGGACGGCCGGTTCCCGGACCGCAACGGATTTGTCACCAGCGGGTGAACGCGGGCGGTGAGGTGAGCCGGCCGGCGAGGTCGGCCAGCCGGTCCAGGGCGGAGCGGCGGCGGCCCGGCTGCCCGGCGGCGGCACTGACCAGGTGCTGCGCCAGGTCGAAGGGCTCCTCGGCGGCGGTGCCGACGGCGAGCCGCTCGTGCGCGAGACCCGCGAGGTCCGCGAGGTCGGCGAGACCAGCGGGGTCGGCGAGACCGGTGAGGCCGGCAGGGGCGGTGGGGTCGGCGCCGTCCAGGGCCAGGACGGTCGCGCCGTGCCGGCGGGCGTCCTGCACCCGCTCCAGCAGCGGGGCACCGGCCGCGCCGGGGGCCACCACCAGCACGGTGGCGCCGCGCCCGGCCTCGGTGAGCCGCCGCAGGCCGTGCGCCAGGTGGGCCGGGGCGGCGGCGGGCGGTGCGTGCCGCAGCAGGGTGGGCGCCAGCCGGGGGACGGCCGACCAGGCGGCCTCGTCCTCCAGGTGGGCGGCCAGGTGCCAGGGCTCGTACGCCTCGGTGCCGACCAGCAGCAGCTCACCGGCCCCGCGCCGTTCCACCGAGCGCCGCAGCGCGCCGGCGAAACCGCCGACCGCCTCCAACCAGCCGGTGCCCGTGAGTCGTTCACGAAGTGCCGAAACTCTCACTGCGTCCATGCGGGCCAGGATGTCGCGCCGGGCCGGCGATTTGGGAAGATCGGCCCATGACTTCCCTCGATTCAGCGACAAACCCGGCCCACGAGCTGCCGGACGTCTCGCAGTTGGTGGTCGGTGTCCTCGGTGGCACCGGCGACCAGGGGCGCGGCCTGGCCCTGCGGCTGGCCAAGGCCGGCCAGCAGGTGATCATCGGTTCCCGCGACGCGGCCCGGGCCGAGGCCTCGGCCGCCGAACTGGGCGTCGGCGTGCGCGGTGCCGACAACGCCACCGTCGCCCGGGAGAGCGACGTGGTGATCATCGCGGTCCCGTGGGACGGCCACGCCGCCACCCTGACCGCGCTGCGCGAGGAACTCGCCGGAAAGATCGTCGTCGACTGCGTCAACCCGCTCGGCTTCGACAAGCAGGGCGCCTACGCGCTCAAGCCGGAGGAGGGCAGCGCCGCCCAGCAGGCCGCCGCCCTGCTGCCGGACTCCCGGGTCACCGCCGCCTTCCACCACCTCTCGGCGGTGCTGCTCCAGGACGAGTCGGTGGAGCGGATCGACACCGACGTCATGGTGCTCGGCGACGAGCGGGCCGCCACCGACGTGGTGCAGGCCCTGGCGGGCCGGATCCCCGGCATGCGCGGCATCTTCGCGGGCCGGCTGCGCAACGCCCACCAGGTGGAGGCGCTGGTGGCCAACCTGATCTCGGTCAACCGCCGCTACAAGGCCCACGCGGGCCTGCGGATCACCGACGTGTAGAACGTGTAGAACGCGCCGGTCGCGTCGGCCTCACCCCTGGACCCGGTCCGGAGGTGAGGTCGGCGACAATGGGTACGGCCGACCCCGGCCGTCCGCACCCGGTCCTAGGAGCTCCGCGCCATGCCTCGCACGTCCCTCTTCGCCCTGCTCGTCGTCGTCCTCGCGCTGGCGGCCGCCGTGGTCTCGATGGTCGAGGGCTTCTGGATCGGACTGATCTGGCTCCCGCTGGCCGGTGTGGCCAGCAACGTGCTCTGGCTGAACCGGCGCAAGGCGAAGATCGCCGAGGCGGCGGCCGCCGAGCAGGGCTAGTTCTTCCGGAAGCCGCCGAGCAGGGTCAGTTCTTCCAGAAGCTGAACAGGTACCGGCCGAGCGTCGCGTAGTCCTGGTCCACGCCGAAGAGGTTCATCAGGCCGTGGACGATCCCGAAGAAGAACGAGTTCACCTCGGGCTGCCACAGCAGCGCGAACACCGCGAGCAACCCGTACGGCGCGAACGGCTCGACCGCGCGCCGGGTCTTGTACGAGAGCCACGGCTCGACGATCCCGTAGCCGTCCAGGCCGGGAACCGGCAGCAGGTTCAGCACCGCCGCGCTGAGCTGGAGGAAGCCCAGGAAGCCCAGGGCGCCGGAGAACGGCGAGTAGGGCAGTTCGTAGCCGTTCCAGACCGCGTGCACCGTCGGGTCGTCCAGCCAGCCCGCGCCGATCGGGATCAGCAGCACTGCCGCGATCACCAGGTTCACCAGCGGCCCGGCCGCCGAGATCAGGCTGTGCTTGAGCCGGCCCTGGATCCGGCTGCGCTCGATCCAGACCGAGCCGCCGGGCAGGCCGATGCCGCCGAGGATCATGAAGACGATCGGCAGCACGAAGCTGAGCAGCACGTTGGCGTACTTCAGCGGGTTGAGCGTGAGGTAGCCCTTGGCGCCGACGGTGATGTCGCCGCCGTGCAGGGCGGTGCGCGCGTGGGCGTACTCGTGCAGGCAGAGCGAGACCATCCAGCCCGAGATCACGAACAGGAACACCCCGAACGAGGCGTTGCCGTAGCCGGAGTACACCGCCCAGGCGGAGGTGCCCAGGGTGGCGAGGAGCACCCAGAACACCGGGCTGATCCGGCGGTCCTCGCTGCGGGAGCGCGGCGTAGCGGCGAAGGTCATCTGTGGGTGCTCCGTGAACAGGGGGAAGGGGGACTACCGGCTGGGACCGATCATGCCGGGCGGGCGGTGGCCGGACAAGCCGCCCAGGGTGAACGTCCGAGGGGAGGCGCCTGGTTCCGGCACGCCCCGGGGCCCGGGGTCGGGGGCCGGGGTCGGGGAGGCCGGGCACAATTGTGCGGCCGCGCTGCCGTCCATCGACCAGAATGGTGCGGTGCACTACGGCATCCTCGGTACCACCACGGCCCACCACGACGACGGCACGCCGGTCCCCCTCGGTGGGGCCAGGCTGCGGGCGCTGCTCACCGCGCTGGCCCTGCGGCAGGGCCGGCCGGTCCCGGCCGACCTGCTGGTGGACGAGGTGTGGGACGCCGAACCACCGCAGGACTCCTCCGCGGCCCTGCAGACCCTGGTCGGCCGGCTGCGCCGCACCATCGGCCGGGAGCGGGTCGGCTCCGGGCCGGCCGGGTACTGGCTGGCCGACCCGGCCACCGACCTCGCCGACTTCCAGCGGCTGAGCACCGAGGGCCGGCGCGCCCTCGACGCCGGTGACAGCGCGCTGGCCGCCGAGCGGCTGCGCGCCGCCCTGGCGCTGTGGCGCGGTCCAGCCCTGGCCGACCTGCCGGACCGCGCCGCCGCGGCCGCCCGGCTGGAGGCCCAGCGGGACGAGGCCCGCCGGCACCGGATAACCGCGGACCTCGGCCTCGGCCGGGCCTCCGAGCTGGTCGCCGAACTGGCCGAGCTGTGCGAACGGCAGCCGCTGGACGAGCCCCTGCAACTGCTGATGCTGCGGGCGCTGCACGGGAGCGGCCGCACCGCCGAGGCGCTGCGCCACTACGAGCGCACCCGGCGCGCCCTGGCGGACGAGCTGGGCGTCGACCCCGGCCGTCAACTCCAGGACTGCTACGCCGAGTTGCTCCGCTCGGCCGAGCCGGCCCCGACTGCGCCCCCACCCGCACCCCCGGCTGCGCCCCCACCCGCACCCCCGGCGCGACCGCAGGAACCGCAGGGCCCGTCGGGCGGACAGCCGCAACCCCCCGCCCCGGCGCCCCAACTCCCGCGCGCCGCCGGCAACCTGCGCGGCCGGCTGACCAGCTTCGTCGGCCGCGAGGGCGATCTCACCGCCCTGCGCGCCCTGGTGACGACGCATCGGCTGGTCACCCTGACCGGCCCGGGCGGCTCCGGCAAGACCCGGCTGTCGGTCGAGGCCGGTCGCGCCGAGCAGTCCGCCGGGCACTGGCCGGACGGCGTCTGGCTGGCCGAACTCGCCCCGCTGGAGAGCCCGGAGGCCGTCCCGGCCGCCGTGGTCTCGGCGCTCGGCCTGCGCGAGATCGTGCTGCACAGCGCCGGCATGGTCGCCGAGGTGATCGAGAAGCGCGCCGAGGATCCCATGCGCCGACTGGTCGAGCACTGCGGGCCCCGCCGGATGCTGCTCGTGCTGGACAACTGCGAGCACCTGATCCAGGCCGCCGCCGACCTGGTCGACACCCTGCTCGCCGAGTGCCCCGGGCTGACCGTGCTCGCCACCAGCCGGGAGCCGCTCGGCGTGCCCGGCGAGACGGCCCTGCCGGTCGAGCCGCTGCCGGACCCAGTGGCGCTGCGGCTGCTCACCGAGCGGGCCGCCGCCGCCCGCCCCGGCTTCGACCCGCAGAGCGACCCGGAGGCCTGCGCCGAGATCTGCCGCCGCCTGGACGGCCTGCCGCTGGCCATCGAACTCGCCGCCGCCCGGCTGCGGGTGATGACCGCCCGGCAGATCGCCGACCGCCTGGACGGCCGCTTCGCCCTGCTCACCGCCGGCAGCCGCACCCTGCTGCCGCGCCAGCAGACCCTGCGCGCGGTGGTCGACTGGAGCTGGGACCTGCTGGGCAAACGGGAACGGGCGGTGCTGCGCCGCCTCTCGGTGTTCGCGGGCGGCTGGCAGCTGGAGGACGCCGAGGCGGTCTGCGCGGACGGCACCGAGGTGGTCGGCCCGGAGGTCGCCGACCTGCTGCTCTCCCTGGTCGACAAGTCCCTGCTGGTGGCGGACCTGGCCGACGACGGCGTCCAGCCGCGCTACCGGATGCTGGAGACCATCCACGAGTACGCGACCGAGCGGCTCGCCGAGTCCGCCGCCGAGCGCGACGCCACCGGCGCCCGCCACCTGGCGCACTTCCGCGCGCTGGTCGCCACCGCCGACCTGAACGTCCACGGCCCGCAGCAGCTGCACTGGCTGAACGTGCTGGAGCGCGAGCAGGACAACATCCGGGCCGCGCTGCGCCGGGCGATCGACCTCGCGGACGAGGAGCAGGCGCTGGCCCTCGGCGTCGGCATGGGCTGGTACTGGTCGCTGCGCGGCTACAGCATGGAGGCCCGCGGCTGGTACACCGCGATCGCCGCGCTCGGCCCGGACCCGTTCGCCCCGGACGCCCCGCCGCCGGTGCCGCTGGAGCGCAACGTGCTCGAGTACGGCGTCCCGATGCCCCCGGGGGTGGTCGAGGAGGCCCGCCGACTGGCCGCGATGTTCCGGCTGATCGGGATGTTCGAGGGGAACCTCGACGTGCTCGGCGACAAGGACGCGGTCAGGATCGCGGAGCAACTGCTGGACAGCTACACCCCGGAGCTGCCGCAGGGCTACCGCTTCCCGGCGCTGATGCGGGTGTTCGGTGCCTTCCTGGCCGGCCGCCTGGAGCTGATGAAGCAGCTGATGGACGACGCGGTCCGCGGCTGCGAGCTGCACGGCGACACGAGCGACCTGGCGTTCGCCCTGCAGGTCCGGGCCAGGATGCTGAACGACTGGCCGGAGGGCGAGGAACAGAGCATCCAGGACGGCCTGCGCTCCCTGGAGCTGTTCGAGCAGGCGGGCGACCTCTGGGGGGTGTCCCAGGCGCTGTCGGCCCGCGGTGAGTCGCTGGCGAACCGGGGTGACGCCGTCGGCGCGGCCGCCGCGTACGAGCGGGCGATCGCGCTGGCCGAGGAGCTGGGCGCGCCGCACGAGGTGCCGATGCTGCAGGTGAACCTCGGCAGCGCCGTGCTGGAGCACGACCTGGAGCGCGGCGAGCGGCTGATCCGGGAGGCGTTGGCCGCCATCGAGGGCACGGGCCTCAACCAGTCCACCACCGGCGCCCTGCTCTTCGGCCACCTGACGCTCTGCGCCCTGCACGCCCATCGCGGCGAGTTCGAGGAGGCCGAGGCGGCGCTGTCGCACCTCGACGGGATCACGACGGGCGGGTTCGTTCCCGGCGTCGTCGGCGGGCTGCTGCGGTGCTCGCGGGGCTGGCTCACGGCCCGGGCCGGCGATCCGGAGGAGGGGTACGCCCAGCTGCGTGAGGGCCGTCGGCTGCTGCTCTCGGTGACGGCCGCGAGCGGTTTCGCCGAACAGATGACGATCATGGTGGTGCCGGCCGTGGTCGGGGTGCTGGCGGCCTTCGCGGAGCGGGACGGCGACCTGGAGCGGGCCCGGCAGGCAGCGGTGCTGATCGGTGCGCACAAGCAGCTGAACGGCCCGAAGGGCGGCTTCCTGGACCGGGTGGAGCGCGAGCGGACGGCGCTCGCGCTGCGGGGGCTGCTGGGCGAGGCCGAGTTCGAGGCGGCGCACGCCTCCGGCAGCGGGATGACGCAGCAGCAGACCCAGGCGCTGCTGGAGGAGCTGATCGACTGAGCGGTCGGTCGGCCGGTGCCCGTCCCCTGGTCACCGGCCGACCGACCGCTCGTACCGGGCGGTGTCCTGTCCACGGTCGCCGCCCGGCCCTCGTCCCCGGCTCGCTCAGGTCCGCTTGCGGAAGCGGGCCACCGCGAGCGGGGCGAAGATCGCGGTCGAGGCGGCGGACCAGATCAGCACGATCATCACCGGATGGGCCACCGCCCCTTCGCCGTTGAGCAGCGCGCGGGAGGCGTCGGCCAGCGCGGACAGCGGGTTGACCTTGGTGAAGGCCTGGAGCCAGCCCGGCATGGTGCTGGTCGGCGCGAAGATCGAGCTGCCGAACTGCATCGGCATCAGGACCAGCATGGAGACGCCCTGGACGGCCTGGGCGCTCTTCATCGACATGCCCAGCAGCATCGAGATCCAGACGATCGACATGCCGAACACCAGCGACAGGCCGACCGCGGCCAGCAGCTCCGGGACGCCGGTCTTGAGCTCGAAGCCGAGGATGAAGGCGAAGGTCAGCAGGATCAGGGAGGAGAGCAGGGCCCGCAGCGTCTCCGCCACGATCTTGGAGAGCAGGACGGCGGCCCGGCCGATCGGCAGGGTCCGGAAGCGGTCCATCACCCCGCTCTGGAAGTCGGTGTTCAGGCCGGTGCCGACGGCCAGCGCCAGCGTCATGCCGGTCTGTCCGAGCAGTCCCGGGATCATGAACTGCTTGTACTTGTCCTGGTCCCCGCCCATCATGGCGCCGCCGAAGACGTAGACGAACAGCACGGTGAAGACGATCGGCATCAGCACGGCGTCGAACATCGACTCCGGGTCGGCCTTGATCCGCATCAGGTTGCGGCGGGTCAGCGCGCCGATGTGGCGCAGGGTGGCGGACGGGCCGATCCGGGTCTCGTCGGCCGCCGTGTCCCGGACCGGGGCGGGGGTGAGGGTGGCGGTGGTCATGCGACGGGCTCCTTGACGGGGTCGGCGGCGGACGCGGTGGTCGCGTCGGCGCTGGGCTTGCCGGTGATGGCGAGGAAGACCTCGTCCAGGCTGGGCACCTTGGTGTCGATGCCGGCGATCGCGAAGCCGCGGCCGCCGAGCACCGCGATCACGGTGGTGAGCTGCTCCTCGCCGGTGAGCGGCACCGCGAGCAGGCCGTCGTCGGGGGAGAAGGTGGCGGAGGTGATGCCGTTCTCGTGCAGGCAGCGGGCCAGCTCCGGCAGTTCGGCCGGGTGGGCGGGGCGGACCTGGAGGATCTGGCCGCCGACCCTGGCCTTGAGCTCGGCGACGCCGCCGGCGGCGATCACCTTGCCCCGGTCGATGACGGTCAGCTCGTCGGCGAGCTGCTCGGCCTCCTCCATGTACTGGGTGGTCAGCAGCACGGTGCTGCCCTCGGAGACCATCCGCTGCACCTCGTCCCAGACCTCGTTGCGGGTGCGCGGGTCCAAGCCGGTGGTGGGCTCGTCCAGGTAGAGCACCCGGGGGCGGCCCATCATGCTGGCGGCCAGGTCGAGGCGGCGGCGCATGCCGCCGGAGTAGGTCTTGGCGATCCGCTTGGCGGCCTCGGTGAGCGAGAAGCGCTCCAGCAGCTCGGCGGCCCGGGCCTTGGCCTCCCGGCTGGAGAGGTCGAGCAGCCGGCCGATCAGGTAGAGGTTCTCGTAGCCGGAGAGCAGCTCGTCCACGGAGGCGTACTGGCCGGTCAGGCCGATGGTGCGGCGCAGCTGCTTGGGCTGGCGCAGGACGTCGTAGCCGCCGACGAACGCGGTGCCGGCGTCCGGCTTGATCAGCGTGGAGAGGACCCGTACCAGGGTGGTCTTGCCGGCGCCGTTGGGGCCGAGCAGGGCGAGGACGGTGCCTTCGCGGACGGTGAGGTCGACACCGTCGAGGGCCTTGGTGGTGCCGAAGTGCTTGACGATGCCGTGGACCTCGACGGCGTTCCCGGCTGTTCCCCGCGTGTTCGGGGCGGTCGCGATTCCTGTCATGCCCCCAGGTTGTCCGGCCCGGCTGTCAGCCCCCTGTCGCCCGCCCGGCCCGGCTGTCAGCCCGCTGTCACGGCCCCCACCGGCATGACAGCGCCCCTGCTCCGAGCGGCTCGGAGCAGGGGCGGGGGAGCCGTCAGTGGAAGCTGTGCTCCTCGGCCGGGAAGGCCCCGGTGCGGACGTCCTCCGCGTAGGCGCGGGCGGCCTCGCCGAGGACGCCGCGCAGGTCGGCGTACTTCTTGACGAACTTGGGCACCCGGCCCGCCGTCATGCCCGCCATGTCGGTCCAGACCAGCACCTGGGCGTCGGTCTCCGGGCCGCCGCCGATGCCGACGGTCGGGATCGCCAGCTGCTCGGTGACCTGGGCGGCCAGCTCGGCCGGGACGGCCTCCAGCACCACGGAGAAGGCGCCGGCCTGCTGGACGGCCTTGGCGTCGCGGAGCAGCTGGTGGGCCGCCTCGTCGCCGCGGCCCTGGACGGGGTAGCCGCCGAAGGCGTGCACCGACTGCGGGGTGAGGCCGATGTGGGCCATCACCGGGATGCCGGCCTCGACCAGCAGCTCGATGGAGCGGGCGCTGCGCTCGCCGCCCTCCAGCTTGACCGCGCCGACCCCGGCCTCCTTCATCAGCCGGGCCGCGTTGTGCATGGCCTGCGCGGGCGACTCCTGGTACGAGCCGAACGGCAGGTCGGCGACGATCATGGCGCGCTGGGTGCCGCGGACGACGGCGGCGGAGAGCATCACCATCTGATCCATGGTCACCGGCACGGTGGTCTCGTAGCCGAGGTGGCAGTTGCCGGCCGAGTCGCCGACGAGCAGGACGGGGATCCCGGCCTCGTCGAACACGCCCGCGGTGAGGGCGTCGTAGGCGGTGAGCATCGCCCACTTCTCGCCGCGCTGCTTGGCGGCGGCGAGGTCGCGGACGGTCACGCGGCGGTTGGTGACCCCGCCGTAGAGGGTGGCGGTCGACGCCTGGTTCTGGGCAGGCGAAGGCGAAGAAGCGTTCATCGAACGGGCTCCTGAAGGGTTGTCGTCTCGTGGCGCCGTACGGCGTCCCCGGATCACCTCCATGCTTGCACGCCCCGGCGTGTGCGCAAAGAGGGGTGCGGTCGGCGGGGTGCGATCCACGCCACACAGGCCCTCGCGCCCCTCGGGCTTTGCCTCCATTTTACGAAACGGACTCGTCTCGTATCGTATTGGCGGCTACTCTGGTCCAGGGGGTTACGAGACGCAAGCGACTCGCAAATGCCCGCCAGTGCCACGCCAACACGGACGGGAAGACCAATGACCACCGCAGCCGCGCCACCCCGCGTACCGGAAGCCATCCACCGCCGGCGCTGGGCGATCCTGGGCACCCTGGTGCTCGCCCTGCTCGTCGTCGTGCTCGACAACTCGATCCTCAACGTCGCGATGAAGACCATCGCGACCCCCGCCCCGGTCGGACTGGGCGCCACCCAGAGCGACCTGGAATGGGCGATCAACTCGTACACCCTGGTGTTCGCCGGGCTGCTCTTCACCTCGGGCCTGCTCGGCGACCGCTTCGGCCGCAAGCGCGCCCTGCTGGGCGGGATGGTGGTCTTCGGGATCGCCTCGCTGCTGTCCTCGATGGCCGCCTCGCCCGGTGAGCTGATCGGCTACCGCGCCCTGATGGGCGTCGGTGGCGCGCTCGCGATGCCCGCCACGCTGGCGATCATCATGAACGTCTTCGAGCGCGACGAGCAGCCCAAGGCGATCGGCATCTGGGCGGGCGCGGTCGGCCTGGCCATCGCCATCGGCCCGATCACCGGCGGCCTGCTGATCGAGCACTTCTGGTGGGGCTCGGTCTTCCTGGTCAACGTGCCGATCGTGATCGTCGCGCTGGTCGCGATGGCCGTCCTGGTCCCCGAGTCCAAGGACCCGAACCCGGGCCGGATGGACCCGGTCGGCGTACTGCTGTCGATCATCGGCCTGGTCGCGCTGATCTACGGCATCATCAAGGGCGGCGAGCTGGCCGACTTCACCGCGTTCGCGGCCTGGGGCCCGACCCTGCTGGGCGTGCTCGCGCTGGTCGCCTTCGTCTGGTTCGAGCGCCGCACTCCGTTCCCCGCGCTGGACGTCACCTGGTTCCGCAACAAGGTGTTCAGCGCCTCGGTGGTGGTCGTCGCGGTGATCTTCTTCGCGCTGATGGGCGTCTCCTTCTTCGGCGTCTTCTACACCCAGAGCGTGCGCGGCTACAGCGCTCTCCAGGCCGGTGTGCTGATGCTCCCGCTGGCCGCCGCCCAGCTGCTGTTCGCCCCCCGGGCCCGGCTGGTGGTCGACCGCTTCGGGGTCGCCGCCACCGCCGCGGGCGGCATGGTGCTGGTCGCGCTCGGCTTCGTCGGCTACACCGTGCTGACCGCGACGACCCCGATCTGGGTGCTGGTCGTGCTCGGCCTGGTGATGGGCGCCGGGATGGCCCACGTCATGCCGCCGGTCACCGTCGCGATCATGGGCTCGCTGCCCCGCGAGAAGGCCGGCGCCGGCTCCGCCGTCAACAACACCTTCCGCCAGGTCGGCGGCTCGCTCGGGGTCGCCGTGCTCGGCGCGGTGCTCTCCACCGTCTACCGCGACGGGATGACCGGCCCGCTGCACCAGCTGCCCCAGGCCGTGCAGGAGAAGGCCGGGGCCAACCTGGACCGGGCCGCCGAGTCGCTGGAGTCCACCCGGGCCTTCGTCGACCACGTCCCCGGGGGCCTGGCCGACGGGCTGATCGGCCCGGCGAACGACTCCTTCATCCACGCCATGCACGTGGTGGCCTCGCTCTCGGTCGGCATCTCGCTGGTCGGTGCGCTGGTCGCCTGGTTCCTGCTCCCGCGCCGCACCGCCGCCCCCGCGGGTGTTCCCGGCGGCCCGGACGGGCAGGTTCCCGGGCAGCCGGACCAGCCCCGGGCGGCCGCGGCCGCCTGACCGGGGGACGGCTGAGCGACAATGGCCCTGCCGGTCGGTGCCCCCGACCGGCAGGGCCCGGGCCCTGGGCGGGGTCCCCCAGGCCCGGACCGGCCCGGACCGACGGACCCACCGCGGCGCCCGTGCGCCCGGAACCAGTGAGGGAGAGGCAGCGGGGATGAGGACGGACACGCCGAGCGCCGACACCGGGCAGCCCTGCGCGGTGGTCCGCCGCGGCCGGCCCCGCAGCGAGGCCGCCGAGCAGGCCATCTTCACCGCCGTCGAGGACCTGATGGCCGACGGCAAGGCGCTGTCCGAACTCACCATCGAGGGCATCGCCACCGCCGCCGGCGTCGGCAAGGCGACCATCTACCGGCGCTGGCCCAACAAGGAGGCCCTGCTGGTCGACCTGGTCAGCCGGCTGGAGGAGCCGCTCCCGGCCCCCACCGGCGGCGGCGCCCGCGAGGACCTGATCGCGATGGTCGACTACATCCGCCGGCGGGGCCTGGCCAAGCGCACCCGCTGGGTGCTCAAGGCGACGCTCGGCCAGATGCAGACCCTGCCGGAGCTGCACCACGCCTACCGGGAGCGGGTGATCAAGCCGCGCCGCGAGGTCGGGATCCTCGCGATCCGGCGGGCCGTCGCCGAGGGCCTGATCCGCGACGACCTCGACGTGGAACTGCTCGGCGACCTGCTGATGGGGCCGATCCTCTACCGCAGCATCCTCTCGGACGACACCGACCTGGAGGACCCGGACCTCGCCCGCCAGCTGGTCGACTCGGTGCTCGAGGGCATCGGGCGCCGCTGAGGCCCACTCCTTCGTGCCCGACGTGGCCTGGCTCACCAAAGCGGGCCACGCCGGAACCCGCTCCCGGGGCCGCGCGTCTGTCCCGGCATAGGCTGAGCCGGGTATCCGATCGAACCGGCACCAGTCCGGCACCGCGCCCGTACCCCCACGGACCGGACAACGGACGGCGACGGCACGAGCGACGGGAGCCACGGCATGGCGCAGGCGGACAGCACCGAACGGACCACGGCCAGTGGCGGCGCGGGCATGGACGCGGGCGCGGGTGCGGACGCCGGCCGTACCGGCGGCCTCCTCGGCCTGCGGCACTGGGGCCGGGACGCCCGCGGCGCCGGCACCTGGCGGCGCGGACTGCTGATCGCCCTGCTGGCTCTGCTCACCGCCGTGCTGCTGGGCTTCCACGCCCAGGTGCCGAACAGCGTCGGCAACCTCGGCAGCCTGCTGGAGACCTTCCTGCCCTGGGTGGGCCTGGCGGTCCCGGTGCTGCTGGTGCCCGCGCTGCTGCGCCGCTCCGCCACCGCCCTGATCGCCCTGCTGGTGCCCGCCGTGCTGTGGGTCAACCTGTTCGGCGGGCTGCTCTCCGACAAGAGCGGCGGCAAGGGCGACTGGACGGTGGTCAGCCACAACGTCGCCGCTGGCAACACCGACGTGCCGGGCACCGTCCGCGGCCTGGTGGCCTCGAACGCCCAGATCGTCGCCCTCCAGGAGCTGGCCGGCAACCAGCTGCGGGAGTACGAGACCGGGCTCGCCGCGGCCTACCCGTACCACGCGGTGGAGGGGACGGTCGGGCTCTGGTCGAAGTACCCGATCGGCGAGGTCGCCCCGGTGGACCTGCGGATCGGCTGGACCAGGGCGTTCCGGGCCCAGGTCACCACCCCGCAGGGCCCGCTCGCGGTGTACGTCGCCCACCTGCCGTCCGTCCGGCTCAAGGCCGAGGGCGGGTTCACCGTCCACCAGCGGGACGTCAGCGCCCAGGCGCTCGGCGACGCCGTGCAGGCCGAGCCGGTGAAGAAGGTCCTGCTGCTCGGCGACCTCAACGGCACCATGAACGACCGCAGCCTGGCGCCGGTCACCTCGCAGATGCGCTCGGCCCAGGGCGCGGCCGGGGACGGCTTCGGGTTCAGCTGGCCCGCGGCGTTCCCGATGGCGCGGATCGACCAGATCATGAGCAAGGGCGGGCTCCGGCCGGTGGACTCCCGCACCCTGCCCCGGGACGGCAGCGACCACCTCGCGGTGGCCGCCGCCTTCACCTACAGCTGAGGCGTGTCCCGGGCCCCGGGTACGGTCAGCCGCGGCGCCAGCGGTTGGTGATCGGCAGCCGGCGGTCCCGGCCGAAGTTCTTCACCGAGATCTTCGGGCCCGGCGGGTACTGGCGCCGCTTGTACTCGGCGGTGTCGACCAGCCGGACCACCCGGTCCACCACGGCCGGGTCGAAGCCCGCCGCGACGATCGCGTCCCGGCCCTCGTCGCGCTCGATGTAGCGGTCCAGCACGCTGTCCAGCAGGTCGTAGTCGGGCAGCGAGTCGGTGTCCACCTGGTCCGGCCGCAGCTCGGCGGACGGCGGCTTGTCGATGGTGTTCTCCGGGATCGGCGGCACCTCGCCGCGCCGTACGGCCTCCTCGTTGCGCCAGCGGGCGAGGCGGAAGACCAGCGACTTGTAGACGTCCTTGATCGGGCCGTAGGCGCCCACCGAGTCGCCGTACAGGGTGGAGTAGCCGACCGCCAGCTCGCTCTTGTTGCCGGGCGCGAGCACGATGTGCCCCTCCTGGTTGGAGATCGCCATCAGCAGGGTGCCGCGCAGCCGGGACTGGAGGTTCTCCTCGGCCAGGCCGGTCAGCTCGGTGGCGGCCAGGTAGGCGTCGAACATCGGGGCGATGGAGACGGTCCGGAAGTGCAGCCCGGTGCGGCGGGCCAGTTCGGCCGCGTCGTCCCGGGAGTGCTGGGAGGAGTAGCGGCTGGGCATCGAGACGCAGTGCACGTGGTCGGGGCCGAGCGCGTCCACCGCGATCGCGGCCACCAGGGCCGAGTCGATGCCGCCGGAGAGGCCGATCAGCACCGAGCGGAAGCCGTTCTTGACCACGTACGCCCGGGTGCCGGAGACCAGGGCGGCCCAGATCTCGGCCTCGTCGGACAGTCGGGGCGCGATCTCGGCGGCGGGCCGGCCGGCGGGCACCGGGGCCGGCTCGTCGCTCAGTTCGGTGCGGACCAGGTGCAGCCCGTCGCTCAGCAGCAGGCCGTCGGTGTGGTCGCTGCCGGCGGCCGGCAGGTCGAGGTCCAGCAGCACCAGGTGCTCCTCGAACTGCGGTGCGCGGGCCAGGACTTCGCCGTCCGCGCCGACCACGATCGAGTCGCCGTCGAAGACCAGCTCGTCCTGGCCGCCGACCATGTTGACGTACGCCAGGGTGCAGCCCGCCTCGGCCGCGCGGCGCTGCACCAGCTCCAGCCGCTGGTCGTCCTTGTTCCGCTCGTACGGCGAGCCGTTGATGACCAGCAGCAGGCCGGCCCCGGCCTCGCGGGCGGCGGTGACCCGGCCGCCGTCCTGCCAGATGTCCTCGCAGATCGCCAGCGCGACGTCCACCCCGTGCAGCCGCAGCACCGGCAGCTGTTCGCCGGGGACGAACCAGCGGTACTCGTCGAAGACGCCGTAGTTGGGCAGGTGGTGCTTGGCGAAGCGGGTGACCACCTCGCCCCGGTGCAGCACCGCGGCGCAGTTCTGCGGCGACCCGGCGGGGCGGCCGAAGCGCGGCGAGGCGTGGTCGGAGCGCCCGAGGTAGCCGACCACCACCGGCACCTCGCCCAGCCCGTCGTCGGCCAGCCGCCCGGCCAGCTCCACCAGGGCGCCGCGCGAGGCCTCGACGAAGGAGCCGCGCAGCGCGAGGTCCTCGACCGGGTAGCCGGTCAGGGCCATCTCGGGGAACGCGACCAGCTGGGCGCCGGCCTCCACGGCCTGCTTGGTCCAGCGCACCACCTCATCGCTGTTGCGGGCGAGGTCACCGACCCAGGGGTCGATCTGGCTCAGGGCGAGACGGAGATTGGGCATGCTCCGAAGTCTAATCGTCTAACTGACGCAATGTCCCGTGCGGATGGTCGGAACCGGGGGTCGGCCCTGCCGTGCCGCGCGGGGATCGGCCATGATGGGGGCAATCGCTCGATGAGGTCTTTCGGGGGCCTCCCGGGCGTAACACGAGCGTAAAGAGCAGAGGTGAGACTGTCCCCATGGGCAAGCAGCAGCAGTTCGTGCTTCGGACGCTCGAGGAGCGTGACATCCGGTTCGTCCGGCTGTGGTTCACCGATGTGCTCGGGTTCCTCAAGTCGGTCGCGGTGGCGCCGGCCGAGTTGGAACAGGCCTTCGAGGAGGGCATCGGTTTCGACGGCTCGGCGATCGAGGGATTCGCCCGGGTGTACGAATCCGACATGATCGCCAAGCCGGATCCGACCACCTTCCAGATCCTGCCGTGGCGCTCGGAGACCCCGGGCACCGCGCGGATGTTCTGCGACATCCTGATGCCGGACGGCTCGCCCTCCTACGCCGACCCCAGGTTCGTGCTCAAGCGCACCCTGGAGAAGGCCTCCGACCAGGGCTTCACCTTCTACACCCACCCCGAGATCGAGTTCTTCCTGCTGAAGAACCTGCCCGGCGACGGCACCGCGCCGATCCCGGCCGACCAGTCCGGCTACTTCGACCACACCCCGCGCGGGGTGGGCCACGACTTCCGCCGACAGGCCATCACCATGCTGGAGTCGATGGGCATCTCGGTCGAGTTCTCGCACCACGAGGGCGCCCCCGGCCAGCAGGAGATCGACCTGCGCTACGCCGACGCGCTGTCCACCGCCGACAACATCATGACCTTCCGCCTGGTCATGAAGGAGGTCGCGCTGGAGCAGGGCGTGCACGCGAGCTTCATGCCCAAGCCGTTCTCCGAGCACCCCGGCAGCGGCATGCACACCCACGTCTCGCTGTTCGAGGGCGACCGCAACGCCTTCCACGAGTCCGGCGCCGAGTACCAGCTCTCCAAGGTCGGCCGGTCGTTCATCGCCGGCCTGCTGCGGCACGCCGCCGAGACGGCCGCCGTCACCAACCAGTGGGTGAACTCCTACAAGCGGATCTGGGGCGGCTCCCAGCGCACCGCCGGCGCCGGCGGCGAGGCCCCCTCGTACATCTGCTGGGGCCACAACAACCGCTCGGCGCTGATCCGGGTGCCGATGTACAAGCCGGGCAAGCAGGGCTCCACCCGGATCGAGGTCCGCTCGCTGGACACCGGCTGCAACCCGTACCTCGCCTACGCCGTCACCCTCGCGGCCGGCCTCAAGGGCATCGAGGAGGGCTACGAGCTCCCGCCCGGCGCCGACGACGACGTGTGGGCGCTGACCGACTCCGAGCGCCGCGCCCTCGGCATCCAGCCGATGCCGCAGAACCTCGGCGAGGCCATCGACCTGATGCAGCGCAGCGAGCTGGTCGCCGAGACCCTGGGCGAGCACGTCTTCGACTTCTTCCTGCGCAACAAGCGCCAGGAATGGGAGGAGTACCGCTCCGAGGTGACCCCGTTCGAGCTGCGCAAGAACCTCCAGGTGCTGTGAGCAGGTCCTCTGAGCAGGTCCTCTGAGCAGGTGCTCTGAGCGGCGGGCTCGAACCCCTCCGGCCCCTCCGGCCCCGCCGTCGCCCGCCCGGGCGGCGGCGGGGCCGTCGTCACGGGGGCGGTCCACCCGACGGTCACGCCCGGCGCGGGGCCGCCGGGGCGCGTAACCTGCCTGCGGGGGCGGACGGGATGGAGGGGCCGATGGCGGTGGAGGAACAGCGGGCCGGGAGCCGGGTCAGCCGGCCCGAGATCAGGCTGGTCCGGCGCGGGTTCACCGATCCCGCGAGGGCGGTGCGGCTGCTGGAGGGCCCCGGGCTGGAGGGCCTGGCCGACGACCCGGTGCTGCTGGACGCGCTCGGCGCCACCGCCGACCCCGACCTCGCGCTGCTCGGCCTGGCCCGGCTGCTGGAGGCCGCCGACGAGGCCGAACGGCACACCCTGCGGGACACCCTCACCACCTCCAAGCCGCTGCGCGACCGGCTGCTCGGGGTGCTCGGCGTCTCCACCGCGCTCGCCGACCACCTGGCCCGGCACCCGCACGACTGGCACGCGCTGGTCACCTTCGAACTGCGCGACATGCACCCCGGCCCGGCGGACTTCCGCCGCGCCCTCGCCGAGGGCGTCCGGGGCGCCGGCGGCAGCCCGGAGAACGCCCTGCGGATCGCCTACCGGCGCTGCCTGCTGGCCATCGCCGCCCGCGACCTCACCGGCACCACCGACCTCGCCCAGACCGCCGCCGAACTCGCCGACCTGGCCGGCGCCACCCTCCAGACCGCCCTGGACCTCGCCGCCGAGCAGGACCCGGAGGCCGCCGCGGCCTGCCGGCTCGCGGTGATCGGGATGGGCAAGTGCGGCGGCCGGGAACTCAACTACGTCTCCGACGTGGACGTCATCTTCGTCGCCGAGCCGCGCGAGGGCGTGGACGAGCACACGGCCGTCAAGGCCGCCACCCGGCTGGCCGCCGCGCTCACCCGGCTCTGCTCGGACACCACCGGCGAAGGCACCATCTGGCCGGTGGACGCCAACCTGCGCCCGGAGGGCCGCAACGGCCCGCTGGTGCGCACCCTGGCCAGCCACCTCGCCTACTACCAGCGATGGGCCAAGACCTGGGAGTTCCAGGCCCTGCTCAAGGCCCGCCCGGTCGCCGGGGACGCCGAGCTCGGCGCCGCGTACGTCGAGGCGCTCGCCCCGATGGTCTGGCAGGCCGCCGCCCGGGAGAACTTCGTCACCGACGTGCAGCAGATGCGCCGCCGGGTGATCGACTCCATCCCGGCCACCGAACTGGACCGCCAGCTCAAGCTCGGCCCGGGCGGACTGCGCGACGTCGAGTTCTCCGTCCAGCTGCTCCAGCTGGTGCACGGCCGTACCGACCCGGCGCTGCGCAGCGGCAACACCCTGGAGGCGCTGGCCGCGCTCTCCCGCGGCGGGTACGTCGGCCGGGCGGACGCCGCCTCGCTGGACACCGCCTACCGCTTCCTGCGCTCGCTGGAGCACCGCATCCAGCTGCACCGGCTGCGCCGCACCCACCTGATGCCCACCGCCGAGGAGGACCAGCGCCGGCTCGCCCGCTCGCTCGCCGCGCTGATCAACGACGACACCCGCTCCGACCCGGTGGCCGCGCTGCAACGCGAGTGGAAGCGGCACGCGGTGGAGGTGCGGCGGCTGCACGAGAAGCTGTTCTACCGGCCGTTGCTCGACGCCGTCGCCGAACTGCCGCCCGGCGCGGCCGGGTTGACCCCGGACGCGGCCCGGGCCCGGCTGGAGGCGCTCGGCTACGCCGACCCGGCCGCCGCGCTGCGGCACCTCAGCGCGCTCGCCTCCGGGGTCAGCCGCAAGGCCGCGATCCAGCGCACCCTGCTGCCGGTGCTGCTCGGCTGGTTCGCCGAGTCGGCCGACCCCGACGCCGGACTGCTCAACTTCCGCCAGGTCTCCGACGCGCTCGGCCGCACCCCCTGGTACCTGCGGCTGCTGCGGGACGAGAGCGCCGCCGCCGAGCAGCTCGCCCGGGTGCTGTCGGCCGGCCGGCTCGCCCCCGACCTGCTGCTGCGCGCCCCCGAGGCGGTGGCCATGCTGGGCGACCCGCAGGGCCTGGTGCCGCGCGGCCGGGCGGCGCTCCAGTCCGAGATCCTGGCCGCCGGCGGCCGGGCCGGGTCCGCCGCCGCCGCCGTGGCCGCCGCCCGCTCGGTGCGCCGCCGGGAGCTGTTCCGGACGGCCGCCGCGGACGTGCTCGGCCGGCTCGGCGACGACCCGGCCGAGGCGCTGGACGTCGCGGGGGAGGCGCTGACCGCGCTCAACGCCGCCACCCTCCAGGGCGCGCTGAGCGCCTGCGTGGCCGGCTGGGAGGCCGAACACGGGGACCTGCCGACCCGGATCGCGGTGATCGCGATGGGCCGCTTCGGCGGGCACGAGCTGGGCTACGGCTCGGACGCGGACGTGCTCTTCGTCCACGAGCCGCTGCTCGGCTCGCTGGAGCAGGACGCGGCCAGGGCCGCCCAGGCGGTCTGCAACGAGCTGCGCACCCTGCTGGCCGCGCCGTCCACCGAGCCGCCGCTGCTGGTCGACGCCGACCTGCGGCCGGAGGGGCGCAGCGGCCCGCTGGTGCGCACCCTGGCCTCGTACGCGGCGTACTACCGGCGCTGGTCGCACGCCTGGGAGAGCCAGGCGCTGCTGCGGGCCGAGCCGGTGGCCGGGGACGAGGAGCTGGGCGCGCGGTTCCGGCAGCTGATCGACCCGCTGCGCTACCCGGGCACCGGGGTGCCGGAGCGGGACCTGATGGAGATCCGCCGGATCAAGGCGCGGATCGAGGCCGAGCGGCTGCCGCGCGGTGCCGACCCGACCACCCACACCAAGATCGGCCGGGGCGGGCTGGCGGACGTGGAGTGGACGGTGCAGCTGCTCCAGCTCCAGCACGGGCACGAGGTGCCGGGCCTGCGCACCACCCGGACCAGGGCCGCCCTGGCGGCGGCGGTCGGGGCCGCTCTGGTGGAGCCGGCCGACGCGGAGGTGCTGGAAGCGGCGTGGGTGCTGGCCTCCCGGGTGCGCTCCGCGGTGATGCTGGTGCGCGGGCGGCCGGGGGACAGCTTCCCCGGGGAGGCCCGGGAGCTGGCCGGGGTGGCCCGCTACCTGGGGTACGGCGCCGGGCACAGCGGGGAGCTGGTGGACGACTACCGGCGCACCACCCGGCGGGCCCGGGCGGTGGTGGACCGGCTGTTCTACGGGTCGGCCTGACCGGTACGCGCGGGAAGGACCCGGCCGGTACGCGAAAGGGGCCCCTGCCGCGGCAGGGGCCCCTCCTCGTCGGTCGTTCCTCGTCAGTCGTTCCGCGGCCGTCGGCTAGCGCCGTGCGCTGCTGACCGCCGGCTCGCTCCACTGCTCCGGCACGGTGACCGGCTCCTCCGCCTGCTCCCGGGCGGGCACCCGCGGCAGCCGGTAGACCCACTCGTGGTAGAGCCAGCGGGCCGCCAGGAAGCCGACCGCCAGGCAGATCTCGCCGCCGACGGCGTCCATCCAGAAGTGGTTGGCGGTCGAGATGATGACCACCAGGGTGGCCGCCGGGTACATCAGTCCGAGCACCCGGACCCAGGTCCGGCGGGCCAGGAAGAAGATCGCCAGACCGCACCACATCGACCAGCCGATGTGCATCGAGGGCATCGCCGCGTACAGGTTGGAGACGTGCGCGGCGGGCCCGGAGGCGAACGAGCCCCAGGTGTGGTGGGACTGCACGGTGTCGATGAAGCCGCCGTCGGTCATCAGCCGCGGCGGGGCCAGCGGGAAGAAGTAGAAGCCGACCAGGGCGATCCCGGTGGTGACGAACAGCACCGTGCGGGCGGCGACGTAGCGGCCCGGGTGGCTGCGGTAGAGCCAGACCAGCACACCGATGGTGATGATGAAGTGCAGGGTCGCGTAGTAGTAGTTCATCCCGGTGATGAGCCACCCGACGCCGTCCACGGCGTGGTTGATCGAGCGCTCGACCGCGATGCCGAGGTCCTTCTCGAGGTCCCAGATCCAGCGCGCGTGCTTCTGGGCTATCGCTTCCTGCTCCGGGACGGCGTTGCGCACCAGCGAGTAGAGCCAGTAGCTGATCCCGATCAGGGCGAGCTCGAACCAGATCCGCGGTCGGGCCGGCGAGCGCCGCTGGTCCCGGATACGGCCGCGCAGGGCGGCGGTGCGGGACTGGGCGGCACGGGTGGCTCCCTCGGGCAGCCGGGCCGGGGTGGCCTCGGTCGCCTCGGAACCACCACCGTGGGCCGTGTCGGCGCGCCGGGTGTCGCCTCGCTGGATCTCGGTCGGTTCCCCCATGGACGAGAAGTCTGCCAGACCGCTCGTAGCCGTCTGCTCATCCTCTGGAAGTGGATTCTTCACCGGATGTCCCCCTCCAGGGGTAGGGGGCGGATCCCACCGGGGTAGGGGGTGCGGTCGGGTCTGGTGCTTACCGGTGGGACGGACATACGTCCCATTGTCACGCGCTCGGCCGTTCGAACGTAACCGGGGTGGCCGGGCGGGCCGGTGGCCTGGAATTTCCCGGGACGAAACGCTTTCTGCATCTTGCTGAAACAGATTGCAGGCCGCTAGCTTCCTGGGAAATCGATCGCCCCTTCCCCTCAGGGAGCCCTCAGTGGCCGATACGCCGCTCCGCCCCCGGCGGAGCAGTCCCCGCCGCGGACCCGCCCGCAGACCCGGCCGCACGGCCGTCCTGCTGGCCGCCGTGCTCACCGCCGCCACCCTCGGCAGCGCCCCCGCGGCCCTCGCCGCCGCCCCGCCGCCCCCGCCCTCGGACGCCGCCCTGGCGGCCACCGCCGGGCGGCACGACCTCACCCGCGAGCAGTTCTACTTCGTCCTGCCCGACCGCTTCGCCAACGGCGACACCGCCAACGACACCGGCGGCATCACGGGCGGTCGGCTGGACAACGGCCTCGACCCGACCGACAAGGGCTTCTACCACGGCGGCGACCTGGCCGGCCTGATCCAGAAGCTCGACTACGTCCAGAACCTCGGCACCACCGCGATCTGGCTGGCCCCGATCTTCAAGAACAAGCCGGTGCAGGGCAGCGGGGCCGACGCGTCGGCCGGCTACCACGGCTACTGGATCACCGACTTCACCCAGGTCGACCCGCACTTCGGCACCAACGACCAGCTCAAGGAGCTGATAGCCAAGGCGCACGCGCGCGGCATCAAGGTCTTCTTCGACGTCATCACCAACCACACCGCCGACGTCATCGACTACGCGGAACAGCAGCACTCCTACCGCTCCACCGGCGCCTACCCGACCCTCGACGCGGACGGCAACCCGGTCGACGAGACCGCGACCGCCGACGCGAGCGCCCCCTGGCCGAAGATCACCAAGGACTCCTTCCCCTACACCCCGGTCCTGCGCCGGCCCGCCGACGCCACCGCCAAGACCCCGTCCTGGCTCAACGATCCGGCGCTCTACCACAACCGGGGCGACTCGACCTTCGTCGGCGAGTCCGCCACCGAGGGCGACTTCAACGGCCTGGACGACCTCGACACCCAGAACCCCAAGGTGGTCAAGGGCTTCGAGCAGGTCTACCAGCAGTGGGTCAAGGACGCCGGGGTCGACGGCTTCCGGATCGACACCGTCAAGCACGTCGACATGGCCTTCTGGCAGCAGTGGGCGCCCGCACTCAAGGACTTCGCCGCCAAGCAGGGCAACAGGAAGTTCTTCATGTTCGGCGAGGTCTACTCCGGCGACCCGGCCGTCACCTCGCCCTACGTCACCAAGGGCAGGCTCCAGGCCACCCTGGACTTCCCGTTCCAGGGCGCGGCCCGCTCGTACGTCTCCCAGGGCGGCTCGGCCCGCAACCTCGCCGACGTCTACGGCCAGGACTACCGCTACACCAGCGCCGACACCGACGCCTACGAGCTGCCGACCTTCCTCGGCAACCACGACATGGGCCGCTTCGGCTCCTTCCTGCTCGCCGACAACCCGGGCGCCGACGACGCCACCCTGCTCAGGAAGGACCGGCTCGGCAACGAGCTGCAGTTCCTCACCCGCGGCCAGCCCGTCGTCTACTACGGCGACGAGCAGGGCTTCACCGGCGCGGGCGGCGACAAGGACGCCCGGCAGGACCTGTTCGCTTCCAAGACGCCCTCCTACAACGCCGACCGGGTGCTCGGCGGCCCCTCGGGGGCGGCGGACCGGTACGGGCAGGGCGGCGAGCTCTACCAGGGCATCGCCGGCCTGGCGAAGCTGCGCCACGACAACCCGGCGCTCGCCGACGGCGCGCAGATCCAGCGCTACGCCGCCGACGGCCCGGGTGTGTACGCCTTCTCCCGGATCGACGCCGGGCAGCAGGTCGAGTACCTGGTGGCGGTCAACAACGCCACCGAGGCGAAGACCGTCACCCTGGACACCTTCTCGGCGGGGATGGGCTTCGACCCGATCTACCCCGCCGCCGGACCGCGGATCACCAGCGGCTCCGACCGCAAGGCGACCGTCACCGTTCCGGCGCTGTCCTCCGTCGTCCTCAAGGCCGCCGCCAGGCTCGCGCCGGTCGCCGCCGCGCCGCAGCTGTCGGTGCAGCCGCCGGCGGACGGTTCGACCGGGCTGGTGACGATCGGGGCGAAGGCGGACGGCGGCTTCAACCGCGTGACCTTCGCCGCGCAGACCGGCAACGGGCCCTGGCAGACGCTGGGCACCGCCGACACCGGGACGTACGCGGTGACCCAGGACCTGGGCGCCGCCGCCCCCGGCACGGTGGTGCGCTACAAGGCCGTCCTCCAGGACTCCAGCGGCCATCTGCGCTCCGCCACCGCGAGCTTCACCACCGGCACCCCCGCGCCCAAGCCGGTGCCCACCGCCGGCGCCCGCCCGTACGCCGTCGTCCACTACAACCGGCCGGACGGCGACTACGACGGCTGGAACCTGTACGCCTGGGGCGACCTGGCCGACGGCGAGGGCACCAGCTGGCCGGCCGGGCACCCCTTCACCGGGCGGGACGCGTACGGCGCCTTCGCCTACGTGCGGCTCAAGCCCGGCGCCTCCGACCTCGGCTTCATCGTGGAGAAGAACGGCGTCAAGGACGTCGACGCCGACCGCCACCTCAACCTGGGCAGCAGTGGCGAGGTGTGGTTGAAGCAGGGCGACCCGACCGTCCGCACCACCAACCCCGGCCCCACCGGCACCCCGCCCGCCGATACCGCCGTCATCCACTACAACCGGGCCGACGGCGACTACGACGGCTGGGGCCTGCACGACTGGACCGGCGCCGCCGCCCCCACCGACTGGGGCAAGCCGCTGCTGCCGGTGCGCCGCGACGCCTTCGGCGCCGTCTTCGAGGTGCCGCTCGCCCCCGGGGCGACCAGCCTCAGCTACATCCTGCACCACGGCAACGACAAGGACCTGCCCGCCGACCAGTCGCTGGACTTCGCCGTCAACGGCAGGGAGGTGTGGATCCTCGGCGGCCGCGAGGGCTACCTGCTGCCGCAGAACCCGGCCGCCGCCTCGCAGTTGGACCTCGGCAGCGCCAAGGCCCAGTGGATCGACGCGAGGACCGTCGTGGTACCCGCCGGCTACGGCGCCACCGACCAGGCGCTGGCCGGCGGCACCAGCGCCCAGCTGGTCTACGACCCCGAGGGCGGCATCCGTGCCGACAAGGGCGTGCTGACCGAGCCCGGCAAGTGGATCCGGCTCACCCCCGTCGCGGGCGGGCTGACCGACGCCCAGAAGGCCGCGTACCCGCACCTGGCGGGCTACCGGGCCTTCACCGTGGACGCCCGGGACACCGCGCGCGTCCCGGCGGCGCTGCGCAGCCAGCTGCTGTTCACCGAACACCTGCCCAGCGGCGCCGTGCTGGCCGGCACCGGGGTGCAGACCCCGGGCGTGCTGGACGACCTGTACGCCCGCCGCACCGGCAAGGTGGACTTCGGCCCGGCGTACTACGACGGCAAGGTCGCCCTCTCGCTCTGGGCGCCGACCGCCCAGCAGGTGTCCGTCCAGGTCTTCGACAGCGCCACCGGGGGCACCCCGAGGACGCTGCCGATGAAGCTGGACGACGAGACCGGGGTGTGGGAAGTCGTCCGGGACCGCAAGGAGTTGGACGGAAAGTACTACCTGTACCAGGTGAAGGTCTGGGCGCCCTCGGTGCAGCAGCTGGTGGTCAACACCGTCACCGACCCGTACTCGGTGGCGCTCTCCACCGACTCCCGGCGCAGCCTGGTCGCCGACCTGGACGCCAAGGAACTCAAGCCGGCCGGCTGGGACGACCAGGCCCGCCCGAAGGCCGTCCCGCCCGCGCAGCAGCAGATCCAGGAACTCCACGTCCGGGACTTCTCGGTGGAGGACACCAGCGTCCCGGCCGCCGAGCGCGGCACCTACCTGGCCTTCACCGAGTCGAACTCGGCCGGGATGCAGCACCTGCGGGACCTCGCCAAGGCCGGGGTGACGACGGTGCACCTGCTGCCGACCTTCGACATCGCGACCATCCGGGAGAACCGGACGGACCAGAAGCTGCCCGCCTGCGACCTCAAGTCCCTTCCCCCGGACGGCCCGAGGCAGCAGGAGTGCGTGGCGGCCGTGGCCGCCGACGACGCCTACAACTGGGGCTACGACCCGCTGCACTACAACGTGCCGGAGGGCTCGTACGCCACGGAACCGAACGGGACGGCGCGTACCGTGCAGTTCCGGCAGATGGTGCAGGCGCTGCACGCGGCCGGGCTGCGGGTGGTGCTGGACGTGGTCTACAACCACACCGCCGCCGCCGGCCAGGCCGACCACTCGGTGCTCGACAAGGTGGTGCCCGGCTACTACCAGCGGCTGGACGCCGACGGCAAGGTGACGACGGACAGCTGCTGCGCCGACACCGCGCCCGAACACGCCATGATGAACCGGCTGGTGGTCGACTCGGTGACGCTCTGGGCCCGGGAGTACCAGGTCGACGGCTTCCGCTTCGACCTGATGGGCCTGGACCCGAAGTCCACCATGCTGGACGTGCAGGCGGCGCTGCGGAAGATGACGCCCGAGTCGGACGGCGTGGACGGCAGGAACGTCTTCCTCTACGGCGAGGGCTGGAACTTCGGCGCCGTCGCGAACAACGCCCGGTTCCCGCAGGCCACCCAGGCCAACATGGCCGGCACCGGCATCGCCACCTTCGACGACCGGCTGCGCGACGCCGCCCGCGGCGGCAACTTCATGCTCGGCTCCGCGCCGAAGCAGGGCTTCGCCTCGGGCCTGTACACCGACCCCAACGGCTCGGCCGCGAACGGCAGCCCGCAGGAGCAGAAGGCCCGACTGCTGCACCAGATGGACCAGTTGAAGGTCGGGCTCACCGGCAACCTGGCCGGCTACTCCTTCACCGACAGTTCGGGGAAGGCCGTCACCGGCGCCCAGGTCGACTACAACGGCTCCCCGACCGGGTACGCGGCGAAGCCGGGCGAGGCGGTGGAGTACGTGGACGCCCACGACAACACCGACCTGTTCGACGCGCTCGCGTACAAGCTGCCGACCGCCACCGCGCCCGCCGACCGGGCCCGGATGCAGGCGCTCGGGCTGTCGCTGACCGCGCTCACCCAGGGCGCGGGCTTCGCCCAGGCGGGCAGCGACCTGCTGCGCTCCAAGTCGCTGGACTCCAACTCCTACGACTCGGGGGACTGGTTCAACGCGATCCACTGGGACGCCGCGCAGGGCAACGGCTGGGGCCGCGGCCTGCCGCCGGCCAAGGACAACCAGGAGCTCTGGCCGACCGCCGGGCCGCTGCTGGCGAACCCGTGGCTGACCGTGGGGGCGGCCGACATCCGGGCGACCACGGCGCAGTTCCAGGAGTTCCTGCGGATCAAGCAGTCCTCGCCGCTGTTCTCGCTGCCGACCCTGGCCGACGTCCAGCAGCGGCTGTCGTACCCGCTCTCCGGCACGCCCGGTGAGACGCCCGGGGTGATCACCCTGCACCTGGACGGCACCGGGCTGGCGGGGGCGGCGAAGGGCATCACCGTCGTCTTCAACGCCACGCCCACCGCGCAGGCGCAGACCGTGGCCGCCCTGAAGGGGACGAACCAGGCGCTGCACCCCGTCCAGGCGGGCGGGGTGGACCGGGTGGTGCAGCAGTCCGGCTTCGACGCGGCCACCGGCACGTTCACCGTGCCGGGTCGCACCGTGGCGGTGTTCGTGCAGGGCTGATCCCGCCCGCCCCGGCTCCCGGGCCCCGCACCGCCGTCCGGGCGGAGCGGGGCCCGGTTCCGTTCCGGCCGGGCCATTGAGGGCCCGGTTCCGTTCCGGCCGGGCCATTGAGGGCCCGGTTCCGTTCCGGCCGGGAAATGGCCGGAAACCGGCGGTGGCACGGCCGGAAGTGTGACGTGCCGCCCCGGTGCGGCGCTGCCGGGCCCCGATCGGGGCGGACGGCGGCCCTGACCGCTGGTCAGTCACCTCCGGTGGTGATCGAACTTTACCGGGGGTATGAAAACCGTGTTCAAGACTTCGTCATGCCGTAACACAACTGACTAAGCGTCCTGCATACGGTTTCGGTAAATAATCGGCCAATCAGTGGCATGCATCTGTCATTAACGGCGCGTTTGCTGCCACGATTCCTCCGGCTGCAGACGAGGGGGCCCCACCCCCCGGTGCAGCTGCCCGAGTTCAGGTGCAGCGCCTCCCGTACCGCATTGCACCGCTCCGCACCGCACGGCACCGCACGGCACCGCACGGCAAGGCACTGCAACGCCGACGCAAAGCGCAACGCAATGCCATGCAAAGCACCGCAACCGCACCCCCGTTGCACCCGGCGGGGGCCCCCACTGCGCCGCAACCGCGGCCCAGGTTCTCTCCACCGCGCACGCCGGGTCGATCCACCCGGTCTGCCGGTCGGAAAAGGAGTCCGCATGTCACGTCACGCCCACGTCCGGAAGGCAGCGGTTGTCATGGCCGCCACCACCGCGCTGCTGGTCACCGGCATACCGGTGATCGCGCAGGCGGCTCCGGACGCGCCGACCGCCGTCGCCACCCAGCAGGCCAGCCGGGCCGCGCTGATCGCCTCCGCGAACCAGCAGACCGCCTCCCTGGCCCAGGCGCTCGGTCTGGACGGCAAGGAGCAGCTGGTCACCAAGGACGTCGTCCAGGACGCCAACGGCGCTCGCCACCTGCGCTACGAGCGCACCTACGCCGGGCTCCCCGTCCTCGGCGGCGACCTGATCGTCCACCAGGACTCCGCCGGCGCCACCAAGAGCGTGACCAAGGCCAGCGAGGCCAACCTCGCGGGCGTCGACACCACCCCCGCGCTGGCCGCGCCGAAGGCCCAGGAGGCCGCGCTCGCCGCCGAGCAGGGCACCGTCGAGGGCGCGCCCCGGCTGGTCGTCTGGGCCGCGGACGGCACCCCGAAGCTCGCCTACGAGACCGTGGTCAACGGCCGCGAGTCGGACGGCACCCCGAGCAAGCTGCACGTCGTCACCGACGCCAAGACCGGTGCCGTGCTCAGCAAGGCGGACGGCATCAAGCGCGGCAGCGGCAACGGCGTCTTCGTCGGCACCGTCCCGCTGACCACCACCCAGAGCGGCTCCACCTACTCGCTCAAGGACGCCACCCGCGGCGGCCAGTACACCACCGACATGAAGAACGGCACCTCCGGCAACGGCACGCTGTTCTCCAAGTCCTCCGACACCTGGGGCAACGGCCAGGCCAGCAACCGTGAGTCGGCCGCCGTCGACGCCCAGTACGGCGCCGCCGCCACCTGGGACTTCTACAAGAACACCTTCGGCCGCAGCGGCATCAAGAACGACGGCGTCGGCGCGATGAGCCGGGTGCACTACGACACCGGCTACGTCAACGCGTTCTGGGACGACGGCTGCTTCTGCATGACGTACGGCGACGGCTCCGGCGACACCCACCCGCTGACCGAACTCGACGTCTCCGGCCACGAGATGAGCCACGGCGTCACCTCGGCCACCGCCAACCTGAACTACTCGGGCGAGTCCGGCGGCCTCAACGAGGCCACCTCCGACATCATGGGCACGATGGTCGAGTTCTACGCGAACCTGCAGAAGGACGTGCCGGACTACCTCATCGGCGAGCTCATCGACATCAACGGCAACGGCACGCCGCTGCGCTACATGGACAAGCCCTCCAAGGACGGCACCTCGGCCGACTCCTGGTACTCGGGCGTCGGCAACCTGGACGTCCACTACTCGTCCGGCGTGGCCAACCACTTCTTCTACCTGCTGGCCGAGGGCAGCGGCGCCAAGGTGATCAACGGCGTCAGCTACAACAGCCCGACGGTCAACAACATCACCGTCACCGGCATCGGCCGCGACAAGGCGGCGCAGGTCTGGTACAAGGCGCTCACCGCCTACATGACCTCCACCACCGACTACGCCGCCGCCCGCACCGCGACCCTGAACGCGGCCACCGACCTGTACGGCGCCAACAGCGCCGAGTACAACGCGGTCGCCACCGCCTGGGCCGCCGTCAACGTCGGCTCGCTGCCCAACCCGGGCGGCGTCAGCGTCACCAACCCGGGCAACCAGTCCACCGCGGTGGGCGGCTCGGTCAACCTGCAGATCAAGGCCTCGGGCGGGACGGCGCCGCTGTCCTACTCGGCGAGCGGGCTGCCGGCCGGCCTGGCCATCAACGCCTCGACCGGCGTGATCACCGGCTCGCCGACCGCGGCGGGCAGCTCCAACGTGACGGTCACGGTGAAGGACTCGGCCGGCAAGTCCGGTACGACCAGCTTCACCTGGACGGTCACCGGTGGTGGCGGCGGCTCGTGCACCCCGGCCCAGCTGCTCGGCAACCCGGGCTTCGAGACCGGCACGGCCGCGCCGTGGACCGCGTCCAGCGGCGTGATCGACAACGGCTCCTCGGAGCCGTCCCACGGCGGTAGCTGGAAGGCGTACCTGGACGGCTACGGCAGCACCCACACCGACACGCTGTCCCAGACGGTGAGCATCCCGGCCGGCTGCAAGGCCACGCTGAGCTTCTGGCTGCACATCGACACCGCCGAGACCGGCAGCACCGCGTACGACAAGCTGACCGTGTCGGTCAACGGCACCACGCTCAAGACCTACTCGAACGTGGACGCCGCGGCGGGCTACCAGCAGCGCACCTTCGACCTCTCGGCCTACGCGGGCCAGACGGTCACCGTGAAGTTCACCGGCACCGAGGACTCCTCGCTGCAGACGAGCTTCGTGATCGACGACACCTCCGTCCAGACCGGCTGAGGTCGCACCGGCTCCTGAGGGGCCGGTGAACCAGGACAGGTGAGGGGCCCGGCGGCTACGGCTGCCGGGCCCTTGTCGTGCTCCGGGGCGGGGCTCTGGTGGGGCTTTGCTCGGGCTCTGCTCCGCGTTGATGCAGAAACGTATCTCCCGGGACCTTGACGGTCTGTTCCGGTCGCCCTAGGTTCAGCGCTGCAAGTTTCCGGCAAGTTACAGAAGCTTCTTGCAGTTTCGCCCCCGGCTGCCCCCACCCCAGCCACCCCCAGGAGACAACGTGGTCGCCACCCCCACCCGCAGGCCCGCCCGTAGGCCCGCCCGCACGGCCGGTGCGCTCGCCGCCTCGGCGGCGCTCGCCCTCTCGCTCGGCACCGCCCTCGGCGCCCCCGCCGCGCAGGCCGCCCCGCCCGCGAACAACGGCAAGGACGTCACCGCCACCCTCTTCGAGTGGCGCTTCGACTCGGTCGCCCAGGCCTGCACCACCACCCTCGGGCCGAAGGGCTACGGCTTCGTCGAGGTGTCGCCGCCCCAGGAGCACATCCAGGGCCCGCAGTGGTGGACCTCGTACCAGCCGGTCAGCTACCGGATCGCCGGACGGCTCGGCGACCGCACGTCCTTCAAGAACATGGTGGACACCTGCCACGCGGCCGGGGTGAAGGTGATCGCCGACGCCGTCGTCAACCACATGACGGCCGGCTCCGGCACCGGCACCGGCGGCACCGCGTACACCAAGTACAACTACCCCGGCACGTACCAGGACCAGGACTTCCACAGCTGCCGCCAGCCGATCAGCAACTACCAGGACCGCAGTAACGTCCAGAACTGCGAGCTGGTCAACCTCGCCGACCTGGACACCGGCAGCGACCACGTCCGGACCACCATCGCCCACTACCTGGACGACCTCGGCTCGCTCGGCGTCGACGGCTACCGGATCGACGCCGCCAAGCACATCGCCGCCACCGACCTCGCCGCGATCAAGGCCAAGATGGCCAACCCCGGCGCCTACTGGGTGCAGGAGGTCATCTACGGCGCGGGCGAGCCCGTCCAGCCCACCGAGTACACCGGCAACGGCGACGTCGACGAGTTCCGGGTCGGCACCGACCTCAAGCGCGTCTTCACCGGCGACAAGCTCGCCAACCTCAGCACCTGGGGCGCCTCCTGGGGCTACCTGCCGAGCGGCCAGGCGCGCAGCTTCGTCGACAACTGGGACACCGAGCGCAACGGCTCCACCCTCAACTACACCTACGGCAGCACCTACACCCTGGCCAACGTCTTCCTGCTGGCCTCGACCTACGGCTCGCCCAACGTCTACTCGGGCTACGGCTTCACCAGCAACGACGACGGCCCGCCCAACGGCGGCACCGTCAACGCCTGCTACCAGGACGGCTGGAACTGCACCCACGCCTGGCGGCAGATCGCCAACATGGTCGGCTTCCGCAACGCCGTCGCCGGCACCGGGGTGACCGACTGGTGGTCCAACGGCAACAACGCGATCGCCTTCGGCCGCGGCAACCGGGGCTACGTCGCGATCAACCACGAGAGCGGCGCGATCACCCAGACCTTCCAGACCGGGCTGCCGGCCGGGACGTACTGCGACGTCCAGCACGGCGACCCGCAGCCCGGCGGGGGCTGCACCGGTCCGACGTACCAGGTGGGCGCCAACGGGCAGTTCACCGCGACGGTCGGCGCGGGCGACGCGGTGGCGCTGTACGTCCAGCCCGGCACGGCGGTGTCCGGCGCCTCCTTCAACGTCAACGCGACCACCTCGTACGGGCAGAACCTGTACGTGGTCGGCGACGCCGCGGCGCTCGGCGGCTGGGACCCGGCCAAGGCGCTGCCGCTGTCCTCGGCCGGGTACCCGGTCTGGTCGCTGGCGCTCTCGCTGCCGGCCGGCACGTCCTTCCAGTACAAGTACCTGCGCAAGGACGCGAGCGGGGCGGTGACCTGGGAGTCCGGCGCCAACCGGACGGCGACGGTGCCGGGCTCGGGGAACGTCACCCTGAACGACACCTGGCGGCCGTAGCGCTCTGCGCGCCCGCGCTCTGCTCGTCCGTACCCGAGACCCCCGTCAGCCCACGGCTGACGGGGGTCGCCCGTGTGAGTGGCCGCACCGTTTCAAACCTCCCGGGCCGACCACCAGCGTCTACCGGTTGGAGCGGCGGGACGGCGGGCTGCGGTACCGCCACTCGCACGACGAGTGAGCGCCCTGCTGCCGGGCGCTCCCGAGGGCGGGCCCGGGGGCGGGCCTCAAGGGCGGCCTCAGCCCCGCCCGATGTACGGCATCGTCGTCGCCATCACGGTGGCGAACTGCACATTGGCCTCCAGCGGCAGCGCCGCCATGTGCCGCACGGTGCGGGCCACGTCCGCCACGTCCATGGTCGGCTCGGGCGCGATCCGGCCGTCCGCCTGCCGCACCCCGGCGCTCATCGCGGCGGTCATGTCGGTCGCCGCGTTGCCGATGTCGATCTGGCCGCAGGCGATCCGGTACGGGCGGCCGTCCAGCGAGAGCGACTTGGTCAGGCCGGTGACCGCGTGCTTGGTCGCGGTGTAGGCGATCGACTGCGGACGCGGGACGTGCGCGGAGATCGAGCCGTTGTTGATGATCCGGCCGCCCTGCGGGGACTGGGCCCGCATCTGCCGGAAGGCGGCCCGGGCGCAGAGGAAGGCGCCGGTCAGGTTGAGGTCGACCACCGCCCGCCAGTCCTCGACCGCCAGCTCGTCCACCGGGACGGCCGGGCCGAAGGTTCCCGCGTTGTTGAACAGCAGGTCCACCCGGCCGTGGTGCTCGACGGCCGTCGCGAACAGCGCGTCCACCGCGGCCGGGTCGGTGACGTCGGTCGGCACCACGTCGGCGGGCAGCACGCCCGCGGGGAAGGCCGCGGCCGTTCCGTGCAGCTGCTCGGCCCGGCGTCCGGCCAGCACCAGCCGCCAACCGGCCGCGGCCAGCTCCACCGCGACGGCCCGGCCGACGCCGCTCCCGGCTCCGGTGACGACGGCGATCTGCTCCAGCATGGCGCTCTCCTCGGTGGCTCGGCGGTTCGGCGGTTCAGTGGTTCGGCGGTTCAGTGGTTCGGTACCGGTACGGTCACACTCTTCCCGGAGCCGGTCGAAGAGCGTGCCGAAGCGATCGTTCCGGATGTGGAGGCCACCGTCACTGGGCAAAGCATCCAAAACCCGGACGGCCGGACGGGCCGGTGCCCGTGCTCCCCGCCGTGCGGCCCCCGCCGTCCGGCGGGCACGGTGAAGGCCTTTACCTGATCGCGAACAAACATTGGATTTCCGGTGGCCACCTCGCAACCGGCCCGCCCCGGGCCACGTCATAAGATCGCAGGAAGGTGCCCTTCCGCGACGGACGGCGCACCACCGCTCCGGGGACCGCACAGCGCCCGCGCCCCCGGGCCTGTCCGGCCCCACCGGGGGGCCGCCGCCCGGTCAGACGGACCGGGCGCGACATCGGTCGGAGAGTCCTCACCGTGCTTAGGCAGTCGTCCCGTTCCCGTGCCGTCCTGACCGGCGCCGCCGTGCTCACCCTGGCCGCCTCGCTCGCGGCCTGCGGAGGGTCCGACGGCGGGAAGGGGAACGGTTCCTCGGCCGACGGCACCCCGGCGGCGACCACCGGAGCGGGCAGCCCGAGCGCCACGGGCAGCGCTGCCCCCGGGACGCCCGCCGCCGACCAGCCCACCCCGGGCGGCGGGAAGGTGCTGATGCCGACCGGCCCGGCCGCCAGCCTCAACAAGGTCCGCGACACCGCCGCCGGCCCGATCATGATGACCAAGGTGACCGGCGCGAAGTCCGGCGTCACCGGCCAGGTCTGGGTCTGGCTGCCGCCCGAGTACAACGACCCCAAGTTCGCCAAGACCGGCTTCCCGGTGCTGACCCTCTACGCGGGCGGCCAGAGCAACGGCTACAACACCTGGACCGACAACCAGCTGCCGATCCAGGAGGTGGACGAGCAGCTGGCCAAGCAGGGCAAGGCCCACCCGTTCATCATGATCATGCCGGTGCAGAACTTCAACAGCGACGAGAAGAACGCGCTGGACTGCTCCGACATCCCGGGCCAGCCGAAGATGGGCACCTGGATGGCCGAGGACATCCCGGCCTGGGTCCGCGCCAACTTCCGCACCTTGAAGGGCCGCGACAGCTGGGGCGTGATGGGCGCCTCCACCGGCGGCTTCTGCAGCGCCAAGATGGCCCTCCAGTACCCGGACGTCTACAAGGCCGCCGTGCCGATCGACGGCTACTTCATCCCGGACTCCGGGCTGTGGAAGGGCCACGACGCCGAGAAGGCGGCCAACAACCCCAACCTGCTCATCACCCAGGGCAAGGCCGACGTGAAGATGTACGTCACCGCCGGCGGGGCCAACGGCTACGAGAAGGACCTGGTCAAGAGCTGGGTGGCCAAGGCCGTCGCCCCGGTGACCATCCAGTACTACGAGCAGCCCGGCGGCAAGCACCTGACCTCGGACTTCAAGAAGATGATCCCGGACACCCTGCAGTGGCTCAGCGCCAACCTGGAGGGCCCGGCCTCGGAGTGATCCGGGGCTCCTGGGAGGGGCGGTCGCAGCAGCCGCCCCGCCCCCGCGCAGGCCCCCGCGCAGGCCCGTGACCTGCGCGTCAATCGGACATTGATTCGCTTCTGATCGACTGCGAGCACCTTGGATGGGGCGGTCCTCACCGGCCGCCCCTCCGTCCTCACCAGCCGTGAAGAGAGTGCCATGCCGATCCACCTGCTGCCTCCGCCCGCCGTCTCCGTCCCCGCCCAGGGGGAGACCGGAGTCGACCCCCGGGACGCGTACGGGCCGGCCACGGACGAGGAGCCGGTCACCGTCCGGTTCGCCGGCCTGCGGCTGGTGCACGCCGCCCTGCGCCGGGACCTCGCACGACTGCCCAACGCGCTGCGGCTGCTCCAGCCCGACGAGGAGGACAAGGGCGAGGCCGTGCTGCGGCACTGGACCTTCATGACCGCCATGCTGACCTGCCACCACGAGCAGCAGGACACCCGGATCTGGCCGATCGTGCGGCGCTTCGCGCCCGAGCTGCGGCTGCTGCTCAACTGGCTGGAGGCCGACCACCACAACCTGGACCACTCCTTCACCCGGGTCACCACGCTGGTCCGGATCGCCAGCCGGGACACCGGCAGCGCCTGGCCGGTCGCCTACGCGATGGAGGACCTGGCCGCCCGGCTGGAGACCCACCTGCGGATCGAGGAGCGGCAGTTGCTGCCCAGGATGGAGCTGGTGGTGCCCGACAGCTCCCGGCTCGGCGGCCTCGCCGAACTGCTCGACCTGCTGCGCGGGGCGGACGGTCCGGGTACGGCGGACGCGCTGGCCTGGCTGCTGGACGGGGTCGACCCGGTGCTGGTGGAGCGGCTGCTGGCCGAGTGCGACGACGACGTGGCCCGCAACTGGCCGCACTGGCAGGCGACCTACCAGCGCTGCACCGCGCCGCTGTGGGGGGCGGCGGGCGAGGGCGCGGCCGGCGGCGGCCTGGGGAGCCTGGTCGACTGAGCGCCGGTCCTTTCGCGGGTCGTCGATCTACGCGCGTGGCACGTGCCGAAGACATATGCCCGCGCCCGGCCGAGCCGCGTCGGAGCCGTGACCCCAGCCCGCAGCACACGTTGGCGCTCCCCGGCGCGCGGCCGCGCCTACTCCGGCAGGCGGTTGAGCCACTCCAGCGGAGCGACCCGGATCGCCGTGTGCGGCGAGCCGTCCCACTCCACCGGAAGGCCGACCGCCTCCACCGCGGCCACCACGGCCCGGCCGATCTCCACCGTCCGCTGCTCCGCGGCCCCGTCCGGCTCCTCCCCGGTGTGGAAGCCGCCGTAGCGCAGCATCAGCCCGCGCCCGGCCGCGGCCGCTTCGGTGTCCTGCTGGTGGAAGAAGACGAAGCCCCGCGAGTCCTCCTCCGCCTCGCCGCCGATCTCCGCGTAGCCGCAGGCGGCGCAGCAGGTGAAGTCCATCGCCGCGACGATGCCCTGGTCCTCCAGGAGGTCGAAGGCCTGCGCCAGTCGGTCCACGTCCGTGAGCTCCGGCCAGTGCGCCTGCTCGGCCAGCCGTTCCTCCCACAGCGGAGCGACGATCCGCTCCGCCTCCTCCTGCGTCAGCCCCTGGTCGTCGAGGACCTCGACCAGGGACTCGGCTATCTCGTCCGGCTCCTGGAAGCCGCACCGGATCAACTCGCGAGCCCGCTCCTGGGCTTCGAGCAGCACGTCGGGGGTGAGTGCCGTGTCCTGGGCCATGCCCGCATCCTGGGTCATGTCCGCATCCTGGCACCCGGCACTGACAATTCCGGACCGAGGCCACCACCCGTGCGCTACCGTCCGGCGGTGACCTCTCTGCTGCAACCCCCGCTGATCACCCGGCTGCTGGCCGCCGAGCGCATCCTGGTCGCCGGCGCCGGCGGCGGTTTCGACGTCTACGCCGGACTCCCGATCGCCCTGGCCCTGCGGGCCGCCGGCAAGGAGGTGCACCTGGCCAACCTCTCCTTCACCCACCTCTACGGGCTGCCCGGCGAGGTCTGGCACGAGCCCGACGTGGCCAGGATCGGACCCGATACCCCCGCGCCCGAGGGCTACTTCCCGGAACGCACGCTGGCCCGCTGGCTGCGGCTGCACGGGATGCCCGACACGGTGTGGGCCTTCCCGACGGTGGGCGTCAGACTGCTCCGCGAGGCCTACCGCAGACTGGTCGCCCACCTGGGCGTGGACGCGGTCCTGCTGGTGGACGGCGGCACCGACATCCTGATGCGCGGCGACGAGATGGGACTCGGCACGCCCGAGGAGGACATGGCGAGCCTGGCCGCCGTGGCGGGCCTGACGGAGGTGCCGGAACGGCTGGTCGCCTGCCTGGGCTTCGGCATCGACGCCCACCACGGCGTCAACCACGCCCTGGTGCTGGAGAACCTCGCCGCGATCGACCGGGCCGGCGGCTACCTCGGTGCCTTCTCCATCCCGCGCGGCAGCCGGGAGGGCGCGCTCTACCTGGACGCCGTCGAGCACGCCCGGGCCGCCTTCCCGAAGCACCCCAGCATCGTCAACGGCTCGGTGGCGGCGGCGCTGCGCGGCGAGTTCGGCGACGTGCAGTTCACCGAGCGGACCAAGGGCGAGCAGCTCTTCGTCAATCCGCTGATGACGCTCTACTTCGGCGTCACGGTCGAGGCGCTGGCCGCCGAGAACCGCTACCTGGACCGGCTGGAGCACACCGTGGTGACCCGCCAGATCTCCACCCTGATCGAGGAGTTCCGGGACGAGCTGCCCAGCCAGCGGCCGCCCCGGCAGTTCCCGCACTGACCCGGGGCCGTCGGCTGCCCGGTGCCGCCGCGGCTCAGTGCGGTGCGAGCCGGAACTCCAGGTTCCCGAACCGCACCTGGTCGCCCGGCCGTACCGGGATCCCGCCCGCGATCCGCCGCCCGTTCACATGGGTGCCGTTGGTCGACCCGAGGTCGTACAGCACCCAACCGCCGTTCTCGTGCCGCAACTCAGCGTGGTGCCGGGAGACCGAGGCGTCGTGCAGCCGCAGCCCCGAGCCGGGGATCCGGCCGATCGTCAGCAGTCCCGCCCCGGCCTGCGGCAGGCTCAGCCCGGGCAGCCGCTCGGTGCGCCAGGCCCGGTTCAGCCGGGTGCCGAAGGCGGAGGCCCGGCCGACCGTCCGCAGGACGAAGCGCTCGACCGGCCCGCCGGTGGGCAGCCCGGCCACCGCCGCGTCCAACTCGCCGCGGCTGGTGGCCTGGAGGACGATGTCCATCCGCCCGAGGAAGGTGTCGTGCGACAACCGGCCGCTGCCCGCGCCGTCCCGGAGCAGCCCGAGCGCCTGGTCCCGTTCGGCGTCGGAGGGCCGGACGGCGCCGGTGGGGAGCTCAGGCTGCGTCATGGCCCGATTGTCGGTTCGACCGGCTTCGACTGTCCAGATCGCGCGGGGTACCGGCGCGGGGTTCGTACCTCACTGTGCGACAGACGCCCGCTCCACCTGCGCGGTTCCCGCTCCGCCGGGGTGCTTCCCGCCCGGCCGTCGCCCGGCCGCCGCACGTCGCCCGGGGCGGGCGGTCAGCCCTTCCGGGCGGCGGCCAGGATCTTCTCCGTGGTGTGCAGGAACCGGGAGGTCACCGCGCCCCGGTACGACTTGCCGAACATCTCTCTGGTGACCCACTTGCCGTCCTGGAGGTGGACCACCACGTACGCCGCGCCCGGATCGGTGCCCAGCACCTCGAAGTCGCCCTTCGGCGAGCGGTGCGGCCCGGCGAGCTCGGCCGGCAGCGGCTCGGAGAGGAAGGCGATCACCAGCCGGACGTCCGGGGTGACCTCGACGCCCCGGAACGGCTCGGCGGCGAGCAGCGCGGCCACCTCGTCGACCGTCCGCAGCAGCACCGGCACCGGGTAGCCGAGCGCCTGCTCCAGGTGCGCCTCGATCCGCGCGGTCAGCGCGGCCCGGTCGGGTTCGTCGGTGCGGAAGAAGACGTTCCCGGTCTGGATGTACGAGCGGACGTCGCCCAGCCCCAGCTCGGTGAAGAGCGCCCGCAGCCGCTCCATCTTCACCGTGCGGCCGCCGACGTTGATGGCGCGCAGGAACGCGATGTACTGGGTGGAGGCGTTCGACGCGTTCGTGGACGCGGATGATCTTGTGCTGGTCACCCCGCCAGTCTGGCACCGCCCGCCGACAACGCCCGCCCGTCGAATCCCGCCGTTCGTACCCGGCGGTCGTCAGTGCCGGGTGCCAGACTGGCGCCATGGCTACCTGGCAGGATTTCGAGCACGAGGAACCCGAACTCGCGGCCCTGGTACGGGCCCGTTTCGACGCCAACAAGCACCACGTTCTGGCGACGCTGCGCAAGGACGGCTCACCCCGGGTGAGCGGGTCGGAGGTCGACTTCGTCGGCGCCGACGCCTGGCTCGGGTCGATGTACGGCGCGGTCAAGGCGCGCGACCTCCAGCGGGACGCGCGGTTCGCGCTGCACGCCCACCCGGGCGACGAGACCATGGCCGGCGGGGACTCCAAGCTCTCCGGCCGCGCGGTGGAGGTCACCGACGAGAACGAGCTCGCCGCCTTCGCGGCCGACCTTCCGGAGCCGCCGCCCACCCCGTTCCACCTCTTCCGGCTGGACATCCAGCAGGTGGTGCACACCAGCCTGGACGGCGACGCCCTGTGGGTCCTCAACTGGCACCCGGGCCGGCCGGTGGAGCGGACCCAGCTCCACTGACCGATCGGCCCGGAACGCTACCGCCGCCCGGAGCGCCCACGGCAGAACGGAACGCCTACCGCAGGCCGTACCGGCTGCGACCGACCTTGACGCCTACGGCAGAACCGACTTGAGCGCCTCGGGAGTCCGGGCCACGACGGCGTGCCCGTCGTCCGCGGTGATGATCGGCCGCTGGATCAGCACGGGGTGCTCGGCCATCGCCGCGATCCAGCGCGCCCGCTCGCCGGCCTCCCGGGGCCACCCCTTCATCCCCAGCTCCTTGGCGACCGGCTCGTCGGTGCGGGTGATGTCCCACGGCTCCAGGCCCAGGCGCTCCAGCACCTGCTCCAGCTCGGCCACGGTCGGCGGGTCCTCCAGGTAGCGCCGCACGGTGAACTCCGCCCCGGCGGCGGTCAGCTCATTGAGCGCCGTCCGGCACTTGCCACAACGCGGGTTGATCCAGATCTCCATACCGTCCAGCCTATCCGCGCCGCAGCCCGGCTCCGGACCGTCAACGTCGCCGGATCCCGCCGGCGCCGGGAACTCCGCCGTGCCCGCCCGCTGTTCACGAACCAGGAACCAGCACGTCGGCAGGAACCAGCACGTCGGAGGGGAGCACCAGATGGACGGCGCCGCGATCATCGAGCAGCTGATGACCACGGAGGTCAGGACCGACCCGTACCCGCTCTACGCCAGGGCGCACCAGCTCGGCCCGGTGGCCCCGGCCGGGGACGGCATGTTCGTGGTGAGCGGCTACGCGGCGGTCAACAGGGTGCTCCGCACGCCCGCCTTCGGCGTCGCGACCGCCGACATGACGGCCGGCCTCGCCCCGGAGTTCGCCGAGCACTCCTCGCTCGCCCTGTTCGGCCGCTCGATCCTCCAGCGCAACGCCCCCGACCAGCCCCGGGTCCGCTCGCTGATCGCCTCGGTGTTCACCGCCCGCCGGGTCGCCGCCCTGCGCCCCGCGGTGGAGGCGGCGATCGGCCGGCTGCTGGACGGGATGGCCGAGCAGGGGGCCGACGGCTCCCCGGTGGACTTCATGGACGCCTTCGCCTTCCGGCTGCCCGTCGGCGTGATCTGCGAGCTGCTCGGCGTGCCCGAGCAGGACCGCTACCGCTTCCGCGACCTCGCGTCCGACCTGACCGTCGCCCTGGAGGTCACCCAGGACTTCGACGAGCTGGACGCCGCCGACCGGGCCGCCGACGAGCTGTCCGACTACTTCACCGCGCTGATCGCCGAACGGCTGGCCCGCCCGCAGGACGACCTGGTCAGCGACCTGGCCCGGATCGCCGCGGAGGACGGCGGGCGGCTGTCCGGAGCCGAGCTGCTGGCCAACCTGGTGCTGCTGCTGGTGGCCGGTTTCGAGACCACCACCAACCTGCTCGGCAACGGCCTCGCCCTGCTGTTCCGCCATCCCGAGGTGGCCGCCGGACTGCGCAGCGGCGCGGTCACCCCGGCCGGGTTCACGGACGAGGTGCTGCGCTTCGACTCCCCGGTCCAGGCCACCGCGCGGGTCGCCCTGGAGGAGGGCCTGTCGGTCGAGGGGCTGCCCGTCCCGGCCGGCAGCGGCCTGACCCTGCTGATCGGCGCGGCCAACCACGACCCGGCCCGGTACGAGCGGCCGACGGTGTTCGACCCGTCCCGTACGGATAGCCAGCCGCTCAGCTTCGGCGGTGGCACCCACTTCTGCCTGGGTTACCAGCTGGCCCGGCTGGAGGGCGAGCTCGCGGTGCCCGCCCTGCTGGATCGTTTCCCCAGGCTCGCCCAGGGCGGTGTCCCGACCCGGCGTGACCGCCTGGTCCTGCGCGGTTACGAGACGCTGCCGGTGACCGTCCGGTGACCCTCGGCTGACCGACCGCCGACCGACCGCTGACCCTCCGCTGACCCTCCGCTGACCCTCCGCAGACCGTCCGCTGACCGTTCGCTCCCGGCCCGGGCCGCCCCGGCCCACCCGCCGGAACCCGGGACGTTCGGCCATTCGTGACCGGGCCGTCCGTGGGGGAGCATGGAGGGACGAATCCGGTCATCCCTGGCGAAATCGCCCAGGCCCGGTCAGCAGGAGGTCCCCGCCGTGTCCGCCCCCCGCCCGCCGCAGCTCGCGGTCGCGCAGTCCCGGGTGCCGCGCTGGGTGCCCTGGCTGCCGGTGGTCCTGCTGCTCCTGGACCTGGTCACCGAGGCCGTCGTCCCGGACGCGGTGGCGGCCGGTTTCCTGCTCACCGCCCTGCCCGTGGTGGCCGCGTTCAGCTACGGCCCGGTGCTGACCGCCACCAGCACGGGCGGCGCGCTGGCCCTCCAACTGCTGCTGGCCCTGCGCGCGGGCCACGTCAACGAGCAGCACCACGTCTGGGTGTACATCGCCACCGCGCTGTCCGGGGTGATGGGCACCGCCCTGTCCTGGCAGCGCACCCGGCAGAACCGCACCCTGCTGCAGGCCCGCACCGTCGCCGAGACCCTGCAACGCACGGTGCTGCGACCGGTGCCGGAGCGCGCCGGCGGCCTGCGGGTCGCCGGGCTGTACCGCCCGGCCCAGGCCGAGGTGCTGGTCGGCGGGGACCTCTACGAGGTGTGCGACACCCGCTTCGGCGTCCGGGTGCTGCTCGGGGACGTCCGCGGCAAGGGCCTCGGCGCGGTCCGCACCGTCGCCGACGTGCTCGGCGCCTTCCGGGCGGCCGCCCACGACACCCCGGGCCTGGTCGAGCTCTCCGACCAGCTGGACCGCGCGGTGCTGCGCGACGCGGCCGACTGCGGCGACGACGAGCTGTTCGTCACCGCCGTCCTGCTCCAGTACCGCCCGGGCACCGACTGCGTGGAGTTCGTCAACCGCGGCCACACCACCCCGTTGCTGCTGGGCCGGGGCACCATCGCCCCGGTGGCCTGCGCCGACGACCTCCCGCTCGGCCTGGGCCACCTCCGCCCCGAGGACGAGCCCGCCAAGCCGACGACCGTCGCCCTGCCCCCGGGGTACACCGTCCTGCTCTACACCGACGGCGTCAGCGAGGCCCGCGACGCCACCGGGGCCTTCTACCCGCTCGCCCCGCGCCTGGCCGCCCTGGACAGTACGGCGCCGGAGCGAGTGGTGTCCTTCCTCGCCCGGGACGTCCACCAGTACGCGGGCCTGCTCGCCGACGACCTCGCCGTGCTCGCCCTCACCCCCGAGTAGCCCCGGCCCACTCCCACAGGTTCGCGAACAGCACCGCCTGCTCCCGCGCGTCGTCCAGCGCGTGGTGGGTGTGCGGCAGGTCCGGCAGCAGCTCCGCCGGCATCGACCGCTTCCCGATCCCGGCGAACGGCACCCCCGCGCGCGCCGCGTACAGCGTCTTGAGGTCCAGGCACCCGGAGTGCCCGAACGGGCTGGAGCCGGTGAACCGCATCAGGTACCAGTACAGGAACTGCCAGTCGTACACGGCCGGGTACGCCACCATCACCGGCCGGTACCGCAGCCCGTCCGGCCCGGTCCGCACCCGCTCCACCCAGCGCCCGAACTCCCGCAGCGCCACCCCGGGCTCCGCCCCGCCCGCCTCCAGCGCGGCCCGCTCCAGCCCCGACACCGCCAGCGCCTCCGGCACCCACTCCGCACTGATCGGCCGCAACTCCCGGTAGAACCCCGCCGCCCCCGCCCCCACGACGTCCGCCCGCCGAAACCCCGCCCCGTCGTCCCACCCGGCCACCACCGCCCCGAAGCTCACCATCGAGTACGGCCCCGGAATCGGCCCGTCCGCCTCCACGTCCACCGACACGTACACCGTCGGCGCCACCCGCTCCTTCTTCCCCATCCCCCCATCCAACCGCCCCCCGCAACCCCATTTCCGCCCACCGCCTCTCCAGCAAGGCGCCGCCCTCACCGCATCGCTCCATCGGGGCAAACCGGGCGTCGGGAGCTGGTACAACAGGACGGAGGGTGCCGGTCGGCACGTTCTGCTTCTCCGCGTACGGGCACCGGACGGGTGGACGGGGGTAGGGGTGGGCATTCAACCGCGGTTCCGGCGTGCGGTGGCGCAGCAACGACGCTTCGTGGACCGGCTGGCGGCACTCGAGGCGTTCCGGTCGGAGCTGGAGTGGACGGAGTCGGACCACGCGGACCCGGAACCCCGGGTGCTGAACCTGACCGGGGTCGGGGGCATCGGGAAGTCGCGGCTGCTGCGCGAGTTCCGGACGCAGTGCGCCGACGGCCACCGTACGGCCCTGCTGGACCTGCAGAACCCGGTGATGCGCCAGCAGGAGGACGCGCTCGCCGCGCTGCGGGTCGAACTGGGCTCCCAGGGCGTGCAGTTCGACCGGTTCGACATCGCGTACGCGGTGCTGTGGCAGCGGCTCCACCCGCATCTGCGGATCAACCGCAAGGACCTCCCGTTCGTCGACGCGAGCGAGGTCCTGACCCAGGTGGTGGACGAGCTGACCGGTCTGCCCGTCTTCGGCAGCGCGGTCGGCCTGGTGAAGCTCACCCAGTTCGCGGTGCGCAGCGGTCGGCGGCGCCGGACGATCCGTCAGGACGAGACCCTGCAGCACCTGGACGGCCTGTCCAACGCGGACCTGGTCGACGCCGTGACCTTCCTGTTCGCGGAGGAGCTCCGGGACGGCAGCCGGGCGAAGCCGTACGTGGTCTTCGTGGACGCCTTCGAGGCCCTCGTCCCCACCCCCGTGCGCTCGGGGCGGGTGGCGTCCGCCGACGCGTGGCTGCGCGACCTCATCGCCCAACTCGACCGCGGCCTGGTCGTGGTGGCGAGCAGGGAGCCGCTCGGGTGGAACGCCTACGACCCGGCCTGGGCGCAGATCATCCGCTCGCACCGGATCGCGGGCCTGCCGATGGAGGCCCGGCTGGAGCTGCTGGAGCACTCGGGCATCGGCGAGGGCGCCGAGCGGAGTGCCATCGCGGAGGCGAGCGTGGGGCTCCCCTTCTACCTCCACCTGGCGATCGACACCCGCACCCAGCAGCCCGCCGCGGCCGCCGGGCGGGCGGCCCGGACCGCCGTGTCGGCCGAGGAGATCCTCCAGCGCTTCCTGGCGCACGTGGCCGCGGACGAGATCCGACTGCTCGAAGTGCTCTCCGCCGCCCGGCAGTTCGACTACCCGCTGTTCCGGCACCTGGCCCGGAGCTTCGACCTGCCGGGCAACCGCCTGGTGTGGGAGGCGCTGACCTCCTACTCGTTCGTCCACCGCGCCGAGGACGGCTTCCACCGTCTGCACCAGCTGATGCTGGCGGCCCTGCGCGGTCGCCTCTCCCCGGCGGCCCAACGGGAGATCCACACCGTCCTGTTCGGCTACTGGGAGCACCACGGCGCCAAGGGCGTCGCCGCGGTCCCGGCACAGCGGACCGAGGGGGAGACGGCGGTCGGCGGGCCGGAGGCCGCCCGACGCAACGTCCGGGCGCTCCAGGAGGCCGTCTACCACGGGCTGCGGGCGCAGCGGCTCAGCGGGCCGGACGTGCTGGACCACGCCGATCGCGCGCTACGGCACGGTGGGCGGCCCACGGTGGAGGGCATCCTGCGGGACCTGCGCGGCCACCTGGCCGCCGGCCCGGCCGCCGACCCCGAACTGTCCGAGACGGCGCTCTGCCTGGAGACCGAGGCCGCGGTCCTGATGGGGGACGCTAGTACGGCCAACCACCTGACGCCCGAGGCGACGTGGCCCCTCGCCACGACCGTCGGCGCCCGCCTGGCGGTGGCGGCGGCCAACGGGCGCCGGATCGCGGGGCGCACGGCCGAGGCGCTGAGCCTGTACGGCCGGGTCTGGGACGAGCACGACGGCGCGACGCGGCTGACGGCCGGACTGTGGGCCGCCGACCTGCACATGTGCCAGGGGCGCTTCCTGGACGCCGACTCGCTGGCTGCGCGCATCCAGGCCGATGCTCCGGACGACGCGGCGGAGCTGCGGGGCGACGTCGCCAGGCTCCGCCACCTCGCCCACCGGTTCGCCTTCGACTGGGACGCCTCCCTCCGCCACCTCCACGAGGCCGAGCGCGAGTACCAGCGGGCCGGCTCCCTCGTCGGCTCGGCCAACATCCTGGTCAACCGCGCCGAGCTGCTGGCGCTCACCGATCCCGGGGCCGGGGTGCGGGAGGCCTCCGCGGCGATCGAGGTGCAGCAGGGGATGGGCGCCCTGCACGAGCTGGGCAAGGCCTACACCGCGCTGGCGGGTGCCCTGCTCAACCTCGGGCGCACGGAGGAGGCGGCGGCCGCGCTGCAGTCGGCCTGCCACCACCTGGAGCGGGCCCACTACCGTTCGGGGCGGGCGCGCGCGGAACTGTTCCGCGCCCACCTGCACGCCCGACGCGGCGACGGCGCGGCCGCCGACCGCTCGGCCCGCTGGGCGATCGCCGAGTTGGAGACCGCCGAGGTCTATCCGACCCTGGTGCTCGCGGCCTGCCTGCTGACCGAACGGCTGGGTACGGCGGACGACGCGATCGAGCGCGCCCGCTCCCGGGCGCGCGCCGCGATCCAGCCCATCGACTCGCTGGCCGCGGTCGAGGACCGCATGGCACGCGTCATCTTCGCACTCGTGGAGGGCACCCCGTGAGCAACGATCCGATCACCCTGTACCGCACGGCACTTCGGGCCACCGACGGCGCCTCCGGGTACTACAACCACAACCTGCGGGTCGACACGGTCGACGGCGCGCCGGTCCTGGTCCGCATCCCGATCCCGGGCGCCGCCACGATGGACCTCGCCGTCTGGCCCGAGGACGCCGTCCTGGCGGCCGCCGGCCGGTACGTGCGCAACGTCCCGCAGGTGGTGCACACCAGTGCCGAACCGCGGTTCCAGATCCACGAGTTCGTCGAGGGGCAGCTGCTGGAGGACACCGCCCCGCGGGGCACGCCCGTACCGCGGCACGTGCTCACCGACGTCGTGCGCTTCTTCGCGGAAGCCGCCCGGGTGCCCCTGGACGACCTGCCGCGGCTCCCGGCCGACTGGCCCCAGGGCGGGGACACCCCCGGCTTCGCCCGGCGGCTGTCCGACGTGACCCGAGGCGTGCACGACCGGTACACCGCCGAGTACGCCGACCTGTTCGCCGCGCTCGGCTTCCCGGCGGACCCGCTGCGCCCGGCGCTGGACGGCTGGGCCGGCCTGCGCCCCCGCTGCTTCGGCCTGGTCCACGCCGACCTGCACCGCAAGAACCTGCTCCTGCGCTCCGGGCAGACCGTCTTCCTCGACTGGGAGCTCGCCCTGTGGGGTGACCCGCTCTACGAGCTCGCCGTCCACCTCCACAAGATGGCCTACCTGCCGGAGGAGGAGAAGGAGGTCGTCGAGGGCTGGGCCGAGCACTTCGGCCGGAGCGCCCCGGGCTGGCAGCAGGACCTGCCCCGCTACCTGGCCCACGAGCGGATCAAGTCGGCGGTCGTGGACGCCGTCCGCTACACCGGGGAGATGACCGACGACTGGGACGACCGGGCCCGCCGGCATGCGTTCTGCACCCGGCTGGCCCGCAAGGTGAACCGCGCCAGGCCGTACTGGGGCCACCACGAACCGCTCACCGACCGGGCCGTCCACGACGCCGTCGCCGCCTGGCACGCCGCCCACCCCCGGCCCTGAGTGGCCGTAGCGATTCCCCCGGGGACCTGCCCGGGGCGGTCCCGCGGCGCGCGCACGCGATCACCGCCGCCCGGAGCGTGATCCGGCACCCCCGCCCCCGCCCGGCGTCCTGGTGTCGTTCGGGGGTGCCTGGGCGGGGCACCGAGGTGGTCACCCGACGTGGCGATACCGTCACGGGGTGACAGAAATCGATGCCGACCGGCGGTGGTCAGAGTCCATGCCGGCGGCCTACGAAAAGTATCTGGTGCCCGTGGTCTTCCGGCCCTTCGCCGAGGACCTCGCCGCGCGGGCCGCGGCACTCCACCCGGGCAGAGTCCTCGAACTGGCCGCGGGCACAGGCGTGTTGACATCAGGCCTGCTCGCAGCGGCGCCCTCGGCCGAGGTGACGGCCACCGACCTGAACGAGGCCATGGTCGCGCTCGGGTCGACCCGGGCCCCGGGCGCGGTGTGGCGGCAGGCCGACGCCCAGCGGCTGCCGTTCCCGGACGGCGGCTTCGACCTGGTGGTCTGCCAGTTCGGCGTGATGTTCTTCCCCGACCGCGTCGAGGCCTACGCCGAGGCCCGCAGGGTGCTGGCCCCGGGCGGCAGGTTCCTGTTCAACACCTGGGGCCCGCTCGGGACGCACGCCTTCCAGGTCGCGCTGCAGGCCGGGCTGGAGCGGGCCTTCCCCCACGACCCGCCGCGCTTCTTCCCGACGGTTCCGCACGGCTACGCCGACCCCGCCGTCGTGGCCGCCGATCTGGTGACGGCCGGGTTCACCGTCGAGGACGAGCAGGAGCTGACGCTCCAGGGCCGGGCCGAGTCGACCGCGGACCTCGCCACCGGGTACCTCACCGGGACGCCGGTGCGCGCGGCCGTCGAGGAGCGCGGCGACGGAACGGCCGTCCGGGCCGCCGTCATCGAGGAGATGACGGCCCGTCTGGGCCCTGGGCCGGTCACGGCCCCGATGACGGCGTACGTCTTCCGCGCCGCGGCCTGACCACCGGACCCGCCCGCGCCGAGGCCGACGAGCCCGCGGCGCCCGTTGACACACCGCTGCCACGTGGCTACCTGCGGGAATCGTCCGGCAGCCGCGCGCCCGTCGGGCAGCCGCGCGCCCGTCGGGCCGCCCCGAGCCGCGGCGACGAGTCGCGCTGGGCGGCGTAGCGTGGGCAGAGGAGAAGAGATTCCGTCGCCGTCTCATCGAGCCGTCGCCACGAGTGTGGTCGGCCGCACGTCTCGTCCCCTTCGCCGCGGCCCGATGGCGAGAGGAGGAGCGATGTCCGTCGCAGAACTGGACGCGGTGAAGCAGGAGGAGTTCGGCGGCCGCATGGTCCAGGTGCTGAACGACGCCTGCCTGTGCCTGATGACCGGTCTGGGCCACGAGAGCGGGCTGTTCGACACGATGTCCACCATGGCGCCGGCCACCAGTGCCGAGATCGCCCGGGCCGCCGGGCTGGACGAGCGCTACGTCCGCGAGTGGCTGGGCGCGATGGTGGTCGGCGGCTTCGTCGACTACCAGCCCGAGCAGGCCACCTACCACCTGCCGGCCGAGCACGCCGCGGCGCTCACCAGAGCGGCCGGGCCGGACAACCTGGCGCGGATCGCCCAGGACGTCGGCATGTGCGGGGAGGTCGAGCAGCGGGTGCTGGAAGCCTTCCGCACCGGGGCCGGGGTGCCGTACTCGGCGTACCCGCGCTTCCAGGCCCTGCAGGCGGAGGAGTCCAGGGAGGTGTACGACCTGGCCCTGGTGGACGGCATCGTCGCGCTGGTCCCCGGCCTCACCGAGCGGCTGCGGTCCGGCATCGACGCGCTGGACATCGGCACCGGCCAGGGCCACGCCGTCAACGTCCTGGCCCGAGCCTTCCCCGCCAGCCGCTTCCACGGGCTCGACCTGTCCGAGGAGGGCATCGCGGCCGCCCGCGCCGAAGCCGCCGAACTCGGCCTGACCAACACCGACTTCCAGGTCGGCGACTGCGCCGAACTGACCGGCTCCTACGACCTGATCACCGCCTTCGACGTCATCCACGACCTGGCCCGGCCCACCCGCACCCTCGCGGCCGTCGCCGGCGCCCTGAAGGACGACGGCGTCTTCCTGATGGGCGACATCTCCGCCTCCAGCCGGCTGGAGGAGAACCTCGACCACCCGCTCGGCCCCGCGCTCTACACCTTCTCGACCTTCTACTGCATGAGCGTCTCGCTCAGCGAGGGCGGCGAGGCCCTGGGCACCGTCTGGGGCGAGCAGACCGCTCTGCGGATGCTCGCCGAGGCCGGCTTCGGCCAGGTCGACACCCAGCGGGTCGAGGGCGACATCCTCAACGTCTACTACGTGGCGCGCCGCTGAGACGAACCCGCGCCGCCGCCTCCACCGCGGCGTCATCCTTCCCTGCGGGCCCTAGTGTTGGTCCCATGTCTGAGGAGACGCGCAACAGCGTGGACGGGCGGGCGGAGACTGTCGTCCAGGCCAGGAGCATCGGGGAGTTGCACTTCCATCAGCAGGGTGGCGGCCCCGAGAGCTCGGTGCCGTTCCAACTGCCGCCGGTGACCGGGCCGTTCGAGAACCGGCTGGCCGAGCAGGACCGCGTCGTCCGGGCCGTGGCGGAGCACACCGAGGACGCCGGTCCGCTGCTCGTGGCGCTGACCGGGATCGGTGGGATCGGCAAGACGGCCCTCGGATACCAGCTGGCGCGCCGGTTCGCCGACCGCTTCCCGGACGGGGTGCTGCACGTCGATCTCGACGACCTGCGCCGGGAGGGCGTGGTGGATGTCGCGGACGCCGTCGGCGGCATGCTGACGGCGCTGGGGGTTCCGCCCGAGCGGCTGGAGCGCAGCGCCGCCGGACGTTCGAAGCAGTACTGGTCGCGGACCCGGGACAAACGGCTCGTCGTCCTCGTCGACAACGCGCGGTTCGGCAGCGAGGTCCGGGCGTTCCTGCCGGCCTCGGGCCGGAGCCTGGTGATCCTCGCGAGCCATTCGCCGCTGTACGACCTCGACGGGACGGCCGCGGTGGAGGTGGCCGTCGGCCCGTTGTCCCTGGACGACGCGGTCCGGCTGCTCGGGAACATCGTGGATGACCCGCGGCTGCAGGCCGAGCCGGAGGCCGCCGCGGAACTGGCCCGGGGCTGCGGAGGCCTTCCCGCCGCGTTGCAGGTGGCCGGGCAGTGGGTGCGCAAGTACCGCCGCCGGAGCCTGTCCCGGCTGGTCGAGGAGCTGACCGCCGAGCTGCACGGGAAGGGGATTCCCATGGTCGAGGCCGTCTGGGACGCCGCGTACGAAGGGCTGGCGCCGGCCGCCGCGCGGCTCTACCGGTTGCTGCCGCAGCATCCCGGCCCCGCCCTCGGGGAGTTGCCGGCGGCCGCCCTGCTCGGCGTGGCCCCCGGCCGGGCCGCCGACGCGCTGGAGGAACTGGAGGCCGCCGGCCTGCTGGAGTACCGGCTGGACGGCTACCGCATGCACGACCTCCTGCGCGGCCACGCCGAACGCCGGGCCCGGCAGAGCGATCCGGACGGTACGGCCGGGGCGGCCGCCCGGTCGTCCGTCGTCAGGTGGTACCGGAGGCAGGCGGCCCGCGCGGACCTCACGGCGGCCGGCCGGCGGATGACCTTCGCGCCGCCGGTGGACCCGGTCGGCCCGGAGGCGGCCGACGTCGACTTCCCGGACGCGGCGGCGGCCTACCGGTGGCTGGAGTCGGCGCGGCTCGCCCTGTTCGGGTGCGTGCGGACCGCGGTCGAGGACGGACTCCACGAGGACGCCTGGGCACTCTGCGAACCGCTGTGGACCCACTTCCTCGATCATCCGCACTACGCGGACGTGATCGACGCCTTCCGGCTCGGGGTCGCCGCCGCGGATCAGGCCGAGTACCTTCCGGCCATGGTCCGGATGCGGTGCCAGCTGGCCCGACCGCTGTGGGAGCAGGGGTGCCACGAGGAGGCAGCCCGGCTCGTCGATCACGCGCGGCAGGCCTCGCTGCTGTTGGACGGAGTGCTTCCCGACCGGACGGAGGAGCGCAGACTGCAGGCGTCGGTCGTGGAGTTCAGCGGTCTGCTCAAGTCCTCGAACGGTGACCTGAGCGGGGCCGCCGCCGACTTCGAGGCGTCCCGGGCCGTGCACGCGGAGATCAAGAACAAGTACGGGGTGCTCCTGCAGACCTACCTGCTCGGCCGGACCGCCCTGGCGGCTGGGGACCTCGACGGCGCGGTCCGGTTGCTGGAGCAGAGCCATCGCATGGCGCGGGACCAGGAACGCGGCCGGATGACTTCGCGGTCGGGCTTCGAACTCGGGCGGGCGTTGCGGCTGTCGGGGCGCACTGAGGAGGCGGAGGCCTTGGTCCGGGCCGCCTTGGACGGGGCCCGCGAGCGGCGCTCGGGTACCGACGAGGTCCGGGTGCTGGAGGAACTGGCGGCCCTCGCGGAGGCTCGGGGCGACCTCGCCGAGGCCGAGCAGCACCGGGCTGCCGCCCGGCAGCTCCGGGACGGCGGCTGAGGGCCGGTCGGGTTATCAGAGTTCGTGGTCGAGGTCCTCGGGGGCGGGAGGGCACACCTGGACGCGTACGGTGAGCGGCCCCGCTCCGCAGGTGAGGACGACCGGGACGGCGGACGCGACGGCGGCGGGCGTTGCGGCACTGAGCCAGGCGTGTACCGCCGAGACCGCCGCCACCGGATCGATGCGTGACATCCGGCCCCCGGCCCGGTGCGGCTCCACCCGGATGCTGAAGAGCCCGTGCGCGCGGTGCCTGAGGAGGCACCGCTCGGCGGACAGGACCGCGGCGGCCGTACGGCAGAGCGGCGCCTCCTCCAGGACGTCGGCCGTCCAGCCGGCCGCCGTCCAGGTGGTGGAGGCCCGTCGCGGCTCGGCCGGGCCCGCCGCGGTGGCCGTCCGGGCCCACCGCCACAGCACGGCCGCGCTCTGCACCGCTCGCGGCCCGGCCTTCGGATGCTCGGCCGCGAGGTGGTGCACCGTGCGCGGGGTCTGCGGGGGGAAGCGCTCCACGCTGATCCGGAGGCCGTCCAGCTCCGTTCGGACGGCGTGGGCCGCCGGACGGTGGTTCACATCGTCCGGGGCGGGGAAGGCCCGGGCTTCCGGAGCCGCGGCGACGGGGTCCAGGCCGAGCATCCGGTAGAGGCTTCGCTGCAGTCGCGGCAGGGCCTCGCCCTGCCGCGCGAAGGCGGCCTCGGCGACGGGACGCGGGTCCGTCCCGGCGGCCTCCGGAAGGAGCTCCTCCAGTTGCCGAGCCTCGGCGAGCCGGGGAGCCAGGGCGAGCAGTCGCGCCATGGGGCTCCCGGGGAGCAACTCCTCGCCGCCGTCGTACGCGTTCACGACCGGACGTCCGAGTGCGGCCGCGTACAGGGCGGTTGATCCGTGATCAGTGACGACGGTGTCCGCCGCGACCAGGAGCGCGGCCCACTCCTCGTACGGCCGGGACAGCACCAGCCCCGCGGCCAGGGCCGGGGCCAGCCGGCGGGACAGGTCGAACGCGCCGGTCCGGCTGTACTCGTTCGGATGCAGGACCAGGGCGACCTGGAAGGCGTCCTGGGGCAGCAGGGCGACGAGTTCGCCGGGCAGGCCGGGGCGTTGGGACAGGAGGGATTCCGGCCCCCAGGTGGAGGTGAGCACGACCAGCTGTCGCGGTCCCGTCCCCAGGGCGTCGCGGTAGTGCGCGCGGTGGCCGGTGGAGGCCAGGAGCCGGTCGAGGGTGGGATCCCCGACCACGCTGGCCCGGGCCGCCAGGGGAGGGCAGTGCTGGGTCAGCAGGGCGACCTGGTCGTCGTGGGCGAGGGCGTGCAGGTCGGCCCAGGGGGTGCCGCCCGGCAGCAGGTAGGCGGGATCCATGCCCGACGGCACGCCCGGTGAACCGTCGTTGCGGACGGCCTTGTTGAAACCGGCCCCGTGCGGGAGCAGGACCCGGGGGCCGGCGAGTTTGCGCAGCTCACCCTTGGGGCTCGCGGCCAGCACCAGGTCGTGGTCGGTGCGGAGGGCTTCCTCCCACGGCACGGTCCGGGCACCGGACCGGTCGAGTGCGGCGAGGGCCTCGACCCCGAAGTCGGAACCCGGGGCGAGCGTGAAGCGGATGCTGATGCGCGGATCCCCGAGGAACACCGGCAGCACGTCCAGGAGCCGGTGGAGCGCCCCCGCGGACCGCACCGGGACCAGGACCGCCCGCTGCCCGCTGCCCGCTGCCCGCTGCCCGCTGCCCGCTGCCCGCTGCCCGCTGCCCGCTGCCCGCTGCCTGAAAACCTTCCATTGTGTCAGTTTGAAAGGATCCGACACAAGAGTGCGGAGGAGTGGCGGACTCGACTCGGTGGGCCTCGTGTGGCATGTCCCGATCGTATCGATCGAGGCATCCTCATTCCCGCCCTGCCCGGTGCAAGGGAAAGGGGTCGCCACGCTCCGTGAGGAACGTGACGACCCCGATGGCGGCCCGTGAGGACCTGTTTAGAGGTCGTAGTACAGCTCGAACTCGTGCGGGTGGGGCCGGAGGGCGATCGGGGCGATCTCGTTGGTGCGCTTGAAGTCGATCCAGGTCTCGATCAGGTCCGGGGTGAAGACGTTGCCGGCCAGGAGGTACTCGTGGTCGGCCTCGAGGGCCTCCAGGACGGCGGGGAGGGAGGAGGGTACCTGGGGGACGTTGGCGTGCTCCTCGGGGGCGAGCTCGTAGAGGTCCTTGTCGACCGGCTCCAGCGGCTCGATCTTGTTGCGGATGCCGTCGAGGCCGGCCATCAGCATGGCGGAGAAGGCCAGGTACGGGTTGGAGGACGGGTCCGGGGCGCGGAACTCGATGCGCTTGGCCTTGGCGTTGGAGCCGGTGATCGGGATGCGGATCGCGGCCGAGCGGTTGCGCTGGGAGTAGACCAGGTTGACGGGTGCCTCGAAGCCGGGGACCAGGCGGTGGTAGGAGTTCACCGACGGGTTGGTGAAGGCCAGCAGCGAGGGGGCGTGCCGGAGCAGGCCGCCGATGTAGTAGCGGGCGGTGTCGGAGAGCCCGGCGTAGCCCTGCTCGTCGTAGAAGAGCGGGGAGCCGTCGGTCCACAGCGACTGGTGGACGTGCATGCCCGAGCCGTTGTCGCCGAAGATCGGCTTCGGCATGAAGGTGGCCGTCTTGCCGTTCCGCCAGGCGACGTTCTTGATGATGTACTTGAACAGCATCAGGTCGTCGGCCGCGTGCAGCAGGGTGTTGAACTTGTAGTTGATCTCCGCCTGGCCGGCGGTGCCGACCTCGTGGTGCTGGCGCTCGACCTGCAGGCCGGACTTGGCCAGCTCCAGGGACATCTCGGCGCGCAGGTCGGCGAAGTGGTCGACCGGCGGGGTGGGGAAGTAGCCGCCCTTGTACTTGACCTTGTAGCCGCGCACGTCGCCCTCGGCGGCGCCGGTGTTCCAGGCGCCGGCCTCCGAGTCGATGTGGTAGAAGGACGCGTTGGCGCTGGTGTCGAAGCGCACCGAGTCGAAGACGTAGAACTCGGCCTCGGGCCCGAAGAACGCGGTGTCGGCGATGCCGGAGGAGGCGAGGTAGGCCTCGGCCTTCTTGGCGACGTTGCGCGGGTCGCGGCTGTAGGCCTCGCCGGTGACCGGGTCCTGGATGAAGAAGTTGATGTTGAGGTGCTTCTCGGCCCGGAAGGGGTCGAGGCGTGCGGTGGCGAGGTCCGGGACCAGGGCCATGTCGGACTCGTGGATGGCCTGGAAGCCGCGGATCGACGAACCGTCGAACATCAGGGTCTCGGACGGATCGAAGGTCGCCGCGGGTACGGAGAAGTGCTGCATGACGCCAGGCAGATCACAGAAGCGGACATCGACGAATTTCACGTCGTTGTCCTGGATGAACTGCTTCACTTCGGCGGCGTTGTTGAACATCCATCCTCCTCGGCTCGCGAATTGGGGCTCACCCTAGGAATGGGTCGTTTCCAGCCGGTGACCCGCTCGTTTCCTAGATGTTAACCGCGACCGCCGAATGGGCGGCAAAGGCCTACGGGACGGGGCAAATCGCCCCGTGGAGCTGGGGGTCCTCTGAGAAATGGTCTGGACCACAGGTAAGCCTGGTGAGCGGGATTCACCCGGTCGTGGAGCCAACCCGGTCCCGGCCCGGTCTGAGGGCGTCCCGGGCCCGGAGCCGCGCCCCGCCGGGAGGGGAGCCGGTGCCGGTCCGCGGCGTGAGCCCGGTTAGTGTGGATTCGTGGACACCAGAGAAGCGTTGGGATCGTGGATCGACGGCCCCAAGGCGGCCGCCGAGAAGATGGGTGCCGACTTCGGCTACCGCGGCGAGCGCCTCGGACTGCCCAAGGAGGGCCCCGGCTCGATCGCCGGCCCCGGCCGACGGATCGGTGCCCTGTTCGTGGACGGCTGGCTGGTCTCGCTGATCGCCTTCGGCCTGCTCGCCAAGGGCGACACGGCCGAGGCCAACCTGTGGACCCTCCCGCTCTTCTTCCTGGTCGCGGTCCTGCTGCTCTCCACCACCGGCACGACCCTCGGCAAGCGGCTGTTCGGCCTCCGGGTGATCCGCCTGGACGGGCGCCGCGCCACCATCCCGCAGGTCCTGCTGCGCACCGTGCTGCTGTGCCTGGTGGTGCCGCCGCTGGTCTGGGACCGCGACACCCGGGGCCTGCACGACAAGGCCGTCGGCACGGTCGAGGTCCGGATCTAGCGGAGCCCGGCCCCAACGGCCCCGCACCGGCCCCGCCGCGGCGCACACCGGAGCCAGTCCGGAGCCCAGGAACCCGAAAACGTCGAACGGCCCCGCCCCGGAGCTTCCGGGGCGGGGCCGTTCAGTGTTGTCAGCGGAGGGGGAGGGTCAGCGGACCTGGCCGCCCTTGGGCATCCGGGCACCCTTGGGCATCGGGCCCTTGGGGATCGGCGCCTTGGACAGCAGGTCGCCCAGCGCGCGCAGCCGGTCGTTGGTCTCGGTGACCTGGGCGGCGGTGATCGCACGGGGCAGGCGCATCAGGTGGATCTGCAGCTTCTTGAGCGGGACCTCGCCCTCGCCGGTGCCCACCACGATGTCGTGCACCGGGATGTCACCGACCACGCGTGCCATCTTCTTCTTCTCGGAGGCCAGCAGCTGGCGCACCCGGTTGGGGTTGCCCTCGCCGATCAGCGCGATACCGGCCCGGCCGACGGCGCGGTAGACCGCGTCCTGGTTGCGGGTGACCGCGACCGGGGTGGAGTTGGAACTCCAGCCGCGCCGGATGTTGTTCAGCACCGCAGCTACGGCGCCCGGCTGCCCCTCCATCTGCCCGAACGCGGCGCGTTCGGCCCGGCGCCCGAAGACGATCGCCATGGCCAGGACGGCCACGATGAAGCCCAGGATGCCCAGATAGATGGGGTGGTCGATCGCGAAGCCGATGGCGAGGAACACGCCGAAGGTCAGCAGGCCGACGCCGGCGATGATCAGGCCGATCTTGGTGTCGACCTTCTTGGTCATGGTGTACGCCAGACGGATCTGCTTCAGCCGTCCGGGGTTCTCGGATGTTTCCCTCGCCATAACGCTCATGGTACGTGGCACGGGTACGGGATATCCAAGCCCGGGTACCCGTTCGCCCGAACCGTGACCCGTCCGCCCGCACACCGTCGCGCACAGCGACGGCCGGTCTCGTCGCGCACGGCGACGGCGGACCTCACCGTCCCGCGCCGCGCGCCCCCGTCGGGCCGACCGCCCCGACCGTCCCGACCGGGCCGTCGTGCCGGCGGTCCGCCGCGTGCCGCCGGTCCTCGCACACCGCCGCCCAGGCGTTGCGCCGGGCGTGCTGCTGGCCGGGGGCCAGCAGGACGCTCTCGGCGAACCGCAGCGCCGCCCCCACCGACCGGATCCGCATCCGCATGCCGAACAGCTCCTCTCGTGGCTGAGAAGAATCGAACGCCCACCAGGCGTCCATCGTCCCCACCCCGTGTTACCAGCCCGTGACCAGGCGGTCAAAGCGTGATGAAACCCGGAAGGGCGGAGCCGCGGCTCCGCCCTTCCAATGGCTCAAACAGCTCAACAGTTCAACAGCTCAATGGACCCGAACAGCCCGAACAGCCCGAACGGCTCGAACGGCCCCCGGGACCGACGGCCAGGTCAGACCGCAGCCTGCTCGCGCTTCTCCAGCGCCTGCCGGTACAGCCGCCCGGCCCGGTACGAGGAGCGCACCAGCGGGCCCGACATGACACCGGCGAAGCCCAGCTCCTCGGCCTCCTCCTGGAGCTCGACGAACTCCTGGGGCTTGACCCAGCGCTCCACCGGGTGGTGGCGCAGCGAGGGCCGCAGGTACTGGGTGATGGTGATCAGCTCGCAGCCGGCCCCGACCAGGTCGGCCAGCGCCTGGCTGACCTCCTCGCGGGTCTCGCCCATGCCCAGGATCAGGTTGGACTTGGTGACCAGTCCGGCGGCGCGGGCCTGGGTGATGACGTCCAGGGAGCGCTCGTAGCGGAAGGCCGGGCGGATCCGCTTGAAGATGCGCGGCACGGTCTCGACGTTGTGGGCGAGCACCTCGGGGCGCGAGGAGAAGACCTCGGCCAGCTGCTCGGGCACCGCGTTGAAGTCGGGGATGAGCAGCTCGACGCCGGTGCGGCCGGCCGCGCGCTCGGCGGTCATCGCGTGCACCTGGCGGACGGTCTCGGCGTACAGCCAGGCGCCGCCGTCCTCCAGGTCGTCGCGGGCGACGCCGGTGATGGTGGCGTAGTTGAGGTCCATGGTGACGATGGACTCGGCGACCCGGCGGGGCTCGTCGCGGTCGAACTCGGCGGGCTTGCCGGTGTCGATCTGGCAGAAGTCGCAGCGGCGGGTGCACTGGTCACCGCCGATGAGGAAGGTCGCCTCGCGGTCCTCCCAGCACTCGAAGATGTTGGGACAGCCGGCCTCCTGGCAGACCGTGTGCAGTCCCTCCTTCTTCACCAGCGACTGGAGGGCGTTGTACTCCGGCCCCATCTTCGCGCGGGTCTTGATCCACTCGGGCTTCCGCTCGATGGGGGTCTCGCTGTTGCGGACCTCCAGGCGGAGCAGCTTCCTGCCGTCGGGCGCGACAGCGGACACGTGCGACTCCTAGAACTAGACGGGGTACCCCCAGGGTACGCCTGTGGTTGTGCGGCCTTCGTCGGGCCTGCCGCCCTGCAATCGCAGGGCAACACGGCTACCGGCCAGTAGATTCCCAGTGGCTGGCGGGATTCCAGCGTGCTCCGGGAAGACTTCAGCCGCTGAGCGAGCGACTGAGCGCGGGCTCCGGCAGCTCGGCGAAGACGTCCTTGAGGTGCCGTTCGACCGACGGCAGCGCCTCGCTCACCGGGAAGTCCCGGCCCAGCTCGCCGGCCAGCGAGGCGACGCCCGCGTCCCGGATGCCGCACGGCACGATCTTGTCGAAGTACGTCATCTCCGGATCGCAGTTGAGCGCGAAGCCGTGCATGGTCACCCCGCGGGCGACCCGCACGCCGATCGCGGCGAGCTTGCGGTCGCCGCCGCGCTGCCCGGCGTTGGACGGCGCGTACTCGGGCCCGGCCAGCCGCGGGTCGATGCCCAGCGGCAGGCCCATCCGCAGGGTCAGCTTGCCGATGTCGACCACCTCGGCCGGGTCCACCACGGCGTCCGGGAGGTTCTCGCCGAGCACCCAGACCCCGCTGCGGCCCTCGACCCGGGTGGTCCCGACGCCGAAGTCGGCGGCGGCGCGGATCAGCGCCTCCTCCAGTCGGCGGACGTAGGCGATCACGTCGATCGGGTCGGGCAGCTTGATGATCGGGTAGCCGACCAGCTGGCCGGGGCCGTGCCAGGTGATCTCGCCGCCCCGGTTGACCTCGACCACCGGGGTGCCGTCCAGCGGCAGGTCGGCGGGGTTGGTGCGCTTGCCCATGGTGTAGACGGGCGGGTGCTCCAGCAGCAGCACGGTGTCGGGGATCTCGTCCGCGACCCGCAGCGCGTGCAGTCGCTGCTGTTCCTCCCACGCCTCCTCGTACGGGACGACGTGCTCGCCTATGCCCATTCGGACGAAACGTACGTTCTCGCTCACCGCTGCCGCTCCTTGCCAGGCGTTCGAGACCAACCTCGCCACTGTACGCCCACGCCCGCGTCACCCGTTCAGCCGTCCCGTCCCGCCTCTCCGTCAGCCCTCCCCGATCCCGCCCCCGATCCCGATCCCGATGCCGCCCCCGCCCCCGATGCCGCCCCCGGCCCCGGTCCCGATCCGGACCCCGCCCCGCCCCCGGCCAGCAGTTGCAGGCGCAGCGCCAGTTGCAGCTCCAGCGACCGCTCCGGCCGGTTCCAGTCCCCGCCCAGCAGTGCCTCGACCCGGTCCAGCCGCTGGACCACCGTGTTCACGTGGACGTGCAGCTCGTCCTTGGCCCTGGTCAGGCTGCCGCCGCAGTCGAAGTAGGCGCGCAGGGTGCGGACCAGCTCGGTGCCGCGCCGGGCGTCGTAGGCGAGCAGCGGGCCGAGCGTGGCGCCGACGAAGCCGTCCACGTCGTGGCCGTCGCCGAGCAGCACCCCGAGGAAGCCGAGCGCACCGGCCGAGGCGCCCTCCCCGGCGCGGCCGAGCACCCGCAGGGCCCGTACGCAGCGCAGGCCCTCGGCGTACGAGGCGGCCAGGGCGACCGGCCCGGCGGCGGGGCGCCCGGCGCCGACGGTGACGGCGAAGCCCGCCAGCCGGGCCAGCCGTTCGGCGGCCCGCCGGGCGGTCTCCTCCGGGTCCTCGGCGCGGCCCGGGGCGACGGGCACCAGCAGCGCGACCGCCTCGCCGTGCTCGGCGCTGAGGCCGCGGGAGCCGAACAGGTACCGCCGGGCCGCGCCGGCTAGCCGCCCCCGGTCGCCGCCGTCGCGGTCGGCGGGTTCGGCGGCCAGCGCCAGGTGCGGCCGGGCGAGGTCGACCCCGAGCCGACGGCCGCGGGCGGTGAGCCCGGCCGGGTCGCGGTCGGGGGCGGTGAGCAGGTCGGTGAGCAGTTCGCCGCGGATCCGGTTCTCGGTCTCCGCGACCGAGCGGCGCAGCAGCAGGGCCAGCGCGGTCACCACGCCGGCCCGTTCGAACAGCCGCCGGTCGGGGTCGTCCAGGTCGGGCCGGCCGCGCAGCACCAGGGTGCCGAGCACGTCGTGCCCGGCCAGCACCGCGCACACCCAGAGCCCGTGGTGCCGTACGGACCGGCCCTCGGCCCGGGAGGCGGCCACCGCGTCGGCGAGTTCGGCCGCGGTGGCGGGCGGTCCGGCCAGTGGCTCGTCCTCGGCGTCCAGGACGGTCGTCTCGCCGCCCAGCAGGTGGGCGACGGCGGCGGCCACGTCCGACACCTCGGCGCCGCGCAGCACCAGGTCGGTCAGCCGGTCGTGGGCCTGCTCGGCGCGCTGGACGGCGGCGGAGTGGGCCCGGACCAGCTCGTTGGCGGCGTTGAGTTCGGCCAGCGCGGCCCGGGTGTCGGCCAGCGCTCCGGCGGTGTCCAGGGCGATCGCGGCGTGCGCGGCCAGGGTGCAGAGCAGCGCGACCTCGTCGGGGGAGAAGGCGCGCGGCGAGCGGTCGGCGGCGAACAGGACGCCGATGACCTCGCCGCCGAGCAGCAGCGGTACGCCGATGATCGCCACCAGGCCCTCGTCCAGCACGCCCGCGTCGATCGTGCCGGTGTGGCGGAAGCGCCCGTCGGTGCGGTAGTCGGGGGTGGCGTAGGGGCGGGCGGTCTGGGCGACCAGCCCGCCCAGGCCGTCGCCGAGGCTGAGTCGCAGGGTCTGGAACAGGACGGAGACCGAGCCGTCGGTGACTCGCATGTAGGTGTCGCCGGCGGCCTCGTCCGGCAGGGTCAGGTACGCGGTGTCGGTGCCGAGCAGCATCCGGGCCCGGCGGACGATGGCCTGCAGCACGGTGTCCAGGTCCCGGGAGGCGGCGAGGTCCCCGGCGGTGTCGAACAGCGCCGTCAACTCGGCTTCCCGGCGCCGGTGTTGGCGCAGGGTGCGGTGCACCCGCAGGGCCTGCCAGGTGGCTTCGTCGATCTCGGCGAGGACGCCGGCCGGCGCCCCGCGGCGGCGGGCGTCGGCCAGCACCTCGGCGAAGTCCTCGGTGGCGGAGCCGGAGGCGAGCAGGTCGAGCAGCCGTCGCAGCGCGGGCGCGGCGCTCTCGTCGGGCCGGTTCATCCGGGGTGGTTCATGGTGCGGGCCGCCAATCGGCGTCGGGTCCGTCGGTGCCGAGGAATCGCGATGCTATCGGCTCGACGTTCAGGCCACGGCGGGCTTTCCGACCGTCGTACCGTCCGTCGACGGCTCCTCCGCGACCTCCGCCAGGTCCTGCCCCCTGGTCTCCCGCCCGCACAGCACCGCCAGCACGGTGACCGCCGCCGCGATCGCCACGTACACCGAGACGGGGGTGGCGCTGCCGTAGTCCTTGAGCAGCGCGGTCGCGATCAGCGGTGCCGGCGCACCGGCCGCCACCGAGGCGAACTGGGCGCCGATCGAGGCCCCGGAGTAGCGCAGCCGGGTCGCGAACAGCTCGGAGAAGAAGGCCGCCTGCGGGGCGTACATCGCGCTGTGGAACACCAGGCCGACCGTCACCGCGACGACCAGCTGCCCGAACGAGCGAGTGTCCACCAGCCCGAAGAACACGAACGCCCAGGCCCCGACCCCGGCCGCGCCCACCAGGTACACCGGCCTGCGCCCGACCCGGTCGGACAGCGCCCCGAACAGCGGGATCAGCGCGAACTGGATCGCGGAGCCGATCAGTACGGCGTTCAGCGCGCTCTGCTTGTCGAAGTGCGCGTGGGTGACGGCGTAGGCCAGGACGAAGGTGGTCATCACGTAGTACGAGATGTTCTCCGCCATCCGTGCGCCCATGGCCACCAGCACCTCCCGCCAGTGGTGCTTCAACACCCCGACCAGCGGCGCCTGTTCGGTCTCGGGCCGGTTCGCGACCGCCTGCCGGAACAGCGGCGACTCCTCCACGGCCAGCCGGATCCACAGCCCGACGCCGACCAGCACCGCCGACAGCAGGAACGGCACCCGCCACCCCCACGCCAGGAACGCGCTCTCCGACTGCACCGCCGTCATCAGCGACAGCACGCCCGCCGCCAGCAGGTTCCCGGCCGGCGCCCCGCCCTGCGGCCACGACGCCCAGAACCCCCGCCGCCGCCGGTCCCCGTGCTCCGACACCAGCAGCACCGCCCCGCCCCACTCGCCGCCGAGCGCGAAGCCCTGCACCAGCCGCAGCGCGGTCAGCAGCACCGGCGCCGCCACCCCGACCGAGTCGTACGTCGGCAGCAGCCCGATCGCCGTGGTCGACCCGCCCATCAGCAGCAGGCTCACCACCAGCAGTCTCTTCCGGCCCACCCGGTCGCCGAAGTGACCGAACACCAGCGCTCCGACCGGCCGGGCCGCGAACCCGATCGCGTAGGTCAGGAACGACAGCAGCGTCCCGGTCAGCGGGTCGGTGTTCGGGAAGAACAGCTTCCCGAACACCAGCGCCGCGGCCGTTCCGTACAAGAAGTAGTCGTACCACTCGATCGTCGTGCCGATCAGACTCGCGGCCACCACTCGCGGGAGTGAACTGGTGGTAGCCGCCGAAGCTCGTGCGGGGGCGTTCATGGTCACCACTTCCAGGTGCAGGGGGACGGGGACGGTGTCGCCACAAGGTAGGGAGCCCACGCTCGGCGGCCTATGTGGGCGACCCACACAGCCCGCCGGCCCCCGGTGGCCGGTCACTCCACGACGGTCGAGCACGCCCTAGTGCGCCGTCCAGCCGCCGTCGATCGGCAGGCTGGCACCGGTGATGTAGGCGGCGGCAGGGGAGCAGAGCCAGAGGGCGAGTTGGGCGACCTCCTCGGGTTCGATGAGCCGCTTGACGGCGGTCCGGTCGAGCATGATCCGCTCGACCACCTCCTCCTCGGGGATGCCGTGGGCCAGTGCCTGGGCGGCGATCTGCTGCTCAACCAGGGGGGTCCGGACGTACCCGGGGTTGAGGCAGTTGCTGGTGACCCCGTACGGGGCGCCCTCCAGGGCGACGGTCTTGCTGAGGCCCTCCAGGGCGTGCTTGGCCGTGACGTACGCGGACTTGAAGGCGCTGGCGCGCAGGCCGTGGACGGAGGAGACGTTGACGATCCGGCCCCACCCCCGCTCGTACATGTGCGGGAGGGTGCGGCGCAGGATCCGGAACGGGGCCTCGACCATGACGCGTTGGATGAGGGTGAAGCGTTCGACCGGGAACTCGTGGACGGGGGCGACGTGTTGGAGGCCGGCGTTGTTGACCACGACGTCGGCGTCCGCGGGCAGGGCGTCCACGGCCGCGGGATCGGCCAGGTCGGCGACGATCGCCCGCCCGCCGATCCGGTCCGCGAGCTCCCGGGCCGGGGTGGCCGCGAGGTCGACGACGTAGACCCGGGCGCCGGCCCCGGCGAGGGCTTCGGCGCAGGCCCGGCCGATGCCCGAGGCGGCCCCGGTGACCAGGGCCGTGCGGCCGTCGAGCGGGCGGGCAGTAGAGGTGTCCATGACCGAGAACGGTAGGAATCCGGCGGCGCCGCTCCCATGTGGCGGACCGACACAGCATCCCGCTGTGTCATGGCATCGACCACCACCGACGCCGGTTGACGGTTCGCCCCCGTACGGCCAAACCCATCCTGGCTTCGCTTCCCCACAATGGGCGCGCTTGCTTCACCCGTTCGGAGGATTGGTCGGTCAGATCCACCCATAGCGCCCGAATGCTCGCTACATTCACGCCGATTCCCGACAGGGGGCGCCGCCCCGGGCGAGCCGAACTGCTGGTGGAGCCCGGTGCGACGTCCGAGAGGTGTTGACTGACATGTCCCAACGGCCTGCAACCGACAGCCCGGCGTACGGACCGCTCGACCCGCTCGGCCAGCGCCGAGGCCCGGTCGGCCGGGCCCTTCCGGACGCGCCCGACGCCCTGACCGCCGACACGCTGACCGCTGATCCGCTGACCGCTGACCCGATGGCCGCCGACGCCCCGACCGCCGAGGAACTGCGACTGCCCGCGCAGGCCACACCCGCCCGGCACGAAGCCACCGCCGCGCCCGCCCCCGCGACCACCAGCGGCCACGGCAGCCACACCGGCCACTCCGGCCCGACGCCGCAGAACGGCCAACTCGCCGCCCTGATCGAGGAGGCCGGCTTCTCGCACGCGGGCCTGGCCCGCCGGGTCGACCAGCTCGGCCTGGAGCACGGCCTCGACCTGCGCTACGACAAGACCTCGGTCACCCGCTGGCTGCGCGGCCAGCAACCCCGCGGCGCCACCCCGGCGCTGATCGCCGAGGTCTTCACCCGCCGCCTCGGCCGCCGCCTCACCGCCCAGGACCTCGGCCTGGACGCCTGCGCCCCGGTCTACGCGGGCCTGGAGTTCGCCGAGACCCCGCAGGAGGCGGTGGACATCGTGGCGAGCATGTGGCGCAAGGACAACGGCCCGCAGTCCGAACTGCGCCGGATCGCCTTCACCCCGGCCGGCCTGGTCGTCCCCAGCCGGGACTGGCTGATCGGCCGCACCGACGAGCGGGTCGCCCGGGACGGCTCCACGCTGACCCGCCCGGACACCGCCACCGGTCCGCCCGGCGCCGCCCCCGGCGCGCCCGCGTCGAGCGCGCCCGGCGCACCCGCCGCGAGCCCGGCGCGCACCCAGCCCACCGGCGCCCCGGGCGTGCGCAGCACCGCCGGAACCACCGGCACCGCCGCCACCATCGGCCGGGTGCCCACCCAGAGCCGCCGCCCGCCCGCCGCCGTCGAACCGCCGTACACCGACCCGACCCGGGAGGCCCGCCCCGCCCTGCGGGTCGGCCGCGGCGACATCGCCGCCATCCGCGCCGTCGGCGACCTCTTCCGCGCGCTCGACCACGCCTACGGCGGCGGCCACGCCCGCCAGGCGCTGGTCCGCTACCTGGAGAGCGAGGCCGAGCCGATGCTGCGCGGCCGCTACGGCGAGCAGATCGGCCGCGCCCTGTTCGGAGCTGTCGCCGACCTCACCAGGCTGGCCGGCTGGACGTCCTTCGACATCGCCGCGCACGGCCTCGCCCAGCGCTACTTCGTCCAGGCGCTGCGCCTCTCCCAGGCCGCCGGGGACCGCGCGCTCGGCGGCTACGTGCTGGTGACGATGAGCCAGCAGGCCGTCCACCTGGGCCACGGCCGGGAGGCCGTCCAGCTCGCCCGGGTCGCCCAGCAGGGCGTCGGCACCGCCGTCCCGCCGGTGGTCCAGTCGCTGATGCACGCCGCCGAGGCCCGGGGCCACGGCCTGCTGGGCGACGTCCGCTCCTGCACCACCGCGCTGGTCCGGGCCGAACGTTCACTCGCGGCCTCCCGTACCGGCGACGAACTGCCCTCCTGGGCGCGGTACTTCGACGAGGCCCAGCTCTCCGACGAGTTCGCCCACTGCTACCGCGACCTCCAGCAGTGGCGCACCTCCGCGCAGCACGCCGAGAAGTCGCTGCGGCTGCGCTCGCCCGCCTACGCGCGCAGCCGGATCTTCTGCCGGCTGGTGCTGGCCACCGCCCGGCTCGGCATGGGGGACCTCGACGAGGCCTGCACCATGGCCACCGACGCGCTGCGCGCGGCGGGGGAGATGCGCTCGGCCCGCTCGCTGGAGTACGTCCGGGACTTCCACCGCCGCCTCACCCCGTACCGGGGCAGCCAGGTGGCCCGGGCCTTCGAGGAGACGGCCCGCCAGGCGGGCGTGATCTGACGGAACCGGCCGTGCGAGGGCCGGGAGCTCACCAGCTCTCGGCCCGGACCCTCGGCCGCTCGGCGTCGGCCGGCGCCTGCCGCCCGCCCCGCACCCGCTGCGCCGCCAGCGGGAACACCAGGACCGACAGCATCCCGGCGCCGACCAGCGCCGCCGCCGTCGAGGAGGGCAGGTGCCCGGCCTCCACCTCGATCGTGGTGATCACCACGACCAGCGGCAGCGCCGTCGACGCGTACAGCCCGAGCGCCGCACGGTCCCGCCCGCCCAGCCCGCCCGGGGCGAGCAGCCCGGCCGGCAGACCGCGTACGGCGAGGAACAGCAGCAGGAACACCGGGACGAGCAGCAGCGTGCCGGGGTCGTCCAGCAGCGCGTTCAGGTCGAAGTTCATCCCGCTGACCACGAAGAAGATCGGCACCAGGAAGCCGAAGCCGATGCTCTCCAGCTTGGCCTCGATCACCTCCTCCTCGGCCCGGCGGATGTCGGAGAGCAACAGCCGGGAGACGATCCCGGCGGTGAAGGCGCCGAGCAGCATGTCCAGGTCGAGCCAGAGCGCGGCCGCGACCATGACGGCCAGCACCAGGATCACCGCCCGGATCGCGAACTGCCCGGAGGTGCGCAGGGTCCGCTCGATCAGCCGGGTGGCCCAGGCCGGGCGCGGCCGGCGGGCGCCGAGCACGGCGACGGCGGTGATCACCGCGAAGGCGCCGAGGATGACCGCGGTCCGGGCGGGGGAGTTGCCGCTGAGCAGCACGGCGATCGCGATGATCGGGCCGAACTCCCCGACCGCACCGGTGGCCATCACCAACGAGCCGAAGGGAGTGGGCAGTTCGCCGGAGTCGCGGAGGATCGGCAGGATCGTGCCGAGCGCGGTGGTGGTGAGCACCAGCCCGGCGAAGGCGCCGTCCCACGGGTCCCGGTTGACCAGGGCGCCGATGCCGAGGGCCAGTACGAGCGAGACCAGCCACGCGGTGCCCGCCCGCTTCAACGGGCCGCCGCGCAGCTTGGCGAAGTCGATCTCGTACCCGGCGAGGAACATCAGCATGGCCAGGCCGAACTGGGACAGCGCCTTCACCAGGTCGTCGACGTGCGCCCAGTCCAGGACGTCCGGGCCGATCAGGACGCCGAGCACGATCTCGAACACCACGGTCGGCACGGCGATCCAGCGCAGCAGCCGGTCGGCGAGCAGCGGCGCGGTGACGGCTGCGGCGGGGATCAGGATCAGCGTCACCGGGTGGGCGGAGGTGCTCACCGGGCGGCCGGCCGGGCGACGGCGGTCGCTCGGACGGCGCGGGCCGCCCGAGCCATCCGATGAGCGGTCAGAACGGTCATGCCGGGCATCCTGGCACGCCGTCGGTCTGTCACCCCGGCAGACCGCTGGCGTGTCCCGGCACCCGCACCACCGCGCCCGCCACCGCCCCCGTCACCCCTCAGCGCCGCCCGTACGCACACACCGGTACTGCCGGGCGGCCCCGAGCGGCCCCGAGCGGCTCAGGCCGCCGCCTCGGCCTCCCGCTCCCCGGCCGGCAGCCCGAGGTCGCCGAGCACCGCCCGCGCCGCCCGCCGCCCGGAGACCAACGCGCCCTGCACGGTGCTGGTGTCCCGGTGGTCCCCGGCGACGTACAGCCCGGCCAGCAGCCGCACCGGACGGCGGAGGTTGTGCGGCGGCGGCATCGCGGGCAGCGCGTCCGGGACGTGCCGCACGCTGAGGAACTGCCAGTCCGCCGTCGAGGTGCCGTACAACTCGGCGAGCCGGGTGCGGACGGCCGGTTCCAGCCCGGCTGGGCCGCCCGCGTCGAAGGAACGCCGGCCGAGCACGGTGCTGGCGACCAGCGCCTGCCCGGCCGGGGCGTAGGACGGGTGCAGCTCGCTGAGCACCAGCGAGTGCGAGACCAGCGGCGGGTGTCCGTTCGGCCGGTCGGCGTCCAGCAGCAGTACGGCCTCGGCGAGCGGGGCGCGGTCGGCCGCGTGGAAGAAGGTGGTGACGGGGTGGAAGTCGGGCAGCCGCAGCCCCGGCAGCAGCTCGGCCGCGGAGCGGGCGTCGGTGGCGACCACCACGGCCTGGGCGCCGATCCGCCCGTGCGCGAGGGTCTCCACGCCGTCGGCGCCGATCGAGGTGACCTGCACCCCGGTCCGCACCGTGCCGACGGGCAGCGCGGCGGCCAGCTGGGCGGGCACGGCCGCGATCCCGTCGGCGGGCAGACAGAGCCGGCCGCGGGCGTACGAGCGCAGCACCAGGTCGGCGATCCGGCTGCTGGTGCCGAGGGCCGGGTCGCCGAGCAGGGCGCTGAGCAGCGGGCGCAGGAAGCCGTCGACGGTGCGCGGGGCGAGGCCGTGGCCGGCCAGTGCGCGGGCGGCGGTGGTCTCCGGGCGGGCCTGCGACCGGGCGGCGGGGGTGGTGGCGATCCGGTTCAACCAGGCGCCCAGGCGGGCCTTGTCCAGCGGGCTGCCGAGCGGGGCCCGGAGCGCGGCCTGGCGGGCGGCGGTGAGCTGGGGGTCCCCGGCGCGGTAGCGGCGGCCGGCGCTGTGCACGAGTACGCCGGGCGCGAGCGGGCGCAGGTCCAGGCGGTCGAGGTCGAGCGCCCGTCGCAGCTCCGGGTAGGCGGTGTTGAGCAGGTGGCTGCCGTCGTCGAGGCGGAAGCCGTAGAGCTCGCGGGTGGCCATCCGGCCGCCGATCCGGTCGGTGGTCTCCAGGACCTGGACGGTGAGGCCTTGGCCGGTGAGCGCGCGGGCGGCGGCCAGGCCCGCGAGTCCGGCGCCGACCACGACGACGTCCGGGTCGGACGGGCGGCGGGCGCGGCGGGTGAAGTCGTACGTGGGCACTGGCGTGCTCCCTCCCTGGGGTTCCCGGGGCTCCGGCCGACGCAGGCAGCGGGGTGCCGGGCACGGTCCGAGGAAGGTGATGCCCCGTCAGTGTGAGCATCAGACAAGCGGAGCGGACTCGATGCTGGGCTCGTGCGGGTCGTGCGCCGCCGGGCGGGGGCGCGGTCACGGACAGTGCGCCGTGGCGGCCGGGATGCCGGGTCGGCGGGCGCGCACGGTCACCGGGGGCGTGCGACGCGCCCGCCGTGTGCTCCCGTGCGCCCCCTCCCGGAGCCCCGTCCGACCCCGCCCGGCATATGCCCCTGGCCAGGGTGAATGCCGTAGCGGGCCTACGTAGAACGAGGGGTCACAGCGCCGCCCGCACCGCCGAGTCCAGGTCCGGGTGCGCGAACCGGAAGCCCGCGTCCAACAGCCGCCGCGGCACCACCCGGTGGCTCCCGACCACCTCGATCGCCAGCTCCCCGAGCACCGCCTTCAACACCGCCTCCGGCACCGGGAACGGCGTCGGCCGCCGCAGCGCCCGGCCGAGCGCCGCGGTCAGCTCGGCGTTGGTGGCCGGCTCCGGCGCGGTGAGGTTGAAGGCGCCGGAGAGGTCCTCGCGGTCGATCAGGAACCGCAGCGCGGCCACCTCGTCGGCCAGCGAGATGTAGCTCCAGTACTGCCGGCCGCTGCCGAGCCGCCCGCCCAGGCCCAGCTTGAACAGGGGGAACAGCCGCCCGCCCGCGCCGCCCGCGGCGGACAGCACCATCCCGGTGCGCGGGTGGACGACCCGGATCCCGGCCCGCTCGGCGGGCCGTGCGGCCGCCTCCCACTCCAGGCACACCTCGGCCAGGAAGTCGTCCCCGGCGGGGGAGTCCTCGTCGATCACCCGGTCGCCGGTCTGCCCGTACCAGCCGACCGCGGAGGCGCTGACCAGCACCTGCGGCGGCCGGGGCAGCTCCGCCAGCGCCACCGCCAGCGTCTCGGTGCCGTACACCCGGCTCTCCCGGATCTCCCGCTTGTAGGAGTCCGTCCAGCGGCGGTCGCCGACCCCGGCGCCGGCCAGGTGCACCGCGGCGTCGATTCCGGCGAGCCCCTCCCGGTCGACCTCGCCGAGCAGCGGGTTCCAGCCGATCGCGGTGCTCCCGTCGGGCTGCGGGCCCGTCCTGGAGCGGTGCCGGACCAGCCGGACCACCTCGTGGCCGTCCGCCAGCAGGGAGCGGACGAGGGCCGAACCGATCAATCCCGTGGAGCCCGTGACAGCGATGCGCATGGGCCCATCCTCGCAGGCCTTATCGCCTGTCACCTTTCGCACGCGCCCCAGTAGCATCACGCGGCATGACCCGCGAAGACGATCTGACCATCCGCCCGGCCCGCCCCGAGGACGAGCACGGGCTCGCCGAGCTCGACCGCGCCGTCTGGTCCCCCCTCTCCGAGGTCTCCCCGAAGCCGCCCGTCGGGAAGCGGGTCTTCGACGAGAGCCGCACCCCCGACCAGTTCCTGCTCGCCGTCCTGGACGGCCGGATCGTCGGCTACGTCCGCCAGATCCCGCCGACCCGACTGGCCGTCAACCGGCACGTCCGGCAGATCCAGGGCCTGGCCGTCGACGGCTCGGTCCGCGGCCGGGGCATCGGACGACGGCTGGTCGAGGCGGCCTGCGAGCAGGCCCGGGCGCTCGGCGCCCGCAAGCTGACCCTCCGGGTGCTCGGCTGGAACGCCCCGGCCCGCCGGCTGTACGAGAGCTGCGGCTTCACGGTCGAGGGCACGCTGGCCGAGGAGTTCCTGATCGACGGGCAGTACGTGGACGACGTGTGGATGGCCCGCCGACTGGCCGACTGAGCCGACCGAACCGCCGCCCGCTGCCCTGACGGCCCGTCAGGGCAGTTGCGGCGCAGTCGTGACGTACCTGCCCTGTCTGGAGCGGCGGACCGCCGGGTACCGTACGCCCGTGAGCAACTCGACGCCTCCCGGGTGGTACCCGGTCCCGGGTGCGGACGGCACCCCCGGTCACGAGCGCTGGTGGGACGGCAACGCCTGGACCGCCGAGGTCCGGCCGCTCCAGGCCCCCGGCGGACAGCTCGCCGACGCCCCGACCCAGGGCTGGCAGCCCCCCGCCCCGCAACCGCCGCAGGCCGGCTACGGCTACCCGGCACAGAGCGGCTCACCCGCCCCCGGCTACGGCTACCCGGCGCAGGACGCGCTCCAGTCACCCGGCTACGGCTACCCCGGCCAGGGCCCGTACGCCGGCCAGCAGCAGTACCCGGGCCGGCCGGGCTACCCCGGCCAGGAGGCCTACCCGGGCGCCGGCTACGGCTACCCGCCGCCCGCCCCCCGGAAGAACCGGACCGGCGTGATCGTCGGCAGCGCGGTCGCGGTGCTGGTCGTCGGCGGGATCATCGCCGGGCTCGCGTTCAGCGGCGGCGGGGACACCAGGGCCGACCCGACCCCGAACCCCACGGTCACCGTCACCCAGAGCGACAACCCGACGCCGAGCCCCACCCCGACCCGGAGCACGCCGGCCCCCAAGCCCGTCCCGTCGGTCAAGAGCACCGTCCCGGACCCGCAGCACGCGATCACCGTCCCGGTCCTGGACGGCTGGGACGCGGCGACCAACTCCGCGCACTCCACCGTCTACCTCGGCAGCGGCCGCTACTCCTGCGCCGACGGCAACTCCTGCATCCGCGGCCAGTTCTCGATCGAGAAGGACACCGTGCAGGGCGACACCCCCAAGGGGGCCGCCGACTCGGTGATGCCGACCTACGCCGGGACGATCTTCTCCGGGATCACCTCGCACACCGACTCCGGCTCCGGCTACGTCTCCGTCGCCGGTGTGCTCGGCTACGCCACCCGCTGGCACGTCCGCACCTCGGACGGCACCCAGGGCTACGTCCTGCTGGCCGCCGTCCCGGCCAAGGGCGGCGGCTACGTGATCTTCGAGGGCGGCGTGGACGACGACCCGGCGGCGCCGGACCCGGCGGTGCTCGACCAGATCCTCAAGGGCATCAAGCAGGACAGCTCCGCCGGCAGCAGCACCTGACCCCCCGAGAGGACTAGTCCCCGTACCGCTCCCAGAGTTTGGGGAAGCGCTTCGCCATCACGTCCGGGTCGTCGAAGTCCAGGAACGCCCCGGCCGGCCGCCCCGCCTGCCGCCCGCCCACCTCGGGCAGCGGCAGGCCGGTCAGCCGCTCGTACGCCTCGTCGGCGGCGTAGCCGAGGTCCTCGGCCTCGCCGTCCTCCTCCTCGTCGAACTCGGGCAGCAGGTCCGCCAGGTCGTCCGGTTCGGCCAGCCCGCCCTCGAAGACCTCCCGGCCCTGGCCGATCAGCCAGCAGCGGAAGTAGTCGAAGGTGTCCTCGGAGGCGCCGTCCAGCAGCAGGTGGGCCGCACCCCACAGGTCGTAGCGGTAGGCGCGCTGGAACCGGGCCTCGAACAGCCGCCCGAAGTCGATCACGTCGTCGGGGGTCAGCTGGACCAGGCGCTCCACCAGCCGCTCGGCCTGTTCGTCGGGATCGCCGTCGGCGGCCTCCCAGGTGTCGTCGATGATCTGCCAGAAGTCGGTCTCGTCCATCACCGCTCAAGCATCCCTTTTCTGTCGTCTCCACGCATGCCATGACCCGGCGGGAACCGCATCCCGGGAAGCGGCGGAGCCCCGCGCCGTCCGGTGACGACACGGGGCTCCGTAGGACCGCGCTGCGGTCGTGCTGTGCTACAGGCCGAGCTCGACCTCGAACTCGCCGGCCTCCAGGATCTCCTTGACCGCGACCAGGTAGCGGGCGGCGTCGGCGCCGTCCACCAGGCGGTGGTCGTAGGAGAGCGACAGGTAGGTCATGTCACGGATGCCGATGGCGGTGCCGCCGTCGGCCTCGATGACCACCGGGCGCTTGACGGTGGCGCCGATGCCCAGGATGGCGGCCTGGTTCGGCGGCACGATCACGGTGTCGAACAGGGCACCGCGCGAGCCGGTGTTGCTGATCGTGAAGGTGGCGCCGGACAGCTCGTCCGGGGTGATCTTGCTGTCGCGGACCTTGGCGGCCAGCTCGGCGGTCTTCTTCGAGATGCCGGCGATGTTGAGGTCGCCCGCACCCTTGATGACCGGGGTCATCAGACCCTTCTCGGAGTCCACCGCGATGCCGATGTTCTCGGTGTCGAAGTAGGTGATGGTGCCCTCGGCGTCGTTGATCCGCGCGTTGACGACCGCGTGGACCTTGAGCGCCTGGGCGGCGGCCTTCACGAAGAACGGCATCGGGGAGAGCTTGACGCCCTCGCGGGCCAGGAAGCCCTCCTTGGCCTTGGCGCGCAGCGACATGATCTTGGTGACGTCCACCTCGACCACGCTGGTCAGCTGGGCCTGCTCGTGCAGGGCCTTCATCATGTTGTCGCCGATGACCTTGCGCATGCGGGTCATCTTGACCGTCTGGCCGCGCAGGGCGGACGGCGCGGCGGCGGCCTTCGGCGCGGCGGCGGCCGGAGCGGCGGCGGCGACCGGGGCCGGGGCGGCCTTGGCGGCCTCCGCGGCGGCGATGACGTCCTGCTTGCGGATGCGGCCGCCGACACCGGTGCCGGTGACGGAGGACAGCGCGACGCCGTGCTCGGCGGCGAGCTTGCGCACCAGCGGGGTGACGTAGGCGTCACCGGCGTCGGCCACCGGGGCGGCCGGAGCGGCGACGGGGGCCGGAGCGGCAACCGGAGCCGGAGCGGCAACCGGAGCCGGAGCAGCGACCGGGGCGGCCGGGGCAACCGGGGCCGGGGCAGCGACCGGGGCGACCGGAGCCGGGGCGGCAACCGGGGCCGGAGCGGCCGGAGCCGGGGCGGCGACGGGGGCCGGGGCGGCAGCCGGAGCCGGAGCGGCAGCGGCGGCACCCGGGGCACCGATCAGCGCGAGCTGGGCGCCGACCTCGGCGGTCTCGTCCTCGCCGACCAGGATCTTGACGACGACGCCGGCGACCGGCGACGGGATCTCGGTGTCGACCTTGTCGGTGGAGACCTCGAGCAGCGGCTCGTCGATCTCGACCGTCTCACCCTCGGCCTTGAGCCAACGGGTGACGGTGCCCTCGGAAACGCTCTCGCCCAGGGCGGGCAGCAGCACCGGGGTGGCGTCGCCGGCCGGAGCAGCCGGAGCGGCCGGGGCGGCAGCCGGAGCAGCCGGGGCCTCGGCGACCGGAGCCGGAGCGGCAACGGGGGCCGGAGCGGCGACGGGCGCGGCCTCGGCCACGGGGGCCGGGGCGGCGGCCGGGGCACCGGTGCCGTCGTCGATGATCGCCAGCTCGGCGCCGACCTCGACGGTCTCGTCCTCGCCGACCTTGATCGAGGAGAGGATGCCGGAAGCCGGGGCCGGGATCTCGGTGTCGACCTTGTCGGTCGACACCTCGAGCAGCGGCTCGTCGACCTCGACGCGCTCACCCTCGGCCTTGAGCCAACGGGTGACAGTGCCCTCGGAAACGCTCTCGCCCAGCGCGGGCAGTGTTACTGAGACCGCCATGGTTTCAGCGACTCCTATCAAGTCTTGCGTACGGGAAGTACGGGAAGTACCGGAAACGGGGGGTGGTGGGCGCGATCAGTCGTGCGCGTGCAGCGGCTTGCCGGCCAGCGCCAGGTGCGCCTCGCCCAGGGCCTCGGACTGGGTCGGGTGCGCGTGGATCAGCTGCGCGACCTCGGCCGGCAGGGCCTCCCAGTTGTAGATCAGCTGGGCTTCGCCGACCTGCTCGCCCATGCGGGCGCCGACCATGTGGACGCCGACCACGGCGCCGTCCTTGACCTGGACGAGCTTGATCTCGCCGGCGGTCTTCAGGATCTTGCTCTTGCCGTTGCCGGCCAGGTTGTACTTGAGGGTGACGACCTTCTCCTTGCCGTACAGCTCGACGGCCTTGGCCTCGGAGATGCCGACGGAGGCGACCTCCGGGTTGGAGTAGGTCACGCGCGGGACGCCGTCGTAGTCGATCGGCACCGGCTTGAGGCCGGCCAGCCGCTCGGCGACCAGGATGCCCTCGGCGAAGCCGACGTGGGCCAGCTGCAGGGTCGGGACGAGGTCGCCGACGGCGGAGATGGTGGGCACGTTGGTGCGCATGTACTCGTCGACCAGGACGTAGCCGCGGTCCATCGCGACGCCGTTCTCCTCGTAGCCGAGGCCGGCCGAGACCGGGCCGCGGCCGATGGCGACGAGCAGCAGGTCGGCGTCGATCTGCTTGCCGTTCTCGGTGGAGACGCGGACACCGGACTCGGTGTACTCGACGCCCGAGAAGCGGGCCTTGAGCTCGAACTTGATGCCGCGCTTGCGGAAGGCGCGCTCCAGCAGCTTGGAGGAGTTCTCGTCCTCCAGCGGGACGAGGTGCGGCAGCGCCTCGACGATGGTGACGTCGACGCCGAAGGACTTCCAGACCGAGGCGAACTCGACGCCGATGACGCCGCCGCCGAGGATGACGGCCGACTTCGGGATCCGGTCGAGCTTGAGGGCGTGGTCCGAGGAGATCACGCGGTTGCCGTCGATCTCCAGGCCCGGGATCGAGCGCGGCACCGAACCGGTGGCGAGGACGATGTGGCGGCCCTCGATGCGCTGGCCGTTCACGTCGACCGAGGTCTGCGAGGAGAGCTTGCCCGCGCCCTGGATGAAGGTGACCTTGCGGGACGCCACCAGGCCCTGGAGGCCCTTGTACAGGCCGGCGATGACGTCGTCCTTGTACTTGTGGACGCCGTTGATGTCGATGCCCTGGAAGGTGGCCAGGACGCCGAACTCGGCGGCCTCCTTCGTCTCGTCCGCGATCTCGGCGGCGTGCAGCAGGGCCTTGGTCGGGATGCAGCCGCGGTGCAGGCAGGTGCCGCCCAGCTCACCCTTCTCGACCAGGGCGACGCTCAGACCCAGCTGAGCGGCGCGGAGCGCCGCGGCGTAACCGCCGCTTCCGCCTCCGAGAATGACTACGTCGAAAACGGTGCTGGCGTCGTTCGCCACGTCACGTCCTCCATGCAATGGGGTGGGTCGCCGGGCCGGTCGCGGTCCGGTGGGTCGGAAGCCTTTGTGGGGCGCCCAGTCGTGCCGGAAATACATCTTCGCACTTGTTCGCGGTGGCTGATGTCCGGGTCCACCCCAGGGGTGTCCCACGGAGTGGTCACCGGGGCGGGAACACCCCCGACGGAAGGGCATCATCGCAGCTCAAGGCCTTGTTGACAGCCGCCGGACGGGCGTCTTCCGCCCGCTTCGGCACCACCTCTTCCGCAGTGCGGAACAAAGTTTCGCCCGTGGCGAACAGAGGTGCGGTGGGGTCTCCGGGCCTACTCGCAGGTAACCCGTGCGGGAACGCCGACGGGGGCCCGGCGCACGCGCGCCGGGCCCCCGTCGGGATTCGGATCCGCTCGGATCAGGCCTTGCCGTTGGCCGCGGTCTGCTCCGCGAACCGGACCAGGGTGCGCACCGCGCTCGCGGTGCCGCCCTTCGGGGTGTAGCCGAACGGGGCGCTCTCGTGGAACGCCGGGCCGGCGATGTCCAGGTGCGCCCAGTCGATGCCCTCGGCCACGAACTCCTGGAGGAACAGACCGGCCACCAGGCCGCCGCCCATCCGCTCGCCCATGTTGGCCAGGTCGGCGATGGTCGAGTCGGTCATGCCCTTCTTGAGCTCGGCCGGCAGCGGCATCGGCCAGGACTGCTCGCCCACCTCGCCCGCGAGGGCGTGCAGGTTGTCGCGCAGCTCGTCGTTGTTGGCCATCACACCGAAGGTGCGGGTGCCCAGGGCCAGCACCATGGCGCCGGTCAGGGTCGCCACGTCGACGATGACGTCCGGGTTCTCCTCGCCGGCCTTGACGATCGCGTCGGCCAGCACCAGGCGGCCCTCGGCGTCCGTGTTCAGCACCTCGACGGTCTTGCCGCCGTACATGCGCAGCACGTCACCCGGGCGGGTGGCGGAGCCGGACGGCATGTTCTCGGCCAGCGCGAGCCAGGCGGTGACGTTGACGGCCAGGCCCAGGCGCTTGGCGGCCACCACGGCGGCGAACACGGCGGCGGCGCCGGCCATGTCGCACTTCATGGTCTCGTTGTGGCCGGCCGGCTTGAGCGAGATGCCGCCCGAGTCGTAGGTGATGCCCTTGCCGACGAAGGCCAGCGAGGCCTTCGCCTTCGGGTGGGTGTAGGCCACCTTCACCAGCCGCGGCGGGTTGGTGGAGCCGTTGCCGACACCCAGCAGGCCGCCGAAGCCGCCCTTGGTCAGCGCCTTCTCGTCCAGGACCTCGACCTTGAGGCCGTGCTCCTTGCCGGCCGCCTGGGCGATCGCGGCGAAGCTCTTCGGGTTCAGGTCGTTCGGCGCGGTGTTGACCAGGTCGCGGGCGCGGTTCATCTCCTCGCCGATCGCGGTGGCCCGCTCCACGGCGGCCTTGGCGTCCTTGTTGCCCTTGCGGGCGGTCAGCAGGACCAGCTCGCCGACCGGCTCCTTGCCGTTGCCGTTGCCCTTGTACGTGCCGAAGGCGTACGAGCCGAGCAGGCCGCCGAGCGCGACCGCCTCGACCTCCTCCGCGGACTCGGCCGGCAGGGCCAGCGCGGCCTTCTTGACGCCGGCCAGGGCGCGGGCGGCGACACCGGCGGCGCGGCGCAGCGCCTCCAGGCCGTAGCCGTCCTCGGCCGCCTCGCCGAGGCCGACCGCGAGCACGAGCGCGGCCTTGAGACCGGCGGGGGAGGCGACCTTGACGGTGTCGCCCTCGGCACCGGTCGCGCCCAGGGTGCCGAGGATCTCGGCCAGCTTGCCCTCGAACGCCTCGTTCACGGCCTCGGCACCGGGGGCCAGCACGATCCCCTTGGGGCCCTTCGCGACACCGACCACCAGGGCGTCCGCGCGCAGCGAGGCGGCGGAGGAGGTGCTCACAGACAATGCAGTCACGTAATGCGTCCTGTTCTTTCGCGGTCCACGGCCGGTCGCGGCGTGACTGCCGCACCGGCGCAGCCCGCCGTCGCAGGCCGTCCGCCGGCGGGCCCTGTGGGTCCGGGCCCCCTGGCGCGCGCGTCCGCCGGAGTGGCCGCGCACACCAGAGGCCCCGGCTCCTCGGTGCGCGCCGGGCGGGCAGGACCTGCCACGGTGCAGGGCTGCGGTGCTTCACGCATGGTAGTCCGCATGGTGGGATCACGCGCCGCCCGGTGTCAGCCGAGCAACGCCAGGGCGAACAGCGTCCCGGTGGCGGCGGTCTCGGCCGTCGCGCCGAGCACGTCCCCGGTGATCCCGCCGAACCGGCGCACACACCGGGTGAGCAGCAGCCGGGAGCAGCCGACGCCGAGCACAACGGCCAGCGGGAGGCGTACGGCTGACCATCCGTCGAACAGTCCGGCCGCGGCCACGGTGAGCGCGGCGGCCAGCGTCCCGGTGGCGGCCGCGGCCGGGGCGACGGTGCTCGCCACCATCGCCCCCAGCCCGCCCGGGCGGGCGGCCGGCACCGAGCGCAGGCAGCCCCAGGCCAGCGCGCAGCGCGCGGCCACCGCCGAGGCGAGCACCGCGAGGGCGCCGCGCGGCGCCGACTGCCCGAACTGCCCGGCCAGGGCGGCGACCTGGGCGAGCAGCACCAGCAGCAGGGTCAGCACCCCGAACGGGCCGATGTCGGACTGCTTCATGATCCGCAGCGCGTCCTCGGCCGGCTTGCCGCTGCCCAGGCCGTCGGCGACGTCCGCCAGGCCGTCCAGGTGCAGCCCCCGGGTCAGTGCGGCGAGCACCCCCACCGCCGTCACCGCGGCGAGCGGTCCGCCCGCCCGCCAGGCCACCAGGGCGCCGGCCCCGGCCGCGATCGCGCCCAGCACCAGGCCGACCACCGGAGCCGCCGTCATCGCCCGGCCCGCCGCGGCCCGGTCCCAACGCTCGACCCGCACCCGCAGCACCGACAGCGTCCCGAACGCGAACCGCAGCCCTTCACCCCAGGTCGCCCGCTCGCCGCCGTCGGCCATCGCTCCCACTCGCTCCTCCACCGCACCCGAACCGCACCCGAACCGCACCCGAACCGCACCCGAACCGCACCCGCCGCGCACCGGGGCTCGCCCTGACCAGCGGAAGCCCCCCCGACAAGCAGAATCCCCGCGCCCCGGAGAAGGGGCGCGGGGAACCGCGCGAAGCGGAAGGCCACGGGCCAGGAGCCGACCTCCGACGCCCCCGTGGCAGCCGCTACAGCTTCCTGAGCAGGTCGGCGGCCGACGGCAGCTTCGGCTGCTCCTTCGGCGCCGAGGGCACGAACGGCCGGGGCGCCTCGTCCGCGAGCGCGTCGCCCGCGGCCTGGAGCAGCGGCAGTGCGAGGACCGCGCCGACGCCCTCGCCCAGGGTGATCCCCTGGTCCTGCAACGGCGTCAGGGTCAGCCGGTCGTACGCCTTCGCCTGGGCGGGCTCGCCGCTGGACTGCCCGGCCCGCCACCACTCCGGCGACCGGAAGGCGATCCGCTGTGCGACCAGCGCGCAGGCCGAGGAGACCACGCCGTCCAGCACCACCGGCAGCCGGCGGACGGCGGCCTGGAGCAGGAAGCCGGTGATCGCGGCGAAGTCCGCCCCGCCGGTGGCGCCGAGCAGCGCCAGCTGGTCGCCGAGCACCGGGCGGGCCCGTCGCAGCGAGTCCCGGATGGTGGCGCACTTGACCATCCACACCCGGTCGTCGATGCCCGAGCCGCGTCCGCACACCGCGGCCGCGTCCGTCCCGCACAGCGCGCCGACCAGGACGGCGGCCACCGTGGTGGAGCCGACCCCGAGGTCGCCGAGCAGCACCAGGTCGGTGCCGGCGTCGGCCTCCTCGTCGGCCACGGCCATGCCGGCCCGGAAGGCCCGGACGGTCTCCTCCGGGGTGAGCGCGTCCTCGACGTCGATCCGGCCGGAGCCGCGCCGGATCCGGTGGGCGACCACCTCGTCCGGGAAGTCCGCCGGGTCGGCGTCCACCGCGACGTCGACGACCCGTACGTCGGCGCCGTAGCGCGCGGCCAGCCGGGCCACCGGGGCGCTGCCGTCGAGCACCGCCCGCACCCGGGCCGCGGTGCCGCCGTCGGCGGGCAGTCGGGAGACGCCGAGCGCGGCCACGCCGTGGTCGGCGGCGAACAGCAGCACCTTGGGCGCCGAGACCGGCCGCACCGGGGAGCGCCCCTGTACGGACGACAGCCAGCTGCCCAGCTCCTCGAGCTTGCCCAGGCCGCCGCGCGGTCGGCCGGCTTCCTGCCAGCGTTCCTCGGCGGCCCGTCGGGCGCTGTCGTCGGGGCGCTCGACGAGCGAGGAGAACGTATCGAGATCCACGGTCGTGTCCATCGTCCGGAAGGCTACACGGCGCGGGTGTGCGGGCTCGGCTTGACCGTCAGAACCTGTCCCGCGACCACCAGCAGGACCTGCTCGGAGGCGTCCGCCACGGCCATGTTGAGCCGGCCCAGGGTGTCCCGGAAGCGCCGTCCGGCGGCGGTGGCCGGGACGACGCCCATGCCGACCTCGTTGCTCACCGCGACGGCCGTCCGCCGGGTTCCGGCCCAGGCCGCGGCCAGGGAGGCGCAGCGGCGCTGCACCGCGGCCTCGCCGCCGGCCGCCCAGGCGTCGTCGTCCCAGGCGTCGCACTCGTCCATCACGGCGGTCAGCCACAGTGCCAGGCAGTCGATCAGCACCGGCGCCGGGTCCTCGGCGTCGGCGAGTACGGCCTCCAGCTCGCAGGTCTCGGCGGTGCGCCAGCTCGCCGGCCGGCGGTCCCGGTGCAGGGCGACCCGCTGGGCCCACTCGGCGTCGCCGTCCCGGGTGCCGCCGGTGGCCACGTACAGGACGTCCGGGTGCTCGGCGAGCAGCTGCTCGGCACGGGTGGACTTGCCGGAGCGCGCGCCGCCGAGCAGCAGCGTGCGGGGGAGCGGGGGGTGCGTCGCCATGCCGTCCATCCTGCCCGACAGGCATACGGAAGATCGGGCCGGGCAGGCTAACCTGCGCAGCACACAAGGCAGCGTCAGTGGGAGGAGCCGGGCATGGTCTGGACGTGGCGGTACGAGAAGGCGGACGGCAGCGCGGTGGCGTCGACCCTCGGACAGGAGGAGTTCGCCGGCCAGGGCGACGCCGAGACCTGGATCGGGGAGAGCTGGAAGCAGCTCGCCGAGGAGGGCGTGGACAACGCCGTCCTGCTGGACGACGACCGGGTGATCTACTCGATGAGCCTGCACGAGGGCTGACCGACGCAACTGCCCGTCAGGGGTGGTTACTTCGCACCGATCACGTGCAGCAGCGCGGCGACCTGCCGGTACGGGTCGGTGCGGCCGGCCCGGTCCTCGGCCTCCAGCAGCTGGGCCAGCTGCCGCCCGTCCACCGGCGGGGCGGCGTCGTCGGGCGCGTTGTCGGTGAAGACCCGGACGCCGTACCAGTGCCGGACCGGCACCGAGACCTCGGAGAGGGTGACGGTCAGGTCGGCGAGCCGGTCGGCCCGGGCGGCCAGTCCGAGCCGGTTGTAGTACCGGTCGCTCTCGAAGGCGTGCAGGGCGGCCCGCCAGTCCCCGGCGGCGGCGGGCCGCAGCGCGAGCGCGTCGCCGTTGCGAACCAGCAGCGAGAGCAGCCCGCCCGGCGCCAGCAGCCGGGCCAGCGAGGCGATCATCGGGTCCGGGTCCGGCAGGTACATCAGGACGCCGTGGCAGAGCACCACGTCGAAGCTGCGCGGGCCGAACCAGCGCCCGCACTGGTGGCCGTCGCCGCTGAGCAGCTGCAGCCGGCCGTGCACCTCGGGCGGCTCCTGGGCGAGCGCCCCCTGGGCGACGCCGAGCGCGACCGGGTCGGAGTCGATCCCGGTGACGTAGTGGCCGGCCCGGGCCAGCCGCAGCGCCTGGGTGCCCTGCCCGCAGCCGATGTCCAGGACCCGCTGGGCGGTGCGGCCGGCGAGCTGCTCGGCGAGCTGCCGGGAGACGAGCTCCTGCCGGACGAAGTTGCGCAGTCCGCCGAGCCGGTCCAGCCAGGCCGCGGTGCCGCCGGCGAAGGAGCCGCTGCGGGAGGGCAGCCGACGCTCCTGACCGAGCCGGTCGTGGCCGCCGTCCCCCTGCCCGGGCAGTGCGTAGAGGCCGGGCCCCTCCCAGGAAGGCGGGGCCCAGCCGGAGTGCACCGGTTCGGCGGTCAGGGCTTCTCCCCGCGCCGCACCTGCGGCTTGGGCAGGCGCAGCCGCCGCATCTGGAGGGTGCGCATGATGCCGTAGGCGACCACGCCGCGGGTGTTCTGCCCGGCGAAGCGCTCGCCCAGCTGCTTGCGCAGGCCGAGGCCGAGGCGGACGAAGTCCAGGATCACCAGGACGAAGAACAGCAGGAACAGCAGCGTGGACAGCAGCTGCAGGGCGGGGATCTTGACGATGCTCAGCACCAGGATGACCACGGCGGCCGGCAGGAAGAACTCGGCGAGCGACCAGCGGGAGTCCACGTAGTCGCGGGCGAACTTGCGCACCGGCCCCTTGTCGCGGGCCGGCAGGTGGCGCTCGTCGCCGTCGATCAGCGCCTGGCGCTGCTTCTCACGCTCGACGCGCATCCGCTCGCGTGCCTGGCGGGAGGCCTCCTTGCGGTCCTTGGGCACCACGACCCGGGTGCGCCGGCTGGCCTCGGCCTCGCTGCGCTTGGGGGTGGGGCGGCCCTTCTTGGCCTGCGGGTGGCGGGCCTGGGGCGTCTCGTCCTCCAGCACGGTGGCGGAGGCGGCGGCATCATCTGAACGGCGTCGGAACACACCCCCAGCGTACGGGGTGCGGCACCGTGACCACGGGTCCCCTCGGACCCAAACGCGTATCGATCCGTTCGGCCGCGTTCCGACCGGGGTTTCCCGGGCTCTTCCCGTAGGGGATCAATCGGATGGAGTATGGGGAGGATGAGAGGCGGATCCACCCGGGGGATGAGGTTCTGCCGCTGGTCGCTGTAGCAGTCTTGTTGCAGGCAGGTGCACTGCGGCGACGGGCTCGCTGCACATACACTCGTCGTGTCTGGTAACGAGATTTAAGACCGCAGGCCGGAGAAGGGGGCACCCGAGGCCCATGAGCGACGGAATCATGAAGCGTATGGGGCTGATCTTCCGCTCCAAGGCGAACAAGGCCTTGGACCGGGCGGAGGATCCCCGTGAGACGCTCGACTACTCCTACCAGAAGCAGCTCGAACTGCTGCAGAAGGTACGGCGTGGCGTCGCGGACGTCGCGACCTCGCGCAAGCGCCTGGAACTCCAGCTGACCCAGCTGCAGCAGCAGTCGGCGAAGTACGAGGACCAGGGCCGCAAGGCGCTCTCCCTCGGCCGCGAGGACCTCGCCCGCGAGGCGCTGACCCGCAAGGCCAACATGCAGTCCCAGATCACCGATCTGGAGACGCAGTACCAGGCCCTGCAGGCCGAGGAGGAGAAGCTCACGCTCGCCTCCCAGCGGCTCCAGGCCAAGGTGGACGCCTTCCGCACCAAGAAGGAGACCATCAAGGCCACCTACACCGCGGCGCAGGCGCAGACCCGCATCGCCGAGTCCTTCTCCGGGATCTCGGAGGAGATGGGCGACGTCGGCCTGGCCATCCAGCGCGCCGAGGACAAGACGGCGCAGATGCAGGCCCGGGCCGGTGCGATCGACGAGCTGCTGGCCTCCGGCGCGCTCGACGACTCCAGCGGTCTCGGCCGCAAGGACGACATCGAGGCCGAGCTGGAGCGGGTGGCCGGCGGTTCCGACGTCGAGCTGGAGCTGGCCCGGATGAAGGCCGAGCTGTCCGGCGGCCCCGCCGCCGGTCCGGCCGCGATCGAGCAGGGCAAGCCGGCCCAGCAGCCGCAGTCGCAGGACTCGCACCCGCAGGACACCCCGCGGATCAACTACAACAAGTGAGCTGGAACCACCCACGAACCAGGAGAAGCGCAGCATGATCATGAGGGTCATGGGTGAGGGGCAGTTCGAGGTGGGCGAGGACCACCTGAGCCTGCTCAACCAGCTCGACGACGAGCTGCTCACCGCGGTGGAGTCGGGCGACGAGGACACCTTCCGCCAGGCCTACGGCAAGCTGCTGGACGCCGTGAAGCAGTACGGCACCCGGCTGCCGGACGACTCGCTGGAGCCGTCCGAGCTGATTCTGCCGAATGCCGAGGCGACCCTCGACGAGGTCCGGTCCCTGCTGCTCTCCGAGGGCGAGGGCGTCATCCCGGGCTTCCCCGAGTACGAGTAGCCGCGCGGCCGCTGCCAGACGAAAGGGCGGGTCCCCTCCGATCGGAGGGGACCCGCCCTTCGCTGTTACTCGCCCGCTCGCCTCCGGGGCGCTTGGACCCGGTGCCGACGGTCGTCGCTCCAAGGCCCTCGTTCCTCGGGCCTCCTCGCTCCTCGCTTTCGGCACCGGCGCGCCCCTTCGGCTCGGGGCGGGGATTCGCCCACTCGCCTCCGGGGCGCTCGGACCCGCGCCTCCGGCTACGGGAGGGCCAGCATCCGGTCCAGCGCGGCCTTGGCGTACTTCTCGGTCTCCGGGTCCACCGTGATCACGTTCGGCACCCGGCCCTCGACCAGCGACTCCAGCGCCCAGACCAGGTGCGGCAGGTCGATCCGGTTCATGGTCGAGCAGAAGCAGACCGTGCGGTCCAGGAAGACGATCTCCTTGTCCGGGTGCGCCTTGGCCAGCCGGCGGACCAGGTTCAGCTCGGTGCCGATGGCCCACTTGGAGCCGGGCTCGGCCGCGTCCAGGGCCTTGATGATGTACTCGGTCGAGCCCACCATGTCGGCGGCGTCGACCACCTCGTGCTTGCACTCGGGGTGCACCAGGACGGTCACGCCGGGGATCCGCTCGCGGACGTCGTTCACCGAGTCCAGGCTGAACCGGCCGTGCACCGAGCAGTGGCCGCGCCAGAGGATCATCTTGGCGTTCCGCAGCTGCTCGGCGGTCAGGCCGCCGTTGGGCTTGTGCGGGTTGTACAGGACGCAGTCGTCCAGCGACATGCCCATGTCCCGCACCGCGGTGTTGCGGCCGAGGTGCTGGTCGGGCAGGAAGAGCACCTTCTGGCCCTGTTCGAAGGCCCACTCCAGCGCTCGCTGGGCGTTGGAGGAGGTGCAGATGGTGCCGCCGTGCTTGCCGGTGAAGGCCTTGATGTCGGCGGAGGAGTTCATGTACGAGACCGGGACGGTCACATCGGCTATGCCGGCGTCGGTCAGTACGTCCCAGCACTCGGCGACCTGCTCGGCGGTGGCCATGTCGGCCATCGAGCAGCCGGCCGCGAGGTCCGGCAGCACGACCTGCTGGCGGTCGCTCGTGAGGATGTCCGCGGACTCGGCCATGAAGTGCACGCCGCAGAAGACGATGTACTCGGCCTCCGGGCGGGCCGCGGCGTCGCGGGCGAGCTTGAAGGAGTCGCCGGTGACGTCGGCGAACTCGATCACCTCGTCGCGCTGGTAGTGGTGGCCGAGGATGAAGACGCGGTCGCCCAGCGCGGCCTTGGCCGCCCGGGCGCGCTCGACGAGGTTCGGGTCCGAGGCCGGCGGGAGGTCGCCGGGGCACTCGACGCCGCGCTCGCTGTTCGGGTCGGCCTCTCGGCCGAGCAGCAGCAGAGCGAGCGGCGTCGGAGTGGGGTCGACGCCGTGGGTCTCGGTGATGGTGGTGGTCACGGGCGGGTGCCCTTCTGTGCGGCCGAACGAGCGGTGGGGCCTTTTCGTCTATCTGACGCTATCTATTCTAACCGGTTAGCGTCAGAGTGACGATGGCCATCCTGTCGATGTGACGAGAACCGCTCTCCGGATCGGATGCTTCCTGCCGTGGCCGAATCGATATTTCGAAGCCCCGGGCCGGGCTGGGCCATGAACATGAAGACCGCCCGGGGCCGGTCCGTAGGCGAGGCCCTTCGGTCGACGACAGGCGTGGCGATCGGTGCCCGCCCGGTGGACCGATGGCCTTCTCCCGGTCATCCGCGCGCGATGAACTCGTTCAGGTCATCCGCCAGAATGGGTGGCGAACCGTTTCGGCAGTGGCGCCGGCGGGTGCGACCGCACCGCCCGCCGCCCGGGACGCTCCCCCCCACCCCCACCGCACGACCCGTGGAGCCCCGCACCGATGACCAGCAGCCGAGCGCACGAGGTGATCGGGGCAGACCTGGACGAGACCGACCGGCAGCTCCTCGCCCGCCTCGGCAGCGACGGCCGCGCCTCCTACGCCGAGATCGGTCTCCAGGTGAACCTCTCCGCCACCGCCGTGCGCCGCCGGATCGACCGGCTCCGGGCACGCGGTGTGGTGCGGGGCTTCACCGTGGTGCTCGACCCGGCCGTGCTCGGCTGGCAGACCGAGGCCTTCGTCGAGGTCTACTGCCGCGAGCGGACCGCCCCCGAGGAGATCCTGGCCAGCCTGCGCCAGTTCCCCGAGGTGGTCGCCGCCTGGACGGTCACCGGTGACCCGGACGCCCTGGTGCACCTGCGGGCCGCCGACATGCGCCATCTGGAGGCCGTCATCGAGCGCATCCGGCGCGAGCCCGGCGTGCAGCGCAGCCGCTCCTCGGTGGTCCTCTCCCAGCTGATCGGCTGATCGCCGGGCCCGGTTCCCGGGGCACGCAGGAAACCTGCGCGGACCGCCCCGAAGACGCTCGAAAGCTGCCTGACCAGCCGCGTTCCGACGCGCGGGGAAGCGCCCCCGCTGCCTACGCTGATCACGTCCGGTCAGCGCGGTGAGGCGTCCCGCCGACCGGATCCCCCCGACACCCACAGCCGAGAGGGACAGCCGTGTCCGCAGCACCCGACCGCATGCACCGGCCCGACAACGAACTGGTCGACCTGGTTTTCGACTACATGCGGGAGCGGCTGCAGTACGACCCCGTCCCGCTCGACCACCCCGGTGACGGCGAGCACCTGCGCACCCAGCTGGCCGGCCTGCTCAACCAGGACGGCAACAACCCGGCCGACGTCCTCAAGCTGTACGACCACGAGCTGTCCCGCGCGGTCATCTCCGCCGACAGCCCCCGCTACCTGTCCTTCATCCCGTGCGCCCCGACCAAGGCCGCGCTGCTGTTCGACATGGTGGTCTCCTGCGCCTCCCTGCAGGGCATCTCCTGGCTGGAGGCGGCCGGCGCCATCGCCGCCGAGAACCAGGTGCTGCGCCTGATCGCCGACCGGGCCGGGCTGCCCGCCTCGGCCGGCGGCTGCTTCGTCTCCGGCGGCTCCGCGGGCAACCTGTCCGCCCTGGTGGTCGCCCGCGACACCGCCCGCCGCAAGCTCGGCGTCGGGCCGGAGGCCCGGCTGCGGATAGCCGTCGCCGACCAGGTGCACTCCTCGGTCAAGAACACCTTCAACATCATCGGCGTCGAGGCCTTCAAGGTCCCGACCGTGAACCGGCGCTTCACCGGCGAGGCACTGCGCGCCGCCCTGGCCGCCGACCCGAACCCGGAGACGGTGATCGCCGTCGTCGGCACCGCCGGCACCACCAACGAGGGCATCGTCGACGACCTGGCCGGCCTGGCCGAGGTCGCCCGCGAGCGCGACCTGTGGTTCCACGTGGACGGCGCCTACGGCGGCGCGGGCCTGTTCGCCCCGTCGGTGCGCGAGCGCTACAACGGCATCGAGCACGCCGACTCCTTCGTGGTCGACCCGCACAAGTGGCTGTTCGCCCCCTTCGACTGCGCCGCGCTGATCTACCGCAACCCGCAGCTCGCCCGTGCCGTGCACACCCAGGACGCCTCCTACCTGGACGTCCTGCACACCGACGGCGACGAGTGGAACCCCACCGACTACGCCTACCACCTGACCCGGCGCGCCCGCGGCCTGCCGCTCTGGTTCTCGCTGGCCGTCCACGGCGTCCAGGCGTACACCGACGCCATCGAGACCGGCCTCCAGCTCGCGCGGGACACCGCCCAGCTGATCCGCGACACCGAGCACCTGGAGCTGCTGTTCGACCCGCAGCTCTCCGCGGTCTGCTTCAAGCGCAAGGGCTGGACCAACGACGACTACTACCGCTGGTCGCAGCAGCTGCTCGCGGACCAGATCGGCTTCGTCACCCCGACCGGCTGGGACGGCGAGACGGTCGCCCGCTTCGCCTTCCTGCACCCGGGCACCACCATGGAGATGGTCCGGGAGATCCTGGACACCATGGCCTGATCCGGGCCCCGTCCGCCCGTCCGTCCGTACGTACGGCCCCACCGGCCCGCCCCCGGTGGGGCCGTACGCGTTCCCGCCGGGCTACAGGAAGGCCCCGCTGGGCAGGTACGGCGCGGGCGGCCGCATCCCGCGCACCCCGACGAAGCCACCGGTCTCCGGCGTCAGCCCGACCTCCAGCCCGACGTCCAGCGCCCACTCCTGCTCGGCGGTCAGGTACTCCACCCGGGCCTCGGTCCCGTCCGGCACCCGGGCCAGCGCCTCGCGCAGCAGCCGGGCCGCGATCCGCTTGCTGGTGGCCGCCAGCAGCCGCACCGTGCCGCCGTCCCGGTAGCAGTAGCCGCTGCCGGCCAGCGCGTCGGCGACCAGCAGCTCCTCGAAGTGGCCGAGCATCAGCTCGTGGTCCGGGCCGTGCGCGGACCCGCGCAGCCGCCGGTCCACCGAGTCCAGCAGGTGCAGGTGGGTGGCGTTGCCGCGGTGCACCGGGATGTCGCCGGGGTCGATCAGCCCGTCCCGGTCCACCCGCCCGGTCAGCCGCATCGCCGGGTGCAGGGTGAAGCCGGCCAGCCGGTAGCGGCGGGCCGCCGCGGGGGAGTCGGAGGCGCAGACCATCCCGCGCAGGCAGCCCCGGGCGTGCGCGAGGGCCCGTTCGAACAGCAGCGGCCCGACCCCCCGGTCCCGGGCGGACGGCCGGACGGCGAACAGCGAGGGCATCCACAGGCCCTCGCGGCGCATCGACAGCACCACCCCGACCGCCTGCCCGCCGCTCTCCGCCAGCCAGCAGCCGCCGGGGTCGGTGCGCGCCAGGTGTCTGGTCCGGGCCAGCTGCAGCGGCGTCGGTCGGGCCGGTCGGGCGGGGTCGTCGGACGGTCCGGCGAACGCGGCGAGGGACAGTTCCTGGACGGCCTCCGCGTCCGCTGCGGTGTCCCTGACCTGGCGAAGGATCATGCCGCCATCCTGGCGTCCGGCGGGCGGCCGTGGGGCCCGTTCGACCGGATCCGTGACGCGGGCGGTGCCCGGTCCGCCCCGGTTGTGCGAGCATGGGGAGCGTAGAGGCCCGGGTGACGCGCCCGGCCCACGGAGAACCAGCCGTCGAACAGGCCGTAGAAATCCCCCGCCGTCCGGGAAATGAATCCGGGCGGTCGGTGGTTGGCACTGGCGGCAGACCGTCGTCAAGACCGGGAGAAAGCAGATGACCGTCCAGGACGAGACCACCGTCGAGAGTGGCATCCTCCTCACCGATGCCGCCGCGGCCAAGGTCAAGGCCCTGCTGGAGCAGGAAGGCCGCGAGGACCTCGCGCTGCGCGTCGCCGTCCAGCCCGGTGGCTGCTCCGGCCTGCGTTACCAGCTGTTCTTCGACGAGCGCTCGCTCGACGGCGACGTGATCAAGGACTTCGGTGGCGTCAAGGTCGTCACCGACCGGATGAGCGCCCCGTACCTGGGTGGCGCCACCGTCGACTTCGTCGACACCATCGAGAAGCAGGGCTTCACGATCGACAACCCGAACGCCACCGGCTCCTGCGCCTGCGGCGACTCGTTCAGCTAAGCCTGACGGCGGGTCTCGAACGCGGAAGGCGGCCCCGGGGATCTCCCCGGGGCCGCCTTCCGCGTTCCATCGTGTCCGGCACCGGCTGCTGTCCGGCACCGGCCGCTAGCGCGCGGCGCCGTCCGGGGTGACCGGGTCCGGGCCCGCGTGGGCGTCGCCCTCCAGCGGCACCTCCTGGCCGCTCGTCCGGTCCACCACCGTCCGCCCGGCCAGCGGCGAGCGCAGGTCGACGGAGACGGCCTGCCGCTTGGCCATCGCGGTGCAGACGTGCCCGGGCTGGACGGTCGGCGGGCCCGGCACGATCACCACGCCCACCTGGTTCGGCTGCGACTCGTCCGCCTTCACCGCGTACGTGGTGCAGACCCCGCCGAAGAAGTAGACGGTCAGCTTGTTGCTGCCGTCCAGCCGGTAGCCGGTCGGCGGCCGGACGTTGGAGTTGGCCGGGCCGCCACCGGCCGGGTTGGGCTCACCGGGGGCGATCCCGTTGGCCGGGGGAGTGGCCGGTGTCGTGGGCCGCCCGGGTGCGGGCTCGGCCGGGGTCGGCGTCGCCTTGCCCGACGGGGCCCCTGCGGGCGCCGGCGCGGACGGCGAGCCGGAGTCCGCCGGGGCCGACGGGGCCGTCGGGGAACCGCTCGGCGAGGCCGAGCTGCTCGCGGAGGCCGTGGCGCTGCTCGCCGCCGAGTCCCCGGAGCCCTTGCCGTCGCCGCCGCAACCGGCCAGGGTCACCACCGCCGCCAGCGCGGCCACCGCCAGGGCCACCGCCCGCCGACCGCGGCGGGGCATCGTCTCCAGATCCATCTGCACATCCTCCCGAGGGCTCAGCGGCGCCGCCTCCTCGGCCGCACCGCGCGGATGTGACGTGCCCCGGTCGGATCCGGTTCCCCGGTCCTCACATGCCGTACTCGGCCATCCCGGCGACCAGCCGCTGCGCCCCGGACGGCACCCGGACGCCGACGGACGCGGGGGCGGCGGGCTCCGGCCCGGCCGTCACCAGCGGCCAGAACCGGCGCAGCCGGCGGGAGGAGCGGACCAGCGCGTCGAGGGTCTCGGCGTCCGCGTCGGCCCGGCGGGCGCTCGGGGGGAATCGGTCGGACATCATCGGGCATCGCTCCGATCAAGAACCGTTCAAGAACCGTTCAAGGGCCGTTCAAGGGCCGCGGCCGCATCACCGCGGTCGACGACGGGGCCCGCCCGGTCGCGGCGGGGCTCCATGGGGCCGACCCTAGGCCCGGCCCGGTGGGCCCACCAGTGCTACCCGGAGGTAGTACACGTTCGAGGGTCCCGGGTGCCACCATGGCAGGGAAGGCGACCGGCAGCTTGCGGGACTATTGCTGGCGGGCTGTGCCGGACGGGTACCGTGGGTGGGTTCATTCGCCCCCGCTGGCCCTGTCGCCATCCTGAGGAGACCCCCGTGCGCATCGCCGTCGCCGGCTCGATCGCCACCGACCACCTGATGACGTTCCCCGGTCGGTTCGCCGACCAGCTCGTCGCCGAGCAGCTGCACACCGTGTCGCTGTCCTTCCTGGTCGACGCCCTGGACATCCGCCGCGGCGGCGTCGCGCCGAACATCGCGTTCGGCATGGGCGTGCTCGGGCTCCGGCCGATCCTGGTCGGCGCCGCCGGCGCGGACTTCGCCGAGTACCGCAGCTGGCTGGAGCGCAACAACGTGGACTGCAACTCCGTCCACATCTCCGAGACCCGGCACACCGCCCGCTTCATGTGCACCACGGACGAGGACCACAACCAGATCGCCTCGTTCTACACCGGTGCCATGGCCGAGGCCCGCAACATCGAGCTCAAGCCGATCGCCGACCGCGTCGGCGGCCTCGACCTCGTCCTGGTCGGCGCCGACGACCCCCAGGGCATGGTCCGCCACACCCAGGAGTGCCGCACCCGCGGTTACGCCTTCGCCGCCGACCCCTCCCAGCAGCTGGCCCGCCTGGACGGCGAGGACATCCGCGAGCTGGTGGACGGCGCCTCGTACCTCTTCACCAACGAGTACGAGGCCGCGCTGATCGAGTCCAAGACCGGCTGGGACGCCGAGGAGCTGCTCACCCGCGTCGGCACCCGGGTCACCACCCTGGGCAGCAAGGGCGTCCGGATCGAGCGCAAGGGCGAGGCCCCGATCGTGGTCGGCTGCCCGGCCGAGGAGGCCAAGGTCGACCCGACCGGCGTCGGCGACGCCTTCCGGGCCGGCTTCCTGTCCGGCCTGTCCTGGGGCCTCGACCTGGAGCGCGCCGCCCAGCTCGGCTGCATGCTCGCCACCCTGGTGATCGAGACCGTCGGCACCCAGGAGTACGACCTGCGCCCGGCCGCCTTCCTGAAGCGGTTCGAGGACGCCTACGGGGCCGAGGCCGCCGCGGAGATCCGCACCCACCTGGTCTAGTGGTCCCCGCTCAGGAGCGGCGCACCACCAGGTAGGCCGCGCCCCGGTCGCCGCCGTAGTCGGCGGCCGGGGCCTCCCCGGCGTACTCCTGGCCGCGCATCCCGCACCAGGCCGGGACGTCCAGCCGGGCCGCCTCGTCGTCCGCCAGCACGGCGACCGTGCCGCCCACCGGCACCTCGCCGATCCGCTTCGCCAGCTCGATCACCGGCAGCGGGCACCGCTTGCCGAGCGCGTCGATGACGAGCAGGGGCCCGGCGGCGCCCGCCGGCGCCGGCAGGTCCAGCCCGAGCGGGGCGCGCACCCCGGCGACCACCTCCGGCAGCACGGTGAGGAAGCGCTCCACGTCGGCCTCGGCCGTCCCGTACGGCAGCGAGACCCGGACGTTGCCCTCGGTGAGCACGCCCATGGCGGCCAGCACGTGGCTCGGCGTCAGGGTCGAGGAGGTGCAGGAGGAGCCGGAGGAGACCGCGAAGCCCGCCCGGTCCAGCTCGGTCAGCAGCACCTCGCCGTCCACGTACAGGCAGGAGAAGGTGACGAGGTGCGGCAGTCGCCGTACCGGGTCGCCGACCACCTCGACCTCGGGCACCAGCTGCGGCACCCGGCTGCGGATCCGCTCGACCAGGGCGTGCAGCCGGGCGTTCTCCTGCTCGGCCTCGGCCCGGACGGCGCGCAGCGAGGCGGCCGCGGCCACGATCGCGGGGACGTTGACGTAGCCGGGCACCCGCCCGCCCTCGCGCTCGTCGGCCGGCAGCGGGGAGGCGTACCGGACGCCCTTGCGCACGGCGAGGACCCCGACCCCGGGTGGCCCGCCCCACTTGTGGGCGCTCGCGGTCAGCAGCGACCAGCCCGCCGGGACGTCCATCCGTCCGGCGCTCTGCGCGGCGTCGACCAGCAGCGGTACCCCGGCCGCGGCGCACAGTTCGGCGACCTCGCCGACCGGCTGGATCGTGCCCACCTCGTGGTTGGCGCTCTGCAGGGCGGCCAGCGCGGTGTCGGTCCGGAGCAGGGCGCCGAAGGCCTGCGGCTCCACCCGCCCGGTGCGGTCCACCGGGGCCACCGAGACCTCGCCGCCGCCGGCTCCTCCGCCGGCCTCCGGCCGGGGGGACCCCCATCGTTCGGCGACGTGCAGCACGCTGGAGTGCTCCACCGCGGAGTGCACCAGGTGCCCGCCGCGCCGCCGGTTCCCGGCCAGGGCGCCCAGCAGCCCGAGTTGGACGGCCTGCGTCCCGCTCGCGGTGAAGGAGATCTCGTCGGGCCGCGCGCCCAGGACGGCGGCGACCGTCTCGCGGGCGGCGTCCAGCAGCATCCGGGCCTGCCGGCCGGAGCGGTACAGCCGGGCCGGATCGGCCCAGCCCTCGTCCAGGGCGGCGGTCAGGGCCTGCCGCGCGACGGGGTGCAGAGGGGCCGTCGAAGCCACGTCGAAGTACACGGTCACATTTAACGACACACCCGGACCCCTGGGGCTCGGTCCGAATTGCTCACCGGCCGTCAGTCGATCACCCCGAATGTCCGCTTCGTCCGGTACCGACGGACCGTCACCCGCGTTGTTCGAGGTCATCCCCCGAACGGGCGTAAGGACCTCGAATGCCTGGGATGACCTGCGACGCAGCGCCTGCCGGGCCTGATCGGGCGACCGGGCGGCGCGTTACCGGGGGCTGCCCGTCAGGAGCGCATAAGGCTGGAGTAGGGTTTGGCCCGCATAAGCATTCAAACCGTGCCCGTGGACGGGTCGCCGGAGGGGCTCACACTCCCCTCCCGGTGCGACGCGAAGGCGGGCGAGACTTCGGGAAGGCGCTACGTGAGTCCCAACGGCTCCGACCGCTCGCCGCGGCGCACGATGCGGCGGAAGCTGCCTCAGGCGCTGGCACTGGGCCTCGTCATCGCGACCGCCACCGGCTGCTCGGCCAACGACCTCCCCAGGCTTGGCCTCCCGAGTCCGGTCACGAAGGAAGGACCCATGGTCCTCCAGATGTGGCAGGGCTCCTGGATCGCGGCGCTGGTGGTCGGCGTACTGATGTGGGGTCTGATCATCTGGAGCGTGGTCTTCCACCGGCGCAAGCGCACCGGCGTGGAGATCCCCCCGCAGACCCGGTACAACGTGCCCATCGAGGCGCTCTACACCGCGGTCCCCATCATCATCGTCTCGGTCCTCTTCTACTTCGTCGCCCGCGACGAGGCGAAGCTGACGCATGTCTCCGCGAAGCCGCAGCACTACGTCAACGTGGTCGGTTTCCAGTGGAGCTGGGCGTTCAACTACGAGAACACCGAGACCCCCGACCCGGCCAACAAGGACGCCGCGTACGAAGTCGGTACGCCCAAGGACGTTCCGACGCTCTGGCTGCCGGTCAACGAGACGGTGCAGTTCCGGCTGACCTCTCGTGACGTGATCCACGACTTCTGGCCCGTCAACTTCATGATGAAGATGGACGTCGTGCCGGGCGTGGTGAACAAGTTCGAGGTCACCCCGACCGTCAAGGGCGACTACATGGGCAAGTGCGCCGAGCTCTGCGGCGTCGACCACTCGCGCATGCTGTTCAACGTCAAGGTCGTCGACCGCGCCGACTACGACAAGCACCTGGCCGACCTTCGCGCCAAGGGCCAGAACGGTGCGGTGCCTTCCGGCCTCATCAGCATGGGAAGTGAAGAGAAGTGACCATCCTCAACGAGCCCGCCGCGGCCGGCGGGGGCGCCGAGGCCGTCACGGTCGGGGCGCAGCGGACCCGCAAGCCGGGTTCGACCATCATCAAGTGGTTGACCACCACTGACCACAAGACGATCGGCACCCTGTACCTGGGCACGTCGTTCGCCTTCTTCCTGATCGGTGGCATCCTCGCCCTGGTCATGCGCGCCGAGCTGGCTCGTCCCGGGACCCAGATCCTGTCGAACGAGCAGTTCAACCAGGCGTTCACGATGCACGGCACGATCATGCTGCTGATGTTCGCGACCCCGCTGTTCGCGGGCTTCGCGAACTGGATCATGCCGCTCCAGATCGGTGCCCCGGACGTGGCCTTCCCGCGTCTGAACATGTTCGCGTACTGGCTGTACCTCTTCGGTTCGTCCATCGCGGTCTGCGGCTTCCTGACCCCGAACGGCGCCGCCGACTTCGGCTGGTTCGCCTACTCCCCGCTGTCGGACGCGGTGCACTCGCCCGGCGTCGGCGGCGACATGTGGATCATGGGTCTGGCCTTCTCCGGCTTCGGCACGATCCTCGGTGCGGTCAACTTCATCACCACGATCATCTGCATGCGCGCTCCGGGCATGACGATGTTCCGGATGTCGATCTTCGTCTGGAACGTCCTGCTGACCTCGGTGCTGGTCCTGCTGGCCTTCCCGGTGCTGGCCGCCGCGCTGTTCGCCCTGGAGGCGGACCGCAAGTTCGGGGCCCACGTCTTCGATCCCGCCAACGGCGGGGCGATGCTGTGGCAACACCTGTTCTGGTTCTTCGGCCACCCCGAGGTGTACATCATCGCGCTGCCGTTCTTCGGCATCGTGTCGGAGATCATCCCGGTCTTCAGCCGCAAGCCGATGTTCGGCTACTCCGGCCTGATCGCGGCCACCATCGGGATCGCCGGTCTGTCCGTGACGGTGTGGGCGCACCACATGTACGTCACCGGGCAGGTGCTGCTGCCGTTCTTCTCCTTCATGACCTTCCTGATCGCGGTCCCGACCGGTGTGAAGTTCTTCAACTGGGTCGGCACCATGTGGAAGGGCTCGCTGAGCTTCGAGACGCCGATGCTCTGGACGGTCGGCTTCCTGGTCACCTTCCTCTTCGGTGGTCTGACCGGTGTCCTGCTGGCCTCGCCGCCGATCGACTTCCACGTCTCGGACTCGTACTTCGTCGTCGCCCACTTCCACTACGTGGTCTTCGGCACCGTCGTCTTCGCGATGTTCGCCGGCTTCCACTTCTGGTGGCCGAAGATGACCGGCAAGATGCTGGACGAGCGCCTCGGCAAGATCACCTTCTGGACGCTGTTCTTCGGCTTCCACACGACCTTCCTGGTGCAGCACTGGCTCGGCGCCGAGGGCATGCCCCGCCGCTACGCCGACTACCTGGCCTCGGACGGCTTCACCACGCTGAACACCGTCTCGACCATCGGCTCCTTCGTGCTCGGCCTGTCGATCCTGCCGTTCCTCTACAACGTCTGGAAGACCGCCAAGTACGGCGAGAAGGTCACCGCGGACGACCCGTGGGGCTTCGGCCGCTCCCTGGAGTGGGCGACCTCCTGCCCGCCGCCGCGGCACAACTTCCTCACCCTGCCCCGGATCCGCTCCGAATCCCCGGCCTTCGACCTCCACCACCCGGAGATCGCCGCGCTGGACTACCTGGAGAACCACGGCGAGCCGGCCAAGCACCTCGCGGGTGTGACCCCGGCGAAGTACGACGCCCCGAAGCTCAGCAAGGGCAAGCAGGAGGGTGACGCCTGATGAAGGAACAGGGAAAGATCTTCCTGGGCCTGTCGGTCTTCGTGCTGGCGATGGCCATCACGTACGGCCTGTGGACCAACAACGCGAAGGACGGCCCGGGCCTGGAGGCGGCGGGCACCACCGCGCTGTTCCTGGCCTTCGGCCTCTGCGCCTTCATCGGGTACTACCTCGCCTTCACCGCCCGCCGGGTGGACAGCGGCGCGGGTGACAACCCCGAGGCCGAGGTCGCGGACGACGCCGGCGAGCTGGGCTTCTTCGCCCCGCACAGCTGGCAGCCGCTCTCGCTGGCGCTCGGTGGCGCGCTGGCCTTCCTGGGCGTGATCTTCGGCTGGTGGCTGATGTTCTGGGCCGCCCCGATCATCCTGATCGGCATCTTCGGATGGGTCTTCGAGTTCTACCGGGGCGAGAACCAGAACCAGTAGGTTCCGCCTCCGGCGACAGGGCCGGTCCTCCCGCAAGGGGAGGACCGGCCCTGCTGCGTCCCGGGGGTGACCGACTCACTCCCCCGGGTGAACGCGGGGCCGCTCGGATGTCGCTCGTTCCAGGGTGTTCCTACGATCTGATCAATCGTACGAATCGTGCGAACCCCTCGGAGGCGGTCATGGCCGACAGGCGCGGAATCGCAGGCATCGGCAGTATCTCGCTGGCCCTGGCAGTACTGGCCCCGCTGGCCGCCTGCTCCTCCGGCGGGGACGAGGCCGCCGGGCCGCACCGGATCGACGCGGGCCCCCTCGTCCACCTCTCGGCCGAGGACAAGGTCGACCCCTCCAAGCCGGTCACCGTCACCGCGGTGGCGGGCAGCCGGCTCACCGACGTCACCGTGGTCGGCCCGGACGGCCGGGTGGTGGAGGGCAAGCTCGCCGACGACCAGCACAGCTGGCAGACCACCGGCCGGTTGAAGGCGAACACCGCGTACACCGTGCGGATCTCCGCCGACGACGGCCGGAACGGGCGCGGCGACACCACCCAGAACTTCTCCACCCTGGCCGCCCAGCGCCTGCTCACCGCCAAGCTCGGCCCGGACTCCTCGGGCAGCGGCGTCTACGGGGTGGGCCAGCCGCTCACCGTGCAGCTCTCCGAGCCGGTGAAGGACCCCCAGGCCCGCCAGGAGGTCGAACGGGCGCTGACCGTGACCTCCCAACCGGCCGTCACCGGCGCCTGGTACTGGGTGGACGACAAGAACCTGCACTTCCGCCCGGAGGACTACTGGCCGGCCGGAACGACCGTCTCGCTGGCCTTCGAGGGCACCGGCAGCCGGATCTCGGACGGCCTCTACGGCGGCGACCGCAGCGCACTGCGGCTGCGGATCGGTGCGCGGGTCGAGTCGGTGATCGACGCGGCCGCCCACGAACTCACCCTCAAGCGTGACGGCGAGGCGGTCCGGAGCATCCCGGTCACCACCGGCAAGCCCGGCTTCGACACCCGCAACGGCATCAAGGTGGTGCTCGGCCAGGAGCGTTCCGTCCGGATGAACGGCGAGACGATCGGTATAGCGGCCGGCAGCTCCGAGGCGTACGACCTCGAGGTGCTGTGGGCCACCCGGGTGACCTGGAGCGGCGAGTACGTCCACGCGGCGCCCTGGTCGGTCGGCTCGCAGGGCTACGAGAACGTCAGCCACGGCTGTACCGGGATGAGCACCGACAACGCCAAGTGGTTCTACGACAACACCCGGGTGGGGGACCTGGTGACGGTGGTGAACAGCCGCGGCGCCACCATGGAGCCCTTCGGCAACGGCTTCGGGGACTGGAACGTCTCCTGGACGGACTGGGTCAAGCACAGCGCCCTCGGACAGCCCCTCAGCACCACCGTCCCGGCCGGCCAGGCCCCCGCCGCGGGGATGATGCGGCCCGAGGTGTAGGGCGTGTCTGACAATTCCCGCCGGGCGCGCGACGCTCCCCCAGCCTTCGGCCGGGAGGTACCCCCAGGGCACAAGCGCACCTCGCCGCGTTGTCGTCGGTCGCCGATGCTCCGCATGGACTCCCTCCTCCGCCTTGCGATGCACGCACCCCAACGCCGCGCGCTGATCCGACGCGAATTGTCAGACACGCCCTAGGGCACCTCCGGTGGCTCGGGAGGGCCCTCAGGCCTCGGGGTAGGCCAGGCCCAGGGCGGTGACCACGGCGGCCAGGGCGTCCGGGTGGGACAGGCCCAGCCGGCTCGCGCGTTCGGCGTACTCGGCGGCGGCCTCGGCGGCCAGCCGGTGGGCGGCGTCCCCGGCGGCCGCGATCAGGGTGCCGCGCCGGCCGTGGGTCTCCACCACGCCGTCCGCCTCCAGCTCCTTGTAGGCCCGGGCGACCGTTCCGGCGGCCAGCCCCAGCTCCTCGGCGAGGGCCCGGACGGTGGGCAGCCGCAGCCCGGTCGGCAGCGCGCCGGAGCGGGCCTGCTCGGCGATCTGGGCGCGGATCTGCTCGTACGGGGGAGTGGCGGCGGCGGGGTCGACGGACAGCTGCACGGGTGGCTCCTGGGGCGCGGCGGGTGCGGGGCTGGCGATGGAGGCAAAGCCCGAGGGCCGCCGACCAGATGAACTCTGGTCAGCGGCCCTCGGGATGACGCGGGTGCGTACGGGATCAGTGGTGGCCGTGGCCGCTGGTGATCTCGTGGTGCTCCTCGGCGGTGGGCTTGGGGATCTGGCTGCCCTCGCCGTAGAAGCCGCGGGAGAGCTTGGCCCGGGTGCGGGTGAGCGCGCCGGCCTTGCGGGCCACGCCGTTCTCGTCCGTCTGGGCCGGCAGCTCGACCGGCTGGTTCTGCTCGTGCGCCGTGAGGGTGTGCAGGTCCTTCTGCGGCAGCTGGGCGTGCACCTCGATGAACTCACCGTGCGGCAGGCGCTTGATGACGCCGGTCTCGCGGCCGTGCAGCACCTTCTCCTTGTCACGGCGCTGGAGGCCGAGGCACCAGCGCTTGGTGACGATGAAGGTGATGACCGGCACCACGAAGAAGCCGGCGCGCACGAAGTAGGTGATCGAGTTGATCGACAGGTGCAGGTGGGTGGCGAACAGGTCGTTGCCACCACCGACCAGCAGCACCAGGTACAGGCTGATCCAGGCGGCACCCAGGGCGGTGCGGACCGGGGCGTTGCGCGGGCGGTCCAGGATGTGGTGCTCGCGCTTGTCGCCGGTGATCCAGCCCTCGATGAACGGGTAGACCGCGATCGCGACCAGGACCAGCGGGAAGATCATCAGCGGGACGAAGACACCCAGGTTCAGGGTGTGGCCCCACAGGCTGATCTCCCAGCCCGGCATGACGCGGATCAGACCCTCGGAGAAGCCCATGTACCAGTCGGGCTGGGCGTCGGTCGACACCTGGTCCGGACGGTACGGGCCGTACGCCCAGATCGGGTTGATCGTGGCGATCGCCGAGATGGCGGCGATGATGCCGAAGACCAGGAAGAAGAAGCCACCGGCCTTGGCCATGTAGACCGGCATCAGCGGCATGCCGACGACGTTCTTCTCGGTCTTGCCCGGGCCCGCCCACTGGGTGTGCTTGTGGTAGAAGACCAGGATCAGGTGCGCGACCAGCAGGCCGAGCATGATGCCCGGGATCAGCAGGACGTGGATGGTGAAGAACCGCGGCACGATGTCGTGGCCGGGGAACTCGCCCCCGAACAGGAACATCTGGATGTAGGTGCCGACCAGCGGGACCGCGAGGATCGCGCCTTCCATGAAGCGGATACCGGTGCCCGACAGCAGGTCGTCCGGCAGCGAGTAGCCGAAGAAGCCGTCGAACATGCCGAGGACCAGCAGCAGGAAGCCGAAGACCCAGTTGATCTCGCGCGGCTTGCGGAACGCGCCCGTGAAGAACACGCGCATCATGTGCACGAGCATCGCGGCCACGAAGACCAGGGCGGCCCAGTGGTGGATCTGGCGGATCAGCAGACCGCCGCGGATCTCGAAGCTGATGTCCACCGTCGAGGCGTACGCCTCGGACATCCCGATGCCCTTGAGCGGCACGTACGAGCCGTTGTAGACGACCTCGGCCATCGACGGCTTGAAGAACAGCGTCAGGTAGACACCGGTCAGGATGATGATGACGAAGGTGTAGAGGCAGATCTCGCCCAGCATGAAGGACCAGTGGTCCGGGAAGATCTTGCGCAGGTTGGCCTTGGCGAGGGAGTAGATCCCCAGCCGGCCGTCCGTCCAGTCAGCCGCGGACTCCCACTTGTTGGCGGGGTTCGCGCGCGTGCTGGAGGGCTTGGCGGCACCGGTCTTGGTGCTGCTCGCGCTACTCATCGAGCACGCTCCCAGAAGCTCGGGCCGACAGGCTTCTCGAAGTCGCCGGTGGCGATCAGGTTGCCCTTGTCGTCAGTGGTGATCTTCAGCTGCGGCAGCGGGTGGCCGGCCGGGCCGAAGATGACGCGCGCGCCGTCCGCCAGATCGAAGGTCGACTGGTGGCAGGGGCAGAGCGCGTGGTGGGTCTGCTGCTCGTACAGGCTGATCGGGCAGCCGACGTGGGTGCAGATCTTGGAGTAGGCGAGGATGCCCTCGAAGCCCAGCTCCTTGGACTTGTCGTCCTTGATGTCCTCCGGCGCGATGCGCACCAGCATCAGGGCGTCCTTGGCGATGCGCTGCTGGAAGTCCTCGTCGTGCGTGGTGAGGCCCTCCGGCATCGCGAAGGTCAGCGAGCCGATCACGAGGTCCTCGGGCTTCATCGGCTGCATGGTGCTCATGTTGACGAGCTGCAGCGGCTTGGCCGGGGTGGCCTCCTTCCAGCCCGTCTCCTGGAGCTTCTTCTCCGGCAGCGGGCCCAGGTCGCGGAGCAGGACCACGCCGGAGAGCGGGACCAGCGCCATCGACCCGATGAGGGTGTTGCGGATCATCTTGCGGCGGCCGAAGCCGGACTCGGCGGCACCGGTCTTGAACTGCTCGATGACGTCGTTGCGGACCTCGTCGGAGGCCTCGATCGGGTGACGCTCGGCGGGCAGCTCGACGTCCGACATCAGGGTGCGGGCCCAGTGGACCGCGCCCGCGCCGATCATGAACAGCGCGACGCCCAGGGTCAGGCCGAGCGCGAAGTTCAGCGCGCTGACGTGGCCCAGCGGGAAGATGTAGACGATCTTGTCCGGGTCGATGGCCACGTACGAGGCGATGAAGCCGATCGTCGCGAGCATCGAGACCACGAACATCAGCGAGACCTGACGCTCGGCCCGCTTGGCGGCCCGCTCGTCGATGTCGGTGCGACGGGGCTCGTGGGCCGGCAGGCCCGGGTCGGCGAACGGGTTGCCGTGGTCGGCCACCTCGCCGGCGGAGCCGTGCGGCTCCGGGAGCTTCTCTTCTGACATGTCGTGGCTCATGACTTCTTGGCCTTGGTGGTGTGGGCGGCGACCCAGATCGCGACCGCGATGAGCGTGCCGAGGCCGAAGATCCAGCCGAACAGGCCCTCGGTCACCGGACCGAGGCTGCCCAGGGTGAGACCGCCGGGGTTGGGCTCATCGTTGGTGGTGTGGCGGACGAAGGCCACGATCTGCTTCTTCTGCTCCTCGGGCATGGTGCTGTCCGGGAACGACGGCATGTTCTGCGGGCCGGTCTGCATGGCCTCGTAGATGTGCTTGGCGTCCACGCCCTCCAGCGACGGGGCGTACTTGCCCTTCGTCAGGGCACCGCCCTGGCCGGCGAAGTTGTGGCACTGGGCGCAGTTGGTGCGGAACAGCTCGCCACCCTTGGAGATGTCGTCCGGGTTGGTCGAGGTGTACTGCTTCGCGTCCGGCGTGGTCGGGCCGGGGCCGAGCGACTGGACGAACGCGGCGAGCTGGTCGATCTCGCTCTGGCTGTAGATGGCCTTCTTGCGCGGCACCTGGGCACCGGGCTGCTGGGCCGGCATGCGACCGGTGCCGACCTGGAAGTCGACAGCGGCGGAGCCCACGCCGACCAGGCTCGGACCGTCACTGCTGCCCTGGCCGTTCAGGCCGTGGCAGGAGGAGCAGCCCACGGCGAAGAGCTTCTTGCCCTCATCGATCGCGAGCGACTGCGCGGCGACGTCGGCCTGCGCCTTGTCGGCGGGCGCGAACGCGGCGTACAGCCCCCCGGTTGCCGCCAGGGCGAGAAGTAGGACGACCAGCGCCGCCAATGGGTGGCGCCGTCGTGCGGAGAGCTTTTTCACGGAATAACCCCGGTGTCAGGATCTGGTCGACTGGTGGGTGCACCCGGCGGCCGGTCTGGCCGGCACGAGGTTGCCTGTCCAAGGCTGCGCGCGCGGTCGGTCGGTGGGAGCGTCGGCACCGGCAGAAGCGGCCCGTCGCCGGTGAGGGCGGGGGCCGCTGCCGGTGGCCAGCGACCTGATCAGCTGGTTACTTGATCAGGTAGATGGTCGCGAACAGGCCGATCCACACGACGTCGACGAAGTGCCAGTAGTAGGACACGACGATCGCGGCGGTGGCCTGCTCGTGCGTGAAGCGCTTGGCTGCGTACGTCCGTCCCAGGACCAGCAGGAAGGCGATCAGACCGCCCGTCACGTGCAGACCGTGGAAGCCGGTGGTCAGGTAGAACACCGTGCCGTACGGGTCCGAGGACAGCGAGAGGCCGTCGTTCTTGACCAGCTCGGTGTACTCGTAGACCTGTCCGCCGATGAAGATCGCGCCCATGAAGAACGTCAGGGCAAACCACCCGCGGAGCTTCTTCACGTCACCGCGCTCGGCGGCGAACACGCCGAGCTGGCAGGTGAGTGAGGAGAGCACCAGGATCGTGGTGTTGACCGAGGAGAACGTCACGTTGAGGGCGTGCGCCTTCTCGGCCCAGAACTCGGCTCCCTTGACGGAGCGGAGCGTGAAGTACATCGCGAAGAGGGCCGCGAAGAACATCAGCTCGGAACTGAGCCAGACGATCGTTCCGACGCTGACCATGTTCGGTCGATTGACCGATCCGTGCGCGTGCCCGGTTTCTGTTGCTGTTGCTGTCGCCACGACGGACATTATGTCGGTCCCTTATTCCGTCTTCACGTCGGGGGGTGTCCCTCGGAGTGTCCGGTGCGTGCGGTATGCCCGCTTGACGGGCGACGGGGGGTCCGGACGGAGGCTGAGCAGCGGCGTGTCCCTTTTCTGACGGTTCCTCGGAGGGGCCCGCGACCCCGTTGCCCGGCGCGTCGTTGCACGGTCGGCCCAGTGCCGTGCCGTAGGGGGACGGGACGCCGCACGGCCGTCCGGGTGGACCGGGCGGGTCCGGGCGGGTCCGGGTGACGGGCCGTCCTCCGAGCGGGTGAGTCACGGGCGCGGCGGCTTGAGGGGGAACGTGCGCGAGGGGGACCGGCGACGGGGGAAACGGGAGTAGCATCCGGATCAGGTGAACGTGGTCCGGATCACACTTGAGGGAGCAGGGTCCATGGCGTACACGACCGACGAGACGCTCACCGTCCTCGTCTACAGCGACGACCGCAACACCCGCGAGCAGGTGCTGACGGCGCTCGGCCGTCGCCCTGCCGAGGATCTTCCGGAGCTGTCCTACCTCGAATGCGCGACCACCCCCGCGGTGCTCAAGGCATTGGAGAAGGGCGGCGTCGACCTCTGCGTGCTGGACGGCGAGGCGGTGCCGGCCGGCGGCCTCGGCCTCGGGCGCCAGCTCAAGGACGAGATCTACGGGTGCCCGCCGGTGTTGGTGCTGATCGGCCGGCCGCAGGACTCCTGGCTCGCCGCCTGGAGCCGGGCCGATGCCGCGATCTCCCGCCCGGTCGACCCGGTGGCGCTGGCCGAGGCGGTCGCCACCCTGCTGCGGGCCCGGATGGCCAAGCGGGCCCCGGCCACGCGTTGAGCGGTGCCGTCTCAGTACTGGAGATGAGGGCGCCGTAGGCGCCCCGCCGCTCGATAGGCTGGCTCCATCCGTACGGACGTCCCCCCTCGCGGGGGAACCGACAACAGCTGGAGTCAGCCATGGTGAACGTGAACCCTGCGAACGGTGGTACCGACCCCGCGCAGGTGGTCCGCACCTGGCCGGACCTCCTGGCGGCGCTGTTGAAGGGGGAGGACCTCGACCGCTCGTCCACCGCGTGGGCGATGGACCGGATCATGAGCGGCGAGGCGTCCCCCGTCCAGGTGGCCGGGTTCATGGTGGCGCTGCGGGCCAAGGGTGAGACGGTCGACGAGATCGCCGGCCTGGTGGACGCGATGTACGACCACGCCGAGCCGCTGGACATCCCCGGCCCGGCGGTCGACATCGTCGGCACCGGCGGGGACCGGGCGAAGACCGTCAACATCTCGACCATGTCGGCGATCGTCGCCGCGGCGGCCGGGGCCAAGGTGGTCAAGCACGGCAACCGGGCGGCCTCCTCCTCCAGCGGCTCCTCGGACGTGCTGGAGAAGCTCGGGGTGGCGCTGGACCTCTCCTCCCGGCGGGTGGCCCAGGTGGCCGAGGAGGTCGGGCTCACCTTCTGCTTCGCGGCGAAGTTCCACCCCTCGATGCGGCACGCCGCCACCGCGCGGCGCGACCTCGGGGTGCCCACCGCCTTCAACATCCTCGGCCCGCTGACCAACCCGGCGAGGGTCACCTCGCACGCGATCGGCTGCTTCGACACCCGGCTGGCCGGGCTGATCGCCGGGGTGCTCGCCCGGCGCGGGGCGACCGCGCTGGTGTTCCGCGGCGACGACGGGCTGGACGAGCTGACCATCACCACCACCTCGCGGGTCTGGCTGGTGCGCGACGGCGTGGTCACCGAGACCACCTTCGACCCGCGGGACGTCGGCATCGAGCTGGTCGGCATCGAGGCGCTGCGCGGGGCCGACGCCGCGTACAACGCCGAGGTCGCGCGCCGGCTGCTGACCGGGGAGCGCGGGCCGGTGCGGGACGCCGTCCTGCTGAACACGGCGGCGGCGCTGGTCGCACTGGACCTGGGCGACGCCCCGCTGGCGGAGCAGCTCGCGGCGGGCATGGCGCGGGCGGCCGAGGCGATCGACTCCGGCCGGGCGCAGGACCTGCTGCGGCGCTGGTCGGAGGCCACCAGCCGGATCTGAGGCGGTAGTTGGGGCCCGTGCCGATCCGTCGGCACGGGCCCTTCGTGCCCGCCTCGATGTACCCGCCCCGAGCCGAAGGGGCGCGCCGGTGTCGAAAGTCGAGGAGCGACAAGCGAGGTACGAGCGCCGGAGCGACGAGCGTCGGCGCCGGGTCCGAGCGCCCCGGAGGCGAGCGGGCGAAGACACCGTCCGGATGGTGGATGCCTGTTTGACCGTCCGACGTGCCCGACCTAGAGTCTTCGCCAGGTCATGAGTGACAGCGCCAAGCCCCAGCTGGCTGTCCGGCAACCCTCCGTCCGTGGCGGGGTGCCCTGGGTGAGGACCGGGTCGCCGGGCAAGCCGTCCGCGCGACAAGCGCGGACACCGGACGATCTGCACTCCCGGGGTCCCTTACCCCGTGAAGGAGTGCATCCCCATGTCCCTCTCCCTCGGAACCAGCGCCCCGCTCGCCGTCCTCGGCCACGACGTCGAGGTCCCGCTCGTCAGCGGTGAGAAGGTCGGCTACGCGGCGCTCGACTACGCGGCCAGCGCGCCGGCGCTCCAGCGGGTGTGGGACGACGTCGCCGCCTACGCCCCCTACTACGGCAGCGTGCACCGCGGCGCCGGCTACCTCTCCCAGCTGTCCACCGACCTGTTCGAGCAGAGCCGCCGGACCGTCGCCGAGTTCCTCGACCTGCGCGAGGGCGACCAGGTGGTCTTCACCCGCGCCACCACCGACTCGCTCAACCTGCTGGCCGCCGCCGTCCCGGCCGGCACCCGGGTGTTCGCCTTCGAGACCGAGCACCACGCCTCGCTGCTGCCGTGGGCGCACGCCGGGCTGGAGGTCGGCTACCTGCGGGCGCCGCGCTCGCGGGCCGAGGCGGTGGCCGCGCTGGAGGAGGCGCTGGCCGCGGCGCCGGAGGGCCCGAAGCTGCTGTGCGTCACCGGCGCCTCCAACGTGACCGGCGAGCTGTGGCCGGTCGCCGAACTGACCGGGACCGCGCACCGGTACGGCGCCCGGGTGGTGCTGGACGCCGCCCAGCTGGCCCCGCACCACCGGGTCTCGGTGCGCGAGCTGGGCGTCGACTGGATCGCCTTCTCCGGCCACAAGCTGTACGCGCCGTTCGGCGCCGGGGTGCTGGCCGGCCGCTCCGACTGGCTGGACGCGGCCGAGCCCTACCTGGCCGGCGGCGGGGCGACCCGGACGGTGGCCCGGGAGCTGGACGGCTCGGTGGCGGTGCAGTGGCACACCGGCCCGGCCCGGCACGAGGCCGGCTCGCCGAACGTCATCGGCGCCTACGCGATCGCGTCGGCCTGTCGGGCGCTCACCGAGGCCGGCTTCGACGCGCTGGAGGCCCGGGAGCGGGAGCTGGTCGAGCGGCTGACGGCGGGGCTGGCGGAGATCCCCGAGGTCCGGGTGCTGAACCTGTTCGGGGCGGGCTCGGCCCGGGTGGGCGTGCTGTCCTTCGTCGTCCGCGGCTGGAACAGCTCGCACTTCGCGGCCGCGCTGTCCGCCGAGTACGGCATCGGCGTGCGCGACGGACTGTTCTGTGCGCACCCGCTGGTGCGCACCCTGCTCGGTGACGAGGATTCGGCGCCCTCCGAGTGCGGGGCGCCCGAGCCCTCGCTGCCCGGTGAGCGCAGCCTGAACGCGATCCGGGTGAGCTTCGGGGCCGGTACGCCGGACGAGCACGTCGAGCGCTTCCTGGCCGCGGTCCGCGAGCTGGTCACGGACGGCGCGGCGTGGAACTACCGCAACGAGGGCGGCCGTTGCGTCGCCGACACGCGCCGCGCGGGCTGAGTCCTACTCGTCCAGGCCGAGGGCGAAGGCCGCTTCCAGGTCGTGCTGGGAGTAGGTGCGGAAGGCGATCTGGGTCTCCGTGTGGGCCACACCCGGGACCTTGTTGAGCCGGCCCGGGATGACCTCGGCCAGGTCGTCGTGGCGGCGCACCCGGACCATCGCCACCAGGTCGTATCCGCCGGTCACCGAGTACACCTCGCTGACGCCCTCGATCGCGGCGATGGCCTCGGCGATCTCGGGGATGCGGTCGACACTGGTCTTGATCAGGACGATGGCGGTGATCACAGTTCGGGCTCCTTGATGCGGGTGCGGCCAGCGTATCGGGCCTCAGCCGGGGCGTCTCGGGGGGTGGCCGACCACGGTGCAGGCGTACAGGAAGCCCGCCGAGAAGCCGATCACGTGCACCAGGTAGGCGACCCCGGGCCCGGCCGAGTGCACCGACCACCACTGCAGGGCGAACCAGAGGCCGAGCACCAGCCAGGCCGGGAAGCGCAGCGGGAGGAAGAGGAGCAGCGGGACGAGGGTGGTCACCCGGGCCCGCGGGTGGAAGCGCAGGTAGGCGCCGAGCACGGCGGAGATCGCGCCCGAGGCGCCGATCAGAACCCGGGTGGAGTCGGGCGCGTGCGACTCGGCGAGTGCGAAGCCGTACGAGGCGGTGCAGCCGGCGGCCAGGTAGAAGAGGAGGTACCTGGCCCGGCCGACCCGGCGTTCCACGGTCGGGCCGAAGACGTGCAGGAAGAGCAGGTTGCCCAGCAGGTGCAGCCAGCCGGCGTGCAGGAAGAGGCCGGTGAGGGCGGACACCGCCGGGTGCTTGCCCGGGGTGGGGGCGGCGGGGCAGCCGGGGACCGGGTCGGGGGCCTCGGCCAGCTGCCCGGCGGTCAGCGGGTGGCCGGTCAGCAGTTCGGCGGGGACGGCGCCCCAGCGCTGCTCGTACCGCTGCTCGGCGCAGATCCGGGTCTGGCCGGTGCCGTACAGGGGGTTGAGGCCGGCCGCCGGGCCGAGCAGGAAGACCAGGGTGTTGACCGCGATCAGGGCGTAGGTGACCGCCGGGGCGGGCAGCGCCGGGCGGCCGTCCCGCGCGTCGGTGTGGTCGGGGGCCGTGAGCGCCATGCGGCCAAGCATCCCTCCGGGCGCGGCAGGTGACACGGCGGTTTACGGCAGGTGGACTACTGGGCCGTCCGGCGGGGCGGGACGGGCTCCGGTCATCTCGGCTGACCGGTGGTCCTGGTGGTTGCCCCAGGCAATAGGCTTGGGGCGGGCATTCCCGCCTCCCGCCGCCGACGCCGGGGCTCCGGGGGGAGCGCCTCGCCCGCCCAGGGACCAGCCGAGAGGACCCCCCGATGACCGTCGCCGCTCCGACCGCCGAGACGCGCTGGCGCTGCACGCTGTGCGGCAACCTCACCCGCTTCGACGTGACCCGCTCCGCGCGGGTGACCGAGTTCCTGCACTTCGACCTGGCCGGCGAATCCCGGGTCGAGGAGACCGAGGTGCACAGCGAGACCGTGGAGTCGGTGCGCTGCCGCTGGTGCAACGCGGTGGACCAGGTCGAGCTGGTGGCCCGTCCGGGCGCCGAGGGCGTGGAGGCCCCCGCCGCGCAGGGCTGACCCCGCCGGTGCGGTGGGCGGTGCGCGACGCCGCCGTCCACCGCACGGGACAATACAGACAAGACGCACGGAGCGTGACGACAGGGGCGGCCGCGGCCGCACCCGCTGGACCAGGATCGGAGCCGAGGACGTGGTGGACGCAGCGAGGGAGCCCGGCGAAGCGCAGGGGCTTCAGCCCGCTGCGCCGGCACCGGAGCCGGCCGCCGAGCCGGGCCCGTCCGAGACCGAGCTCCCGGAGGGCCCCGGCGCGGCCCCGGCCGGTGCGGGTGCCGAGCGGGCGGCCGAGAAGCTGGACCGGCCGCTACCCGAGGGGGTGCGCCGGCGGGTGGTCGGGCTGGCCTCGGACGCGCTGGGCGGGCTGCCGCCCGGGGAGCTGCCGCAGAGCCTGCGTCAGTACGTCAAGTTCACCCCCGCGCGGCGGGCCAAGTACGCGGCCACCGCGCTGGCGGCGGCGCTGGAGTCCGAGCCGGCCTTCCGGGTGCGGATAGCGGAGCGGCTGCGGCTGGGCCAGCCGGACCTGGTGAAGGCGCTGGAGTCGGGGACCGTCCCCGGCGCCGCCGATCCGATGGACGTCGCCGCCGCCGCCTACCTGGTGCGCTCGCCCGGCTGGAGCCGACTGGTCGCCGAGGCGGGCGAGGAGGCCGAGCGGGCCGGCGCCGAGGACGCGGCGGCGGAGGCCTCCCGGCTGGTGGAGAAGCTCCAGGCCGAGCTGGCCGAGGTGCGGGCCGCGGCGCGCGCGGACCTGGAGCGCCAGCGGGCGGAGTTCGAGGGCGTCCGGCGCGAGGCCGAGTCGCTGCGCAAGAAGGTGCGGTCGCTGGAGAGCGACACCCGGCGGGCGCAGGCCGAGACCCGGCGGGTGACCGGGGAGCTGGAGGCGGCGAGGGCGCAGGCCGCCGGGGAGCGCAGCGCGGCCGAGTCCGAGGCGCGGCGGCTGCGGCACCGGGTGTCCGAACTGGAGACCGCGGTCGAGCAGGGCCGCCGCTCGGCCCGGGAGGGCCGCAGCGTCGAGGACATGCGGCTGCGGCTGCTGCTGGACACCGTGCTGCAGTCGGCGCAGGGCCTGCAGCGGGAGCTGGCCCTGCCGGTCTCCCAGATCCGCCCGGCGGACCTGGTGGAGGCGGTGGTGCCGGGGGCGGCCTCGCCGCACGACGTGGCCCGGCGCGGCCTGGCCGAGGACGACCCGGCGCTGCTGGACCAGCTGCTGGCGATCCCGCAGGTGCACCTGGTGGTGGACGGCTACAACGTGACCAAGACCGGGTATCCGGCGCTGCCGCTGGAGCAGCAGCGGATCCGGCTGCTGGGCGGGCTGGCGATGCTGGCCCAGCGCACCCAGGCGGAGGTCACCTGTGTGTTCGACGGGCAGGACCTGGACGTACCGGTCATCATGGCGCCGCCGCGCGGGGTCCGGGTACGGTTCAGCCGGACCGGCGAGACCGCGGACGAGCTGATCCGCCGTCTGGTCCGGGCCGAGCCGCAGGGCCGCCCGGTGGTGGTGGTCTCCACCGACCGGGAGGTCGCGGAGGGCGTGCGGAAGGCGGGTGCGCGCCCGGTGGCCTCGGTGCTGCTGCTGAACCGGCTGGCCCGGCCCTGAGCTGGGGCCGGAGGCGGTGACGGCAGGTCAGTGGGGTTTCCGTGCGGGTGTGCGGATCCGGTGAAGTCAGTGGGGGAACCGGAGTTCACGCCTTCGGGGGAGTGGCAAAACGGGTAGATCTTCACTAGGGTCTGGCGTCAAACCTATTTTCCGGAATCTCACCTGATCAGGTGAGTCCGATGGAAGAAGGAGCCGGTCTCTTGGCCTCCCACCGCCGTCCGAAGCAGCCCAGCCGCGCACGGGTCTCCGTGCTCACCGCTGCTGCTGCGACCGCGGTCGCCCTCTCCGCGCAGGTCGCCGCGCACGCGGCGCCGCAGCCGAACAAGAGCGACGTCAAGGCGCAGATCGACCAGCTCCAGCAGGAGCAGGAGCAGGCGGCCGAGAAGTACAACGGCGCCAAGGAGCGTGCCGACCAGCTCCGCAAGCAGGCCGACCAGCTCCAGGACCAGGTGGCCCGCAGCCAGGACCAGATGAGCCAGCTCCAGGTGGGCCTGGCCCAGGTCGCGGGCGAGCAGTACCGCACCGGCGGCATCGACCCGTCCGTGCAGCTGATGCTCTCCTCCGACCCGTCCGGCTACCTGGACAAGGCGTCGAGCGTCCAGCAGGCCAGCACCACCCAGACCGAGGCGCTCAAGGGCCTGCTCGACCAGCAGCGCCGGCTGGACCAGGAGAAGGCCGAGGCGGCCGCCGTGCTCGCCTCCCTGGACTCCACCACCAAGGACCTCAACCAGGCCAAGGCGGACGTCAACACCAAGTTGAAGGCCGCCCAGGACCTGCTGAACTCGCTCAGCGCCGCCGACCGGGCCGCGCTCCGGGCCCAGCAGCAGCAGGACGACCGCGCCTCCCGCGGCGCCGACCGGGTCGACCTCAGCAACCTGCCGCCGGCCAGCGGCTACGCCGCCGTGGCGGTGGCCAAGGCGATGAGCAAGCAGGGTTCGCCGTACGTCTGGGGCGCCACCGGGCCCTCCACCTTCGACTGCTCGGGCCTGATGGTCTGGGCGTACGGTCAGGCCGGCGTCTCGCTGCCGCGCACCTCGCAGGAGCAGGGCCACATCGGGACCGCCGTGACGCTGGCCACCGCCCAGCCGGGCGACCTGGTGATCTACGGCGGCGACATGCACCACGTCGGGATGTACATCGGCAACGGCATGGTGGTCCACGCGCCGCACACCGGTGACGTGGTGAAGGTGATGAAGGCCGACGCGATGTCGATCAACACGATCCGCCGGATCTGACGCCCCGGCACCACCCCGAGGGCCGGTTCCGGCCCTGTGATCCGCGCCACCTCCGATCGGGGGTGGCGCTTCGGGTGTGCGTCCCCGATGGGCCGGACGGTGAGAGTCGATCAGCTTTGCGTGCGGCGCTGATCACCATCAGTCATTTTCACAAAAGAACATGGGTAATCTTCCGTCTTTTTTCTGACAAGGATTTGAACCGATCACGGTTCAGTTACTAGGGTCGTGCCCCGAACCACCGCACAGTCGATCACCCAGCCCGGGTGGCGGCGGTGGTTACCGCCGAGTTCGCGAAACAGCGGGGCAGGTCGCAACGACTGCCCGACAGGGGAGCCCAGTAGTCGGGGGCGCTGCGGAGCGGAGCCGGGGAACCACACGTTCCTCCGGGGTGAATCGGCGCCAGGTCGGCCGTAGGTGAGGCCGGTGAGGCGTCGTAGGGCATGCTTCCGGCCCGAACCCGTCAGCTCACCCGGTAGGCGGGAGTAGGAAGAAGGAGTCCGCCTTCGTGGCGTCCCATCGTCGTCCCAAGCCCGCCAGCCGTACCCGCGTCTCGATCCTGACCGGTTTCGCCGCCGCGGCCGTCGCCCTCTCCGCGCAGTCCGGCGCGCACGCCGACCCGCAGCCGACCAAGGACCAGGTCAAGGAGCAGGTCGACCAGCTCAACGAGCAGGCCGAGCAGGCGACCGAGAAGTACAACGCCGCCCAGGAGAAGCAGCAGGAGCTGGAGAAGCAGGTCTCCGGCCTCCAGGACCAGGTGGCCCGGCAGCAGGCCCAGGTGACCGACCTCCAGGGCGGCCTGGCCGAGATCGCCGGCGAGCAGTACCGCAACGGGGGCATATCCCCGACGGTCCAGCTGATGTTCTCCTCCAGCCCGGACAACTTCCTCAACCAGGCCGGCGCGCTGAACCAGGCGGGCAGCACCCAGAAGAACCAGCTCAAGCAGCTGCAGGACCAGCAGCGCAAGCTGGACCAGGACCGCACCGAGGCCCAGGGCAAGCTCGGCGAGCTGGAGGCCACGACCCAGCAGCTGAAGGCCTCCAAGGACGAGGTCCAGAACAAGCTCAAGGCCGCCCAGGACCTGCTCAACACGCTGACCGAGCAAGAGCGCCAGGCGATCAAGGCGGCCGAGGAGAAGGCCGCCGCCGACGCCGCCGCGAAGGCCGCCGCCGCCGCCAAGCCGGCCACGCCGGACCGCGCCTCGCGCGACAACAGCCGCAGCGACCTCGGCTCGGGCTCCACCGCCGCGCCGGTCAAGGTCGCCCCGGGCAGCTCGCACGGTGCCGCCGCGCTGGCCGCCGCCGCCACCAAGGTCGGCAGCCCGTACGTCTGGGGCGCCACCGGCCCCGGCTCCTTCGACTGCTCCGGCCTGATGGTCTGGGCGTTCAACCAGGCCGGGGTGTCGCTGCCGCGCACCTCGCAGGAGCAGGCCGGCGCCGGCACCCGGATCGGCTCGGACATCTCCCAGGCCCAGCCCGGCGACATGCTGATCTTCTACGGCGACGCCCACCACGTCGGCATCTACGCGGGCAACGGCCAGGTGCTGCACGCTCCCAAGCCGGGCGCGTCGGTGCGCTACGAGGCCGTCTCCAACATGCCGCTGTCCTCCATCGTGCGGGTCTGATCCCCACCCACGCGTTCACGGGCCCGGTCCTCCGTCACGGAGGGCCGGGCCTGCGGCTTTTCCGGCGGATCGACCTGGTGTCCGATTAGGGGTCAAATATTCGGGTCGGTAGGGGTTTGGACTCACTTGCCCGGACTCGCTAACGTCTGCCACCGGACTCCCGCTCGACGGCCGCCCACCGGGGCGCGGCCGCGGGGCCGCGCCGCAGGACTGGAGCCGTTGCCGCCATGCCCGTGCACCGTCGTTCCCAACTGCTCGCCCGTGCGCTGGTACTGACCGCGGCCGCCACCACGGCCCTGGGCGTGGCGACCGCCGGCAGCGCCCAGGCCGCCCCCGGGGCGCCGGACGCGCCCGACCGCAAGGACGTCAAGGCCCAGGTCGAGCAGCTGTACGACGAGGCCGAACAGGCCTCGGAGAAGTACAACGCCGCGCAGGAGGCGCAGAAGCGGCTGCAGGGCGAGACCACGATCCTCCAGGGCGAGGTCGCCACCGCCCAGGAGCAGCTCAACGAGCTGCGCGGGGACCTCGCCACGGTCGCCGGGGCCGAGTACCGGGGCGGCGGGATGACCCAGACCGCCCAGCTGATGCTCTCCAGCGACCCGGAGGCCTACCTCACCCGCGCCCGCACCCTCGGCCAGGCCGCCGAGCGCCAGCAGGAGACCCTGCACGAGCTGGTCACCCGTCAGCGCCGGCTCGACCAGCGCCGCACCGAGACCGCCGCCAAGCTCGCCGAGCTGGACGAGGCCCGCCGCTCGCTCGCCGACAGCAAGCAGCAGATCCAGCAGCGCCTCGCCACGGCGCAGAAGCTGCTCAACAGCCTGGGCGCCGCCGAGCGGAACCGGATGGTCGCCCAGGACGCCCGGGAGGCCGAGCAGCGCGCCACCCGCGGCACCGACCGGCTGGACCTCGGCAACGCCCCGGCCGCCTCCGAACGCGGGGCCGCCGCGCTGGCCGCCGCGGTGCGGATGGTCGGCTCGCCCTACGTCTACGGATCCACCGGGCCGCGTGCCTTCGACTGTTCCGGTCTGATGTACTACAGCTGGCGGCAGGCCGGAGTGACCCTGCCGCGCACCTCGCAGGCCCAGGCGTACGCCGGGCAGCGGATCAGCCTCTCCGAAGCGCGGCCGGGAGACCTGGTGATCTTCTACCGGGACATGCACCACGTCGGGATGTACGCCGGCGGCGGAGTGATGGTGCACGCCCCGTACCCCGGCGCCAAGGTCCGGTACGAGAGCGTCAACGCGATGCCGGTCTCGGGAGTGGTCCGGCTCTGAGCACGACGCCCCCCGGGTCGGACGGCCCCCACCCGATAGACCCCGCGCGCCCGGTGCTGTCCCGGCGCGGCGCGCTGCTGCTGGCGGCCGGCGGGCTGGCCCAGCTCTCGTTGCCCCCGGTGGCCCCGCCGCCGGGCGGGCGGGCCGTCGACCGGCAGGCCGAGGTCACCGCCCTGCTGGCGGCGCGGGCGCGCTCGCTGCCCGTCTGGTCGGGGCTCACCGGGGCCGAGGCGGCGTACCGGAACCTGGTGCTCTCGCCGCCCGCCGGGCCGGAGCGGCAGGACGCGTCCGTCGAGCTGGCGCTGCGGATCGCCGGGTACGACGAGTACCCGGTGGTGTACCCGCGCCGGATCGAGCTGGTCCGGGACGGGGGCGGCTGGCGGGTCGAGCACGAGGAGGGCACCGGCGGGCCCCCGGCACCGTGGGACCTCGGCCCCGTCCGCACCGCCGCCGGAGCCCACTGCCTGGTGCTCGGCCTGGCCGACGGGCCCGACCCGGCCGGGCTGGTCCCGGTGGGGGACAAGGCGGTGCCGGCCGTCAGCGCGGTCTGGGGTGACGCCTGGCCCGGCCGGCTGCTGCTGGAACTGCCCGCCACCGAGCAGCAGTTCGCCCGGCTGCTGGAGGCCGACCCGGCGGGCTGGACGGGCATGGCGGCGGTCACCGTGGCCGCGCCCGGCGCGCCCCGGCACACCCCGGCGGACCGGGTGGTGGTCAACCCCGAGGCCTTCGCGAAGCTCAGCGACTTCGGCCGCCAGGTGGTCGTCACCCACGAGACCACCCATGTCGCGACCCGGGCCGACACCCGGGCGTGGACCCCGCTGTGGCTCTCCGAGGGCGTCGCCGACTGGACGGCCTACCGGGACTCCGGGCGGCGCCCGCAGCAGATCGCGCCCGAGCTGGCCCGGGACGTCGCCGCCGGGAAGCTGCCCACCGCGCTGCCCGCCGACGCGGACTTCGCCGCGGGCGCCGACGGCATCGCCCAGGCCTACGAGCAGTCCTGGCTGGCCTGCGAGCTGATCGCCCGCCGGTACGGGGCACAGCGGCTGGTCGCCTTCTACCGGGCGGTCGGCGCGGCCGACGGGGCGGGCGAGGACCGGGCGCACCGGACGGACCGGCTGCTGCGGGCCGAACTGGGCGTCGGACTGGCCGAGTTCACCGGGCTGTGGCTGACCGAGGTCGAGGCCTTGAAGGGCTAGGGCTGGTAGGGCCGGGCACGGGAGGGCCGGGACCTTGGGCTGGGCCGCTACCGCCCGGCGGGGTGGTCGATGCCGTCCAGCAGGTCCTGCTCGTACGCGATGCCCGGGCGGACCGGGTAGGCGGAGGCGGCCGGCAGGGCCGGGGGTTCGGCCAGGACCACGGTGGGCGCCAGGGCCGTCGAGGCGCGGGTGGAGCGCCAGAGCCGGATGCCGGAGAGCACGGCGGCGGTCAGCAGCAGCAGGTTGCGCAGGCCCAGCACGGCGACCGCGAGCGGCTCGCTGTTCAGGACCTGGGTGAACATGGTCGGGAACTCGAGCAGGGTGAGCGGGCAGGCGACCAGGACCAGCAGCGCCACCGGCCGCTGGCTGGTGCCGCGCACGGTCAGGCAGACCGCCGCGACGCCGATCAGCCAGACCAGGTACTGCGGGCTGATCACCCGGCTGGTCACCACGAAGATCAGCAGCGCGCAGAGCGCCGCGTCGTACATGGTGGCGGCGTTGCGCCGACGGGCGGTGAAGCGCCACAGCAGCAGCCAGAGGAAGCCCAGCACGGTGCCGGCCATCATCACCTTGCTGATCACGCTGACCCACGGCCCGAGCATCTCGGGGGAGCCGTAGTTCATGGTGACCCTGCCGTCCCAGCCCCCGGCCAGCCGGGCGATGTGCAGCGGCAGCGCGCCCACCGACTCGACCTCGATGCCGCGGGCCCCCTGGAAGGCCAGGAAGCCGAAGGCGCCGTTCATCCCGGCCGCCAGCAGGAAGCCGACCGAGACCGCCGTGGCGGCGGCCAGCGTCCAGGAGCGGCGGGTGCGGCGGCCGGACGGGGTGCCGATCAGGCCCAGCAGCGGCCAGATCTTGAGGATGCCGCCCAGGCCCAGCAGCAGCCCGCCGATCGCCGGGCGGCGGACCAGCGCCAGCAGGCCGGCCAGGGCGAGCGCGGTGACCAGCAGGTCGAAGCGGTTGTAGATCATCGGACCGAGCAGCGGGACGGCGACCACCCACAGCCAGGCGCCGGTCAGCACCCGGCCCCGGCGCAGCCCGGTGCGGATCAGCAGCGCGGCCGCGGCGGCGTCGGCGATCCCGCAGATCACCCAGAACGAGGTCAGGTACGACCAGGGCAGCAGGCCCGGCAGCAGGATCACCAGGGCGGCGCCCGGCGGGTACTGCCAGGTGACGTCGTCGAACGGGAAGGTGCCGGTCTGCAGCACGCCGTACCAGGCGTGGTAGATCATCCAGACGTCGGCGGTGACGTCGCCGCCGGGCGCTCTCAGCACCCCGGTCATCAGCAGCACCAGCACGGTGCGGGTGGCCACCCAGGTCGCCCCGAGGGCGGCGAGCGCCCCGAGCGGGCGGCCGAGGCGGCCGGGTGAAGAACCGGACTCGGTGGCCGGGGCCAACTCCACTGCGCTCCCTCGTTCGTCTCGACGTCCTCACCGGAGGCGTCGTACGGACGGACGCCCGGGCCGCCGCATCCGCGGCCTAGGTACTAGGACTGACCCGGGGGTCAAACGGTTGCCGTGTGCGGTTCCGTTCCCGGCGGGTCATGGTGTTGACCTATCGTACGGATCACCCAGCGGTACACCGAGCACCCCCCGACCGAGCGAGCCGTGGCCTGATGCACAGAACCTTGATCGTCACCAATGACTTCCCGCCCCGCCCGGGAGGCATCCAGGCCTTCGTGCACAACATGGCCGTCCGTCAGCCCGCCGGGAGCATCGTGGTGTACGCCTCGACCTGGCGGGACGGCACCGAGGTGCGCGCCTTCGACGCCGAGCAGCCGTTCCCGGTGATCCGGGACCGTACGAAGGTGATGGTTCCCACACCCCGGGTCACCCGGCGGGCCGCCGAGATCCTGCGCGCCGAGAAGTGCGACTCGGTCTGGTTCGGGGCGGCCGCCCCGCTGGGCCTGATGGCGCCCGCGCTGCGCCGGGCCGGGGCCGGGCGGCTGCTCGGCATGACCCACGGGCACGAGGCCGCCTGGGCCCAGCTGCCGGGCTCCCGGCAGCTGCTGCGGCGGATCGGCGCGGGCACCGACGTGCTGACCTACCTGGGTGAGTACACCCGCTCGCGGATCGCCGCCGCGGTCGGGCCGCGGGCCGCGGCCCGGATGGTGCAGCTGCCACCGGGCGTGGACGAGACGACCTTCCACCCCGGCTCAGGGGGCGCCGAGGTGCGCCGGAGGCTGGGGCTGGCGGACCGGCCGGTGGTGGTCTGCGTCTCCCGGCTGGTGCCGCGCAAGGGCCAGGACACCCTGATCGAGGCGATGCCGCTGATCCTCCGCGACGTGCCGGACGCGGTGCTGCTGATCGTCGGCGGCGGGCCGTACCGGGCGGAGCTGGAGAAGCTGGCGGACGCCACCGGGGTCCGGGACTCGGTGCGGTTCACCGGCTCGGTGCCGTGGGCCGAGCTGCCCGCCCACTACGGGGCCGGGGACGTCTTCGCGATGCCCTGCCGGACCCGGCGCGGGGGGCTGGACGTGGAGGGCCTGGGGATCGTCTACCTGGAGGCCTCGGCGACCGGCCTGCCGGTGGTCGCGGGGGACTCCGGCGGGGCGCCGGACGCGGTGCTGGAGGGCGAGACCGGGTACGTGGTGCCGGGCGGCTCGGCCGAGGCCTCGGCCGAGCGGATCGTCCGGCTGCTGCGGGACGAGGAGCTGCGCCGTCGGATGGGGGAGGCCGGTCGGCGCTGGGTGGAGCGCTCGTGGCGCTGGGACCTGCTGGCCGGGCGGCTGACCTCGCTGCTGGCGGGCTGACGCCCGGTACGCCGGCAAGACGCCGGTACGACGCCGAAGGGCCCCGGGGGAGTCCCCGGGGCCCTTCGGCGTACCGTCCTGGCCGCCGGTGCGGCCCTACTTCCGGTACAGCGCCTCAATCTCGGCGGCGTAGTCCTTGAGCACCACGTTGCGCTTGAGCTTGAGAGAGGGCGTCAGGTGGCCGCTCTCCTCGGAGAACTCGGTGTCCAGCAGGCGGAACTTCTTGACCGCCTCGGCGTGCGAGACGGCCGCGTTGCCGTCGTCCACGGCGGACTGCAGGGCGGCCAGCAGGTCCGGGTCCTCGGCGAGCTCGGCGACGGTGGCGGTGGCGGGCTTGCCGTTGAGCTCCTTCCACTTCGGGAAGAAGTCCGGGTCGACGGTGATCAGGCAGGCGATGAAGGGCTTGCGGTCGCCGACCACCATGACCTCGCCGACCAGGGCGTGGGCCCGGATGCGGTCCTCGATCACGGCCGGGGCGACGTTCTTGCCGCCCGCGGTGACGATGATCTCCTTCTTGCGGCCGGTGATGGTCAGGTAGCCCTCGGAGTCCAGCGCGCCGAGGTCGCCGGTGGCGATCCAGCCGTCCTTGAGGGTGTCGGCGGTGGCCTGCGGGTTGTTCCAGTAGCCGGTGAAGACGTGCGGGCCCTTGAAGTAGACCTCGCCGTCCTCGGCGATCCGGACCGAGGCGCCGGGGACGGGCTGGCCGACCGTACCGATCTTCGGCTTGTCCCACGGGTTGAAGGCGGTGGCCGCGCAGGTCTCGGTCAGGCCGTAGCCCTCCAGGACGGTGAAGCCGATGCCCCGGTAGAAGTGGCCGAGCCGCTCGCCGAGCGGGGCGCCGCCGGAGATCGCGTGGGTGGCCCGGCCGCCGAGGGCGGCTCGCAGCTTGCTGTAGACCAGCTTGTCGAAGACGGCGTGCTTGAGCCGCAGCACCAGGCCCGCGCCGCCGGCGTCCAGCGCCCGGCTGTAGGCGATCGCGGTCTCCGCGGCCTTGTCGAAGATCTTGCCCTTGCCGTCGGCCTGGGCCTTGGCGCGGGCGGTGTTGTAGACCTTCTCGAACACTCTGGGCACGCCGAGGATCAGGGTCGGCCGGAACGACGCCAGCTCGGCGGTGACGTCCCTGATGTCCGAGACGTGGCCCAGCTTGATCGGGGCCATCACCGGGGCGATCTCGGCGATCCGGGCGAGCACGTGGGCCAGCGGCAGGAAGAGCAGCACGGAGCTCTCACCGGTGCGGAACAGCGGGGTCAGGCGCTCGACCACGTTGCCGCACTCGGCGAGGAAGTTGCCGTGGGTCAGCTGGCAGCCCTTCGGACGGCCGGTGGTGCCCGAGGTGTAGACGATGGTGGCGATGTCGTCGGGGCCGGCGATCGCCCGGCGCTCCTGGACGGTCGCGTCCGGGACGTCCCGGCCGGCCTCGGCCAGTGCGGCGAGCGCGCCGCCCTCGATCTGCCAGGTGTGCTTCAACTCCGGCAGCCGGTCGCGGACCTCGGCGACCACCTCGACGTGCCGGTCGGTCTCGGTGACGAGGGCGACGGCGCCGGAGTCGCCGAGGATCCACTCGACCTGCTCGGCCGAGGAGGTCTCGTAGACCGGCACGGTGATCGCGCCGGCCGTCCAGATCGCGAAGTCCAGCAGCGTCCACTCGTACCGGGTGCGGGACATGACGCCCACCCGGTCGCCGGGCTCGATGCCCGCGGCGATCAGGCCCTTCGCGGCGGAGTGCACCTCGGCGAGGAACTGGACCGAGGTCAACTCCTGCCAGCGGCCGTCCACCTTCCGGCTGAGCACCGCGACGTCCGGGTGCTCCTCGGCGTTCCGGTGCACAGGGTCGGAGAGGTTACCGCCGCTCGGTACCTGGTAGAGGGCCGGAAGGCTGAAGTCGAGCAAGACTGCTCCTCGTTCGCGACGCTGCGGGACGGCAGGACGTTACTGCCCGGTAGGCAGCTTCGACCAGGGGGGTCGGCCCCGGTGTTCGAAGTGTCACACCCGGCCGGGTCGGACCAGGCCGTGACCGGGTCGTTCGACTGGCACCCTACGGCAGCCCACAGGTGACCGGCCGGTAGCATGCCCCGCCGGCCGTCCCGCCCGCCGTCCCTTGGGCCGTCCCGCCTCGACCGCCGCCTTCATCCCGCCTGCCGTCGCCGGTGCCCGCGCCGCCGAGGAGATCGCCGGTCGCGATAGCCTGCTCCGGGCGGATCGGGCCGAGCGTGCCCCGACCGGACCGGGCAGGCAGAAGGACGAGGCGGAGGGCCTTTCCATGGCGGAGCACACCAGGTCGAGCATCATCATCGACGCGACCCCGGCCGCGGTCATGGCCGTGATCGCGGACTTCGCCGCCTACCCGGCCTGGACCGGTGAGGTCAAGGAGATCGAGGTCCTGGAGAGCGGCGAGGACGGCCGCGCCGCCCAGGTCCGGCTGCTGCTCGACGCCGGGGCCATCCGCGACGAACACACCCTCGCCTACACCTGGGACGGCGACCGCGAGGTCAGCTGGACCCTCGTCCGCAGCCAGATGCTCCGCTCGCTGGACGGCTCCTACACCCTCGCCCCGCTGTCCGGCGGCCGCACCGAGGCCACCTACCAGCTCGCCGTGGACGTCAAGATCCCGATGCTCGGCATGATCAAGCGCAAGGCCGAGAAGGTCATCATCGACCGCGCCCTGGCCGGCCTGAAGAAGCGCGTCGAGGGCTGACGGGCCCGGGCACGGCGGAACGGGGGCTGACGGCATGACGGCGACACGCACCATCCTGGTCAGCGGCGACGCGGGCGCACCCGTCGTGGCCGCCGCCACCGCCCTGCACGCCGCCCGGCGCGGCCACCGCACCTGGCTGCTGGCCGCCGACGACCCGCACCGCGCCCTGGACTCCGCGCTCGGCACCCGGCTGGAGCCGGAACCGCTCCGCTACGCGCCGGGCCTGACGGTCTCCCGGATCGACGAGCAGGCCGCCTTCCGCTACGCCGTCGGCGAGTTCACCGGCCGCCTCAAGCCCGCCCTCGACCTGCTCGGCGCCGAACAGCTCGACCCCGAGGAGCTGACCGCCCTCCCCGGCATCGCCCGGCTCGCCCTGCTGCGCGCGCTGCCCGCCGCCGACCAGGACGTCCTGGTGGTGCTCGCCCCGGCGCCCGCCGAGCTGATCGCCACCCTCGCCCTGCCCGAGCAGCTCACCCGCTACCTGGAGCGGCTGGTCCCCGAGCAGCGGCAGGCCGCCCGCGCGCTGCGCCCGCTGCTGGCCGGGCTGGCCGGCGTCCCGATGCCCGCCGAGTGGCTGTACGAGGGGCGCACCAAGGCCGCCGCGGTGCTCGCCGAGTCCCGCGCCGCGATCAGCGACCCGGGCACCAGCGTGCGGCTGGTCGTCTCCGCCGACGGCCACCCGTACGAGCAGCTGCGCCGGGTCCGGGCCGGGCTCGCGCTGTACGGCCACCGGCCGGACGCCGTCGTGGTGCACGGCGCGCTGCCGCCCGCCGCCCTCGCCTCGCCCGACCCCTGGCTGGCCGAGCTGGCCCGCCGCCGCCAGGAGGAGCTGGACCGGCTCGCCGCCGAGACCGACGCCCCGGTGCTGGTCACCGGCCTGGCCGAGGCCACCCTGGAGGCCGTCGCCGACCGGCTGTACGGGGCGGGGCCCGGCCCCGAGCGGCTCGAACCGCAGCCCTGGCCGGTCGAGGACCGGCTGGCCGAGGACGGCCTGCTGGTCTGGCACCTCGACCTGCCCGGCGCCGACCGCTCCGGGCTGGACCTGGTCCGCCGGGGCGACGACCTGGTGGTCGGCCTCGGCGCCCACCGCCGGGTGCTCCCGCTGCCCGCCGCGCTTCGCCGCTGCACGGTCGCCGGGGCGGGGCTGCACGAGGGCGTGCTGTCGGTGCGGTTCGCACCCGACCCTTCGCTCTGGCCGCAGGGCTGACGGGCCTTCCGGCCTTTCCTCGGGGCCCGGCCGGTCGGGTAGCGTCGGCCCGAACGGGGCCGCGGGGTGCGGCCACGGCTGAGGAGGCGCCCGCGATGACCAGCACCGACGACCGTACCGAGCCCGGCACGGAGCAGGGGAGCGGGCCGTCCCACCCGTTCGGACCGGAGCTGGGCCCGCTGGTGGACGAGGTGCGCCGGTTCGCCACCGCCGTCGGCGAGAAGGCGCAGGAGACCAGCGCCACCACCCTGATCGCCCTCTCCGGGCTGGCCGACCGCCTGCGCACCCAGCAGCCGGAGGTCTACTCGCACCTCGCCGCGGCCGGCTCCGGGCTGGCCGCCGCCGGTGCCGAGCTGCTGGCCGCCTACCGGGCCGCGGTGGCCGGGCACGAGCAGCGCTGGACGGCCGGGGAGGGGTCGTCGGTGGAGAAGATCGACCTCGACGCGCCCGGCCGGGCCGAGGGCGCCGAGGACGCCGACGGGGCTGACGGGCCGTCCGCCAAGCAGTGAATCCGTGAATTCCGCAGCGTGATCAAGCTGCTCCCGTACGTCACGAAGAGGGAAATTCGATACGACTTTTGAAGCATCCCGGCCCGGCAGTCCCAGAATTGTCTTCGGATAATGTATGCGAGGCTGTGTACGGGGGCAGGGTTGGGCGGTACCGTTCCGTCCAGCGGGAACGAGTGAATAGCTGAGGGACACATGGCTCTGACCATCGGCGTCGATGTCGGCGGGACCAAGATCGCGGCAGGCGTGGTCGACGAGGCGGGTGCGATCCTGGCGCGGACCCGGGTGCCCACCCCGGCCGACCCCCAGTGGGCGGTCGACGCCATCGCGCAGGCCGTGCGCGAGCTCAAGGAGCAGCACCCCGGTGTCACCGCCGTCGGCGTCGGAGCCCCCGGCTTCGTCGACAGCAACCGCTCCACGGTGATCTTCGCGCCCAACATCGACTGGGAGAACGAGCCGCTGCGCGGCCGGATCGAGGAGCTCACCGGCCTGTCCGCGGTGGTCGAGAACGACGCCAACTGCGCCGCCTGGGCCGAGTTCCGCTTCGGCGCGGCCGCCGACCACCAGGACATGGTGCTGATCACCGTCGGCACCGGCATCGGCGGCGGCATCGTGCTCGACGGGCGGCTGCACCGCGGCCGCTTCGGCGTGGCCGGCGAGATCGGCCACCTCAACATGGTCCCGGACGGCCTCCAGTGCGGCTGCGGCGGCAAGGGCTGCTGGGAGCAGTACGGCTCCGGGCGCGCGCTGCGCCGCTACGGCCGGGAGAAGGCCGCGGCCGACCCGGTGCGCGGCAAGCGGATGCTGGACCTCAACGACGGCGTCGCCGAGACCATCCGCGGCATCCACATCACCGAGGCGGCCGAGGAGGGCGACCCGCTCGCCCTGGAGTGCTACGCCGAGCTGGCCGACTGGCTGGGTCGCGGCATGGCCGACCTCGCCGCGCTGTTCGACCCGGGCGTGTTCGTGCTCGGCGGCGGCGTCTCCGACTCCGGCCGGCTGCTGCTCGACCCGGTCGCCAAGGCCTTCGAGCACTACCTGACCGGCGGGGTGCACCGCCCCCGCGCCGAGGTCGTGCTGGCCTCCATGGGCTCCGCGGCCGGCATCGTCGGCGCGGCGGACCTCGCCCGCACCTGACCGCGGTACCTCCTGCCAGACCCGCCGGCGGCGGTGCGACCGGGCCCCGACCAATCCCGGACGCGCCGCCGCCGTCGCACTACCGTCCTTCCCAGGACACCGCACCAGGGGAGGACCATGACCGCCGCACCCGTCGAACCGCCGCCGGGCGGCCCGCGCCGACTGCGCCTGCTCAGCTACAACATCCGTTCGCTGCGCGACGACCGGCGGGCGCTGGCGCGGGTGATCCGGGCCTGCGCGCCCGACCTGGTCTGCGTCCAGGAGTCACCGCGCTACTGGCGCCCGGAGGGCCAGGCCGCCTGGCTGGCCCGGAACACCGGGACGGCCGTCCTGGCCGGGGGCGGGCGCACCGCCGCCGGACCGCTGCTGCTCGGCCGGCCCGGCGCGGTCGAGGTGCTGGGCGTGTACGACCGGCTGCTGCCCAAGACCCGCGGCCTGCACGCGCGCGGCTTCGCCACCGCGCTGCTGCGGCTGCCCGGTACCGCGCCCTTCACCGTCACCAGCTGCCACCTCAGTCTGGACCCGCAGGAGCGGTACGGGCAGTTCGAGCTGCTGCTCGACCAGCTCGCGATCACCGAACACGGCATCGTGGCAGGGGACTTCAACGAGCACCCGGACGGGCCGGGCTGGCAGCTGCTGGCCTCCCGGATGCGGGACGGGTACCCGACCGCGCCCTGGGGCGGCGAGTTCACGTCCGTCCCGGAGAACCCCTACCAGCGGATCGACGCCGTCTTCGCCACGCCCGGGATCGCCGTCCTCGGCTGCGGGGTGCCGCACGGGCTGCCCGGGGTCACCGGGGCCGACCTGCGGGCCGCGACCGACCACCTGCCGGTGCTGGCCGTGCTGGAGCTCCCGGCAGCCTGACCTCGCGACCCGGCAGGGCCCGCCACGATCCACGCTGGACGGGCGGTCCTAGACGACGGCGCCGTGGTCCGGGTCCTCCGGCTCGTCCTCGTCGCGGTCCTTCATCCGGGCGACCAGGGTGACGAAGCCGCCGAGGAAGGCGGTGACCCCGACCCAGGCGGGCCAGCCGGAGATCTCCCGCCACACCACCGCGTCGATCAGCAGCAGGGCCGGGCCGCCGAGCACGGCCAGCCAGGCGAACTTGGCGGTGGTGTCGGCGGGCGGCAGCGGCGGGGGCTCCGGCGGGACGAAGTGGCCCTCGTCGGTGTCCTCGGCCAGCTCGAAGTCACGCGGACCCGGGGCCGAGGCCGGGAGGACGGGACGGCCGGAGCGGGCGCGCGGCTGCGGGGCGAGGTCCGAGAGGTCGTCCGGGTCGCCCTGGCCGGCCTTGGGGCCGCCGTCCTTGTAACCGTCCTTGTAGCCGCCCTTGAGTTCGTTCTGGGCCCGGAGGTTCTCGACCTCGGGCCAGTTGGGGTTGGTGAGGTCGACCGGGTCGTCGAACTGGGCGACCAGGGCCGCGAAGATCGCGTCCTGCTCGGCCTGGCTGCGCTCGGGGGCGCTGCGGCGCGGGCGGGACTGCGCCGCAGCCGTGGTGTCCTCCCCGGCGGGCCCGCCCGGCGCGGCGCCGTCGGCCTCCGTACCGCCCGCGGCCGGGCCGCCCTGGACGCCGCTGTCCTGGACACCGCTGCTCTGGACGCCGCCGTTCTGGACCGTGCCGTCCCCGTGGACGGTGGCGTTCCCCCCGCCGGCGGCGTCCCCCTGGGCGGTGGCGTCCTTCGGCACACCGTCGGTGCGCGCTCCGTCCGTCCGCGCGCCGTCCTCGCGGGGCTTGTCGTCCCCGCCGCCCGCCGTGCTGCTCTCGTGCACTTCCGGCCCTTCAGCCATGGTGATCGTCGGATTCGGCCCTGTCGGCGCCCGCCGCGTGCGCGGGAGCCAGCCGTCGGATGAAGTCCAGGCTCGCCGCGAATATTTCCGCCGCGTCGTGGTCCAGCGTCGCGACGTGGAAACTGCGCTGGCACAGCCGTTCCGTCACGTCCGTCGAGGATATCCGGGCCAGCACCAGGTCCGAGTTGGCCGGCGAGACCACGTGGTCCTGCGGGCTGTGGAAGAGCAGCACCGGCTGGGTCACCTCGGGCAGCCGCCGCTGGACCTCCTGCCACAGCCGGCTCAGCGACCACGCGGCGTGCAGCGGCGTCCGGTCGTAACCGAGCTCCCGGGCGCCGGGCTTGTGGATGTCGTTGGCGATCCCCGGGATGCTCGGGACGAGGTGCCGCAGCACCGGCAGCAGTACCCCGGCGGGGTTGTCCGAGCGCACCGACGGGTTGACCAGCACCAGCCCGGACACCGTGGCGCCGTGCAGCGCGGCCAGTCGCAGCGCCAGCGCGCCGCCCATCGACAGCGCGCAGACGAACACCTGCTCGCACTCCTCGGCGAGGGTCAGCAGCTCGCGCTCGACCGTCGCGTACCAGTCCTCCCACCGGGTGACCTGCATGTCCTGCCAACGGGTCCCGTGCCCGGGCAGCAACGGGAGCGAGACGGTGAACCCGGCCGCCGCCAGTTCCTCGGCCCACGGCCGCAGCGACTGGGGGGACCCGGTGAAGCCGTGGCACAGCAGCACCCCGACCGGTCCGCCACGGTGGCGGTACGGTTCGGCACCGGGCAGCAGCGGCATGGCGGACTCCTTCGCGGGCGGGTGGCGCTGGGGGAGGGGACGCTGAGAGGGGAGCTGCAGGAATCCGCATCGTCCCACGCCCCGCGCCGGGACGTACACCCCCTACGGCGGGCCCGGGCACAGCGGGTGGCCGCGGGGCATTAGGATCGACCGGTCCGCATAACAGGAGGCCCGGGTTGTTCTACCGACTGATGAAGATGATCGTCGCGCCACTGCTTCGGATCTTCTTCCGGCCGTGGATCGAGGGTGAGGAGAACATCCCCACCGAAGGTGCGGCGATCATCGCGAGCAACCACCTTTCCTTCTCGGACTCGTTCTTCTTCCCCGCGCTGATCAGGCGTCGGGTGACCTTCATCGCGAAGGCCGAGTACTTCAACACCCCTGGCCTCAAGGGCCGGTTGACCGCCGCCTTCTTCAAGGGCGTCGGCCAGCTGCCGGTGGACCGCTCGGGTGTGCGCGGCGCCGGTGAGGCCGCGATCCGCAGCGCCATCGCGGTGCTGGACCGCGGCGAGCTGTTCGGCGTCTACCCCGAGGGCACCCGCTCGCCGGACGGCAAGCTGTACCGCGGCAAGGTCGGCGGCCTGGCCCGGGTCGCGCTGGCCACCGGCGCCCCGGTCATCCCGGTCGCCATGATCGACACCGAGAAGGTGCAGCCGCCCGGCCAGGTGGTGCCCAACTTCGGCATCCGCCCGGGCATCCGGATCGGCCGCCCGCTGGACTTCTCCCGCTACCACGGTATGGAGAACGACCGCTTCATCCTCCGTTCGGTGACGGACGAGGTGATGTACGAGATCATGCGGCTCTCCGGCCAGGAGTACGTGGACATCTACGCGACCGCCGCCAAGCGGCAGATCGCCGACGAGAAGAAGAAGGCCGACGCCGAGCGCCGCGCCGCCGCCAAGGCGGAGAAGGCCGAGGCCGCCGAAGCCGAGAAGGCGGCCGAGGCCGAGAAGGCCGCGCAGCAGGAGCAGAACGGCACCGGGTCGGCCTGACCGACCCGGTCGGGTCCAGGGGGAGGGGCCGGGAGATGGCGGACGGCGCGAGAACGGGTGCCGCGGTGGGCGGCGCGGTGGCGGCCGGCGGCATGTCCGTCGAGCTCCCGCTGTGGAAGGCGATCTCGTACTTCCGGGTGCTCGCCCTCTGCTACGCCCTGCTCCGGTACTTCAACTCGTACCTGCACTTCCTGCACCCGGTCGCGGGCTGGATCTACTTCGGCGCGCTGATCCTCTGGACGCTCGCCAGCACCCGGGCCTTCGCCAACCCGCAGCGCTGCACCTGGTACGTCCTCGGCTTCGACCTCGCCCTGGCCGTGACCGGCATCGTGATGAGCGGGATGACCGACGCCCCGGCCCGGATCAGCCACGGCGCGCCCACCCTGCCGACCATCTGGGCGGCCGGCACCGTCCTCGGCTTCGCCGCCAAGGGCGGCTGGCGCCCGTCGGCGGCGGCCGGCGCGGTGATCGGGGTGGCCAACATCCTCTTCCACGGCGGCCCGACCGGCGACAACATCCACAACATCGTGCTGCTGCTGGTGGCCGGCTGCGCCATCGGGTACGTGATCGAACTGGCCCGGGCCAGCGAGGCCACCCTCACCCGGGCGCTCCAGGTCGAGGCGGCCACCCGGGAGCGCGAGCGGCTCTCCCGGGACATCCACGACGGCGTGCTCCAGGTGCTCGCCCTGGTCCAGCGCCGGGGCGCCGAGCTGGGCGGGGGCGGCGGGACCGGCGGCGGTAGCAGCAACGGTTCCGACTTCGCCGAGCTGGGCCGCCTCGCCGGTGAGCAGGAGCGCGCGCTGCGGGCCCTGATGACCGGCGGCCCGCTGCCGGCCCAGCGGACGCCGGAGCCGGACCGGGCCGAAGCGGTCGACCCGGCCGGGCCGCGCGACCTGACCGCACTGCTGCGCCGCTACGCCGACGAGCGGATCACGCTCTCCGCCCCCAGCACCCCGGTGCTGCTGCCCGGCCCGGCGGCGGGCGAGCTCGCCGCGGCGGTCGGGGCGGCCGTCGACAACGTCCGCAAGCACGCCGGGGAGTCGGCCCGGGCCTGGATCCTGGTGGAGGACGAGCCGGAGGCCGTCACGGTCAGCATCCGCGACGACGGCCCGGGCTACGCCCCCGGGCGGCTCGGCGAGGCGGAGCGGGCCGGGCGGCTGGGCGTCTCCCAGTCCATCCGCGGCCGGGTGCTGGACCTCGGCGGCACCGCCGAGCTGTACTCGGCGCCCGGGGAGGGCGTCGAGGTCGAACTGCGCGTTCCGAGAAGGGCCTCTCAATGACCGACCAGCCGATGACCGACCAGCCGGCCGCGGGGCCGCAGGCCACCGACCGGCCGGTACGGGTGATGGTGGTGGACGACCACCCGATGTGGCGGGACGCCGTCTCGCGCGACCTGGCCGAGGCGGGCCTGGACGTGGTGGCCACGGCGGGCGACGGCGAGGAGGCGGTGCGCCGCGCCCGGGCCTGCTCGCCGCAGGTGGTGGTGCTGGACCTCAACCTGCCCGGCCTGCCCGGCGCCGAGGTGTGCCGTCAGGTGGTCGGGCACGACCCGGCGGTCCGGGTGCTGGTGCTGTCGGCGAGCGGCGAGCACCAGGACGTGCTGGAGGCGGTGAAGTCCGGGGCGACCGGGTACCTGGTGAAGTCGGCCGGGCGGGAGGAGCTGCTGGACGCGGTGCGCCGTACGGCCGTCGGCGACGCGGTGTTCACGCCGGGCCTGGCCGGGCTGGTGCTCGGCGAGTTCCGCCGGCTGGCCGCCGAGCCGGCCCCGGCCTCGGCACCGGCCGTCCCGCAGCTGACCGCCCGGGAGACCGAGGTGCTGCGGCTGGTGGCCAAGGGCCTGTCGTACCGGCAGATCGCCGACCGGCTGGTGCTGTCGCACCGGACGGTGCAGAACCACGTGCAGAACACCCTGGGCAAGCTGCAGCTGCACAACCGGGTGGAGCTGGTGCGGTACGCGATCGAGCAGGGGCTGGACGAGGAGCTGTAGGACCGGCCCTCGAACTCCCGTCCCGCAGGCGGGAGTTCGAGGACCGGCCCGGGTCCGTTCAGCCTCGGACGGCCGCCGCCTCGCGCAGCAGGGCGGCGACGATGTCCACACCGTCCCGGGTGAGCACCGACTCCGGGTGGAACTGCAGGCCCGCGAAGCCGGGGCCGCGCAGCGCGTGGACGTCGCCGGTGGCGGTGCCCCGGGCGACCTCGACGCCCTCGGCGGCGAGCCGGGCCGCGTCGGCCTCCGAGCAGCGCGCGGTGAAGGTGTTGTAGAAGCCGACCGTCCGCTTGTCGCCGAACAGGTCGATGCGCTCCTGGGCGCCCTGGTACGGGACGGCCTTGCGGCCCAGCGCGAGCCCGAGTTCGGCGGCGAGCAGCTGGTGGCTGAGGCAGACCGCGAGCAGCGGGGCCGTCCGGGCGCCGGAGCGGACGGCGGCCAGGGCGTCCGCGACGACCGGGCGCAGCACCGCCATCTTGGGGTCGTCGGCGAGCGCCGGGTCGCCCGGGCCGGGGCCGAGCACGAGGGGGCCGCGGTGCGCCGCGACCAGTTCGCGCAGGCCCGGGCGGTCGAAGCGGACCACGGTCACCTGGTGGCCGAGCGAGGTCAGCAGGTGGGAGAGCATCGACGTGAAGGTGTCCTCGCCGTCCACGACCAGGGTCGGCAGGGCCTCGGTGACCCGGGACGGCGCCTGCATCCGCAGCCAGAACGGGGCGAGGTCGGCCCGGCGGGAGTCCAGTGCGGCCTGCACGCGGTGGTCGTCGGCGAGCCGGGGCCCGCCGGGGTGCGGCAGCCGGGCGGGGGCGGGCCGGGCGCCGATCGCGGTGAGCACCCCGGCGGCCTTGGCGTGGGTCTCGGCGACCTCGGACTCGGGGACGGAGTGGCGCACCAGGGTCGCGCCGACCCGGACGACCAGCCGCCCGGTGGCCGGGTCGATGTCGGCGGTGCGGATGCAGATCGGCGAGTCGAGCAGCTGCCCGCCGCTCGCGGAGCGTCCGATCAGGGCGAGCGCGCCGGAGTAGTAGCCGCGCCCGGTGGGCTCGTAGCGGCGGATCACCCGGGTGGCGTTCTGCACCGGGCTGCCGGTCACGGTGGCGGCGAACATCGTCTCGCGCAGCACCTCGCGGACGTCCATCGAGGTGCGGCCGCGCAGCTCGTACTCGGTGTGGGCGAGGTGGGACATCTCCTTGAGCCGGGGGCCGAGCACCTGGCCGCCGAGGTCGCCGACCGTGCACATCATCTTGAGTTCCTCGTCGACCACCATGGTGAGCTCCTCCAGCTCCTTGGGGTCGTGGAGGAACCGCAGCAGCGAGTCGAGGTCGGAGCCGCCGGCCGGGTAGCGGTAGGTGCCGGAGATCGGGTTCATCACGACGGTGCCGCCGCTCTGCCGGACGTGCACCTCGGGGGAGGCGCCGACCAGGATGCGACTCGGCCCGCCTCCGGCAGGCCGTTCCCCGGTGTGCACCAGGAAGGTCCAGTACGCGCCGCGCTCCTGCTCCAGCAGGCGGCGGAAGAGCGTGAGGGCGAGGGCCGGCCCGAAGTCCTCCAGGGTGGCGTGGAAGTCGCGCCGGATCACGAAGTTGGCGCCCTCGCCGTTGCCGATCTCGTCGTCGATCACCCGGCGGACGATCGCCGCGTACGCCTCGTCGTCCACGTCGAAGGCGCCGCCGGACAGCCGGACCGGCTCCTGCGGCAGGGCGGCGGTGAAGGCGGCCAGCGGCAGGGCGTGCTGCTCGGTCACCGCGAGGGCCTGCAGCGGGGTGCCGTCGTCGTGGGCCTCGAAGCCGCGCTCGCGGATCTGCCGGTACGGGACCAGCGCGAGCAGGTCGTGGACCGGTCCGGCGGCGGGGATGCCGGCCCGGACCGGCAGGTCGGCCAGGGTCGGGTAGCTGTCGACGGTGCCCAGCAGCACCTCGACGGTGTCCGGGGCGTGCCGGGGGGTGCGGCGGTGCAGCAGGGCGAAGGCGGGGGCGCCGGGGGCGGTGAGGCGGGCGAGCAGCTCGGCGGGGGTGGTCACGAGTACGGTTTCCTTCCGGGGTGGATGGCGAGGGCGGTGCGGGTTCCGCTCCCGGAGGGCCGTCTGCTCCGAACGCACGACGGCCGCCCCGAGGGGCGGCCGTCGTGTTCGTCTAGGAACGCGCGATCGGTGGGCCACCCAAGGGGGAGGCCCACCACCAGGAGTGGTTGTGGGGCGCGTGCATGGGGTCGAGCGTAGCGGACGGGGCCGTGCGGGTGAGCCCGCTCACCCGAGATGTCCGGGACGCGTCTCACCCATCGGGCAATGGTCACGGAACGCTCGCGGCACCCCGTAGCCTTGCCGTGTGACCGCAACGACTGAGACAACGAGGACTGGCCACTCCTGGCAGTCCCTGCCCGCGGCGCAGCAGCCTGAATGGCCGGACCAAGAGGCTCTGCGCAAGACCCTTGCTGAGCTCGCCTCCTATCCGCCGCTCGTCTTCGCCGGCGAGTGCGACCAGCTGCGCGCCCGGCTCGGCGCCGTGGCACGGGGGGAGGCCTTCCTCCTCCAGGGTGGCGACTGCGCCGAGGCCTTCGACGGCGTGTCGGCGGAGCACATCCGCAACAAGCTGAAGACGCTGCTCCAGATGGCCGCCGTGCTGACGTACGCGGCCTCGGTGCCGGTCGTGAAGGTCGGCCGCATCGCCGGCCAGTACTCCAAGCCGCGCTCGAAGTCGACCGAGACCCGGGACGGCGTGACCCTGCCGGTCTACCGCGGCGACTCGGTGAACGGCTTCGAGTTCACCCCCGAGTCCCGGATCCCGGACCCGGAGCGGCTCAAGCGGATGTACAACGCGTCCGCCGCGACGCTGAACCTGGTGCGCGCCTTCACCACCGGTGGTTACGCCGACCTGCGCCAGGTGCACGCCTGGAACCAGGACTTCGTGCGCAACTCGCCGGCCGGCCAGCGCTACGAGCAGCTCGCCCGGGAGATCGACAACGCCCTGGCGTTCATGAACGCCTGCGGGGTGGCCCCGGAGGAGTTCAAGACCGTCGAGTTCTTCTCCTCGCACGAGGCGCTGGTCCTCGACTACGAGACCGCGCTGACCCGCGTGGACTCGCGTACCGGCGAGCTGTACGACGTCTCCGGCCACATGGTGTGGGTCGGCGAGCGCACCCGCCAGCTGGACCACGCGCACATCGAGTTCGCCTCCAAGATCCGCAACCCGATCGGGGTCAAGCTCGGCCCGACCACCTCGGTGGACGAGGCGCTCGCCCTGATCGAGAAGCTGGACCCGGAGCGCGAGCCCGGCCGGCTGACCTTCATCACCCGGATGGGCGCGGGCAAGATCCGCGACCACCTGCCCTCCCTGGTGGAGAAGGTCACCGCCTCCGGCGCCAAGCCGGTGTGGATCTGCGACCCGATGCACGGCAACACCTTCGAGGCCTCCAGCGGCCACAAGACCCGCCGCTTCGACGACGTCCTGGACGAGGTCAAGGGCTTCTTCGAGGTGCACCGCGCGCTGGGCACCCACCCGGGCGGCATCCACGTGGAGCTGACCGGCGACGACGTCACCGAGTGCGTGGGCGGCGGCGACGAGGTGCTGGTGGACGACCTGCACCAGCGGTACGAGACGGCCTGCGACCCGCGGCTCAACCGCAGCCAGTCGCTGGACCTGGCGTTCCTGGTGGCGGAGATGTACCGCGGCCAGTAGGTCCTGAGCAGGGCGAATGTGACGAAGGCCCCTCCGGATTCGGGATTCCCGAGCCCGGAGGGGCTTTTTCGCGCCCGGATCGCCGGGTAAGGTGAGGCTTAGTGAACTAAGGCAAGCCTTAGTCAAGATCCACTCCGTGCCCCACGGCGCTTCACCCCGGGAGATACCGCGATGTACGTGTGCATGTGCCATGCGGTCACCGAGGACCAGGTGAAGAAGGCGATCGACGGCGGTGCCAACACCCCGCGCCAGATAGCCAAGGGCTGCAAGGCCGGCACGGACTGCGGGTCCTGTGTGCGCCGGATCCAGGCCCTGCTCGGCGAGCACGGCGCCCGGCCCTGCCCGACCGCCCGGCTGGCCGCGAGGCTCGGGCTCGCCGACCCGGAGGTCCAGGACGCGCCCGCGCCGGCCGCCGCGAAGCCGGCCCCGATCGCGCCGGTCGCCCCGGTGCTCCCGCTGCGGGTCGCCTGAGGCAGGGGCTCAGGACTCCGGCTGCTCGATCAGCTGGGCGAGGTAGAGCGCCTCACCGAGCTTCTCCAGGAGTTCCAGCTGGGTGTCCAGGTAGTCGATGTGATGCTCCTCGTCGGCCAGGATGTCCTCGAAGATGTTCGCCGAGGTGACGTCGTTCTTGGCCCGCATCACGACGATCCCGCGCTTGAGCCGGTCGATCGCCTCGACCTCGATCTGGCGGTCCGCCTCGAACATCTCCTTGACCGTCTGGCCGATCCGGACGTGGAACAGCCGCTGGTAGTTGGGAAGCCCCTCCAGGAACAGGATCCGGTCGGTGAGCGTCTCGGCGTGCTTCATCTCGTCGAACGACTCGTGCCGGGTGTACTTGGCGAGTTTCGTCCAGCCGAAGTTCTCCTGCATCTTGGCGTGCAGGAAGTACTGGTTGATCGCGGTGAGCTCGGCCGTGAGTTGCTCGTTGAGGAACTCGATGACCTCCGGGTCGCCCTGCATGGTGCTGCCTCCCTGCGCTACGTCCTGCGGTGAGTCCTGCGCTGCGCATCCTGGCACCGTATCGGGAGGAAATTCCAGTAAGTTCACACTCACTAGGACATGTGTCGGAATATCCGATTTGGGAGATAAGTGGGGGGGCGCACGATCGACCACTGGCCCGTACGGGCGGGGCGTGCACCCGGGCCAAGGGGCGCGCGCCGGGGCCCGTCCGCCGTCTGTCACCATGGAGCCATGGGTCAGTCCGAACAAGAACCGCTTCCGCCGTCTGACCCGACCCCGACCCTCCCCCCGGGGCAGCGCGCGCAGCGCGGCTGGCCCGCCCTGCACTACGGACCGGTGCCCCGCTTCAAGCCGCTGACCTGGGACCTCCAGGTGTTCGGGGCCACCGCCTCGGCGGAGAAGCACAGCTGGGACTTCGCGGCCTTCACCGCGCTGCCGCGCACCACCGTGGTCGCCGACCTGCACTGCGTCACCAAGTTCTCGATGCTCGGCAACGAGTGGACGGGCGTGCCCGCGGCCCTCCTGCTCGACCTGGTGCCCCCCGCGCCCGGCGTCACCCACGTGATGGTCTGGGCCGAGTACGGCTACAGCGCCAACCTGCGGCTGGCCGACTTCGCCGACCCGCACACCGTGCTCGCCACCCACCGCAACGGCGAGGCGCTGACCGCCGAACACGGCTTCCCGGTGCGCCTGGTGGTGCCGCGGCTGTACGCCTGGAAGGGCCCCAAGTGGGTGCGCGCGGTGGAGTACATGCGGGCCGACCGGCGTGGCTTCTGGGAGGAGCGCGGCTACCACAACCAGGCCGACCCGTGGCGCGAGCAGCGCTACTCCTACCAGGAGGAGCCGGGCGACGGGCCGCTCCGCTGAGCGGTGGACCCCGTGCGGGCCGGGCGGTGAACCCTGTGAGGGCTGAGCGGTGAACCCCGTCAGAACAGCGAGAAGTTGACCGTCACCACGGTCTTCTGCGGGCGCCGCTCGCCGGCCGCCGGGGACTGGCTGCCGACCTTGCCCATGCCGAGCGTCCAGTCCGTGCCGGCCTTCATGGTGAAGCCCGCCGCCTGCAGCGCCCGCTGGGCGTCGTCCCGGCTCATCCCGCCGACGTCCGGCACCGGCACCATGCCCTTGCTGACCACCAGCGAGACCGCGGAGTTCTCCGGCAGCTGCTGCCCGGCCGCCGGCGTGCTGCTGATCACCGAGCCCTCCGGCACGGTGTCGTTGTAGGTCTGGGTCACCCCGCCCCTGGTCAGCTGGGCGCCGGCCAGGGCGGCGGCCGCGTCGTCCGCGCTCTTGCCGGTGACGTCCGGCACGGCGATCCGCTTGGGGCCCTTGGAGAGGGTGACCGTCACCGGGTCGCTCTTGCGGGTGCGCGCGCCCACCCCTGGGTCGGTGGAGATCACCTGCCCGGCCGGGACGGACTCGCTGAACACCTCGACGAAGCGGCCGTGCATGCCCTCGCCGTCCAGGATCCGCTGCGCCTGCGACCGGTCCTTGCCGAGCACGCTCGGCACCGAGCCGTACAGCCCCTCGGAGATCCCGTAGGTGACCCCGCCGACCGCCAGCACCAGGGCGGTCAGTGCGGCCGCCCAGAGCAGCGCCTTGCGCGGGAGGCGGCGTGCCCGGCCGGGCCGGCGGGTCCGGACCGGGGTCGGCTCGTCGTACGGGCGGGGCTCGACCAGCAGCTGGTCCAGCAGCTCGGCCGGCACGTCCAGCACGCTGGTGCGCTCCGCCGGCGGGGCGTCGGCGGGCCCGGGGAGCGGCTGGATCACCGAGGTCGGCTCGCTGGTCGGGTAGCGCGGGCTGGGCCGGGTGGAGGCCGGCGGCTCGGCGTCCAGCTCCTCCGGGGTGAGCGTGCGGCGGACCCGCTGGAGGGCGGCGAGCAGCTCCACCGCGTCGTACGGGCGGGCGTCGGCGGCCCGGGCGCAGGCGCCGGCCACTATGGCGTCCAGCGCCGGGGCGACGGCGGGGGCGGTCAGCGAGGGGGCGGGGACGTCCTCGTGCAGGTGCTTGTACATGACCTGGACGGGGTTGTCGCCGGTGTGCGGACGGCGGCCGGTGAGCATCTCGTACAGCAGGATGCCGGCCGCGTAGACGTCGACCCGCTGGTCGGTGGGGGCGTCCGGGAGGATCTGCTCGGGGGCCAGGTAGGAGACGGTGCCCATGACGGTGCCGCCGGTGGCGGTGCTGGTCGAGGTGGGCGCGCCGTCGGCGCTGCCGAGCACCCGGACCAGGCCGAAGTCGGCGACCTTGACCAGGCCGCTCTCGGTGATCAGCACGTTCTCCGGCTTGACGTCCCGGTGGACCAGCCCGGCCCGGTGGGCGGCGCCGAGGGCGGCGAGCACCGGCTCCAGCACGTCCAGCGCGGCCCGGACGGACAGCGCGCCGCGGTCGCGCAGCAGGTCGCGCAGGGTGCGGCCGGGCACGTACTCCATGGCGAGGAAAACGTTTCCGCCGTCCGCGCCCTGGTCGAAGACGTTGACCACGTTGGGGTGGGTGAGCTTGGCGACCGCCTTGGCCTCGCGGATGAAGCGGGCGGTGAAGCCCTCGTCCCCGGCGAGCTGGGGGTGCATCACCTTGAGGGCGACCACCCGGTCCAGCCGGGTGTCGGTGCCCCGGTACACGGTGGACATCCCGCCGGTCGCGATGCGCTGCTCGACCCGGTACCGGTTGTCGAGCACGGTACCGATCAGGGGGTCGTGCAGTGCCATGTCCACCCGGGGGAGTCTAGTGGGGCGGGCGCGGGCCGGTCCCGGCGGACACCGCCTCCGGGACCGGCTTGTGACATCCGCTACGGGTTCAGAACGCCGGCCGCTCGCGGGTGTCCAGGTCGGCGCGGCCGGCCATCGCCGAGGAGGCCTCGGCGTGGAAGCGGCGCGGGATGCGCCCGGCCCGGTGGGCGAGCCGGCCCGCCTCGGCGGCGTGCCGCATCGCCTCGGCCATCAGCACCGGGTCCTGGGCCCGGGTCACCGCGGAGGCGAGCATCACCGCGGCGCAGCCCAGCTCCATCGCCAGCGCGACGTCGGAGGCGGTGCCGGCGCCCGCGTCCAGGATCACCGGGACGCCCGCGCTCTCCACGATCAGCTGGAAGTTGTGCGGGTTGCGGATGCCCAGCCCGGAGCCGATCGGCGAGCCCAGCGGCATGATCGCCGCACAGCCGACGTCCTCCAACTTCCGGGCCAGCACCGGGTCGTCGTTGGTGTACGGGAGCACCGTGAAGCCGTCGTCGACCAGCGTCTCGGCGGCCTCCAGGGTCTCGATCGGGTCCGGCAGCAGGGTGCGCTCGTCGGCGATCACCTCCAGCTTCACCCAGTCGGTGCCGAGCGCCTCGCGGGCCAGTCGGGCGGTCAGCACCGCCTCGCCGGCGGTGAAGCAGCCGGCGGTGTTGGGCAGTACCCGGATGCCGTTGCGGGTCAGTACGTCCAGGACGGAGCCCTGGGTGTTCGCGTCCACCCGGCGCATGGCCACGGTGGTCAGCTCGGTGCCGGAGACGAGCAGGGCGCGCTCCAGGACCTCCAGGCTCGGCGCGCCGCCGGTGCCCATGATGAGCCGGGAGGAGAAGGTCGTCCCGGCGATGGTCAGCAGGTCGTCGGCCATGGTTCAGCCTCCCTGGACGGCGGTCAGGATCTCGATCCGGTCGCCGCTGTCCAGCGTCGTCCCGGGCCATGAACTGCGCGGCACCACGGCCTCGTTGAGGGCGGCCGCGACGCCGGAGTTGGCGGCGCTGACGGTGGCCACCAGTTCGGCGAGGGTGGTGGCGGCGGGCAGCCGGCGGGGCTCGCCGTTGACGGTCAGGGCGATCTCGTTCGGGGCGGTCTCGGTCGAGGCGGTCTCGTTCGGGGCGTTCTTGTTCGGGGCGTTTTTGTTCGGGGCGGTCTCGGTCATGCGCAGGCCTTCGCGACGGGGGTTTCGGGGGAGAACCGGGTCGGCGTGAACGGCCGTGCCAGGTCGGGGACTTCGCCGGTCGCCAGGTAGTCGGCGAGCAGGTCGGCGGTGACCGGGGTGAGCAGCACGCCGTTGCGGTAGTGGCCGGTGGCGGCGACCAGTCCGGGCAGGGCGGTCGGGCCCAGCAGCGGGGCGTTGTCCGGCGAGCCGGGGCGCAGCCCGGCGGAGGTCTCGCGCAGCGGGAGTTCGGTGATCCCCGGTACCAACTCGTGGGCGTCGCGCAGGAGTTCGTACACCCCGCCGGCGGTGACGGTGGTGTCGTAGCCCTGCTCCTCGGTGGTCGCGCCGATCACCAGCTCGCCGTTCTCCCGGGGGACGAGGTACAGGTGCTGCCCGCGCACCACCGCGCGGACGTTGCGGGACAGGAACGGCCGGTAGGCCTCCGGGATGTGCAGCCGGACGATCTGCCCCTTCACCGGCCGCACCGCGGGCAGCACCCCCTCGGGCAGCCCGGGCAGCCGGTGGCTGCGCGGGCCGGCGGCGAGGACCACCTGCTCGGCGGTCAGGGACTCCCCGTCGTCCAGCCGGGCGCCGACCGCGCGGCCGCCGTCCACCAGCAGCCCGACGGCCTCGGCCCGGTGCAGCCGGACGCCGGCCCGCTCGCAGGCGGCGACCAGGGCGTTCAGCAGCCGGCGCGGATCCACCTGGTGGTCGTCCGCGACGTGCAGGCCGCCGCGCACGCCGGGGGCGAGCATCGGCTCCAGCCGACGGGCCTCCCGGCCGGTCAGCCAGCTGGAGTCCAGGCCCAGCCGCTGGTGGAAGGCGTGCAGTTCGCGCAGCTCCGCGCGGTCGTCGGAGTCCAGGGCGACGGCGATGGTGCCGCAGCGGCGGTAGCCGGTGTCCAGGCCGCCACTGGCTTCGGTGAGCTCGGCGGCGAAGGTCTCGTACCGCTGGTTGGAGGCCATCCCGAGGTGCAGCAGCGGCTCCTCGCCGTACTGCAGCTCGGTGACCGGGGCGAGCATCCCGGCCGCGACGCCGGCCGCCCCCCGGCCGTGGCCGGGATCGACCACGATCACGTTCCGCAGCCCGCGTTGCGCGGCGCGCCAGGCGACGGCGAGGCCGATGACGCCCCCGCCGATCACCAGCACGTCGGCGCGGCTGCCCGATGGCATGCGTGACAAAGCTGCTCTTCTCCCTTCGCCGGTATGACCCGGATCAGGTTCGGACGGTCGCAGGCCGTGCCAGCCCGCCTCTCAGCCCGGTCCGCCGGGCTCCCGTGTGGTGCGTCCACCTTAACGCCGGGGGTCGGCCCGGCCGAAGGGCCGTGTGAGGGGTGAGACGGGGGCGGCGGCCCGGGCCGTCGGGCGGGCGAGCGGTCCGGTGGTGAGCGGCTCAGAGCCGGTTCAGCGGTGCTGGGTACAGTGACGGGCGTGGCAGAGCTGAGCGGAACGGACCGGGTGGTTGTCGTCGTCGGAGCCGGGCTGGCCGGGGCGCAGTGCGCCCTGCGGCTGCGGCAGGGCGGCTGGCCGGGGCGGATCGTCCTGGTCGGCGAGGAGCGGCACGCGCCGTACGACCGGCCGCCGCTCTCCAAGGACGTGCTGCTCGGCAAGGCCGACGCCACCACCCTGGACATCGACTACGGGCCGCTCGGCATCGAACTGCTCACCGGCCGCCGGGCCACCGGGCTCGCCCCGGGCGTGCTGCGCACCGACGGCGGCGACCTCCCGTACGACGCGCTGGTGATCGCCACCGGCGCCACCCCGCGCGCCCTGCCCGGGGCCGAGCGCGCCCACCTGCTGCACACCCTGGACGACGCCCTGGCGCTGCGCGCGCTGCTGCGCCCCGGGCTGCGGCTGGTGCTGGTCGGCGCGGGCTGGATCGGCGCCGAGGTGTCCACCGCCGCGCGGCAGGCCGGCTGCGAGGTCACCGTGGTCGAGGCCGGTCCGGCGCCGGTGCCGGGCGCGCTGCCGACCGCGGTCGGCTCGGCGATGGCCGCCTGGTACGCCGAGGCCGGGGTCGACCTGCGCTGCGGGGTCGGGGTGGCCGCCGTCGAGCCGGGGGCGGTGCTGCTGGCCGACGGCTCCCGCCTGCCGGCCGACGAGGTGGTGGTCGGCATCGGCGCCCGGCCCGCGACCGGCTGGCTGGCCGGCTCGGGCGTCGAGCTGGACGCCTCCGGAGCGGTCGTGGTGGACGGGCGGCTGCGCACCGGCCTGCCCCGGGTGTTCGCGGCCGGGGACTGCGTCAGCTATCCGTCGGCCCGCTCGGGCGCCCGGCTGGCCGTCCAGCACTGGGACCACGCGCTGCAGTCCGGCTCCGCCGCGGCCGCCGCGGTGCTCGGGGCGGACGCGCCGTACGACCCGGTGCCGTACTTCTGGTCCGAGCAGTTCGGGCGGATGGTCCAGTACGCCGGCCGGCACGCCGAGGGCGACGAACTGCTGTGGCGCGGCAGCCCGCAGGAGGCCGCCTGGTCGGTGCTCTGGCTGCGCGACGGGGTGCCGAGCGCGCTGCTGGCGGTGGACCGGCCGCGCGACCTCACCCAGGGCCGGAAGCTGATCGAACGCGGTGCGGTGCTCGACCGGGCGCTCGCCGCGGACCCCACGGTGGCGCTCAAGGGAGCCGTCGCGGGGTAGCGAGTGGTGCGCGGCGGGCCGCGGAGGTGGCAGTCTGGTGGCGTGAGTGAGATCGAAAGCAAGATTGAAGCCCTGGTCACCGACTGGATGTACCTGCCCGACATCTCGGAGCAGTGGGGGGTCCGGGTCACCGAAGTGCGTGACCTGGTCAAGAACGGCGGCCTGATCGCCGTCCGGCGCGGCCCGAACAAGTCGCTGCAGGTCCCGGCGGCGTTCATCGACGGCCAGGGGCTGGTCAAGCACCTGTCCGGCACCCTGACCGTGCTGCGGGACTGCGGGTACAACGACGTGGAGATCCTGGAGTGGCTCTTCACCGAGGACCCGTCGCTGCCCGGCAGCCCGATCCAGGCGCTCCGGGAGAACCGCGGCACCGAGGTCAAGCGCCGCGCCCAGGCGATGCTGATCTGATGGCGGCGGACACGCTGCGCGCCCGCCTGGCCGACGCCCGGCTCTACCTGTGCACCGACGCCCGTCGCGAGCAGGGCGACCTGGCCGAGTTCCTGGACGCGGCGCTGGCCGGCGGGGTGGACATCGTCCAGCTCCGCGACAAGGGCCTGGAGGCCAAGCAGGAGCTGGCGGCGCTGGAGGTCTTCGCCGACGCCTGCCGCCGGCACGGCAAGCTGCTGGCCGTCAACGACCGCGCCGACGTCGCCCACGCGGCCCGACCGGACGTGCTGCACCTCGGCCAGGACGACCTGCCGGTGCCGGCCGCCCGGGCGATCCTCGGCGAGGACGTGCTGATCGGCCGCTCCTGCCACGCCGAGTCCGAGGTGGACGCGGCGGTCGCCGAGCCCGGCGTGGACTACTTCTGCACCGGCCCGGTCTGGCCGACCCCGACCAAGCCGGGCCGCCACGCGCCGGGCCTCGGCCTGGTCTCGTACGCGGCGCGGCAGGCCACCGACCGGCCGTGGTTCGCGATCGGCGGGATCGACCTCGGCAACCTGGACGAGGTGCTGGCCGCCGGCGCCCGCCGGATCGTCGTGGTCCGGGCCGTCACGGCGGCCGAGGACCCGCGGGCCGCCGCCGCCGAGCTCGCCCGCCGGGTGCGCGCGGCGGCCTGACGGCCTCCGGGGCCGTCGCCGCCGTCGTCTCTCAGTACTTGCGGACGGTGGCGGCCTCGGCCAGCGCCAGCAGCACCGTGCGGGCCCGCTCGTCGGCGAGCGGCGCCGCCGCCAGCGCGGCCAGCGACTCCCGCATCAGCTCGTCGATCCGGGCCTCCACCAGCTCCGGCGCCCCGCTGCGGGCGATCAGCTCGCGCAGCCCGGCCACCTCCTCGGCGGCCAGGTCCGGTGCGCCGAGCCGGGCGTCCAGGTGCCGGGCGTCGGCCTGCGGCAGGCCCCGCATCGCGTGCGCGACCAGCAGGGTGCGCTTGCCCTCGCGCAGGTCGTCCCCGGCGGGCTTGCCGGTGACGGCCGGGTCGCCGAAGACGCCGAGCAGGTCGTCCCGCAGCTGGAAGGCCTCGCCCAGCGGCAGCCCGAACGCGCCGAGCGCCTCGACCAGCTCCGGCCCGGCCCCGGCCAGCAGGGCGCCGACCTGGAGCGGCCGCTCGATGGTGTACTTCGCCGACTTGTAGTGCAGTACGGTCCGGGCCCGCTCCGGCGCGCCCTGGTCGGCGGAGTCGCCGGCCACCGGCTCCAGCACGTCCAGGTACTGGCCGAGCATGACCTCGGTGCGCATCAGGTCGAACCGCGGCTTGGCGGCCAGCACGGCGGCCGGGTCCAGGCCGGAGCGCAGGAACAGCTCGTCGCACCAGATCAGCAGCAGGTCGCCGAGCAGCACCGCGGCCGAGGCGCCGTACTGCTCGCGGTCGCCGCGCCAGCCGCTGTCCCGGTGCAGCGCCTCGAAGCGGCGGTGCACCGAGGGCAGGCCGCGCCGGGTGTCGCTGCGGTCCATCAGGTCGTCGTGCACCAGGGCGCTGGCCTGGAGCAGCTCCAGCGCGGCGGCCGCGTTGGCGATCCCCTCGCCGTCGGCGGGGCCGCCCGCGGCGCGCCAGCCCCAGTAGCAGAAGCCCGGGCGCAGCCGCTTGCCGCCGTCGAGCAGGAAGTCGCGCAGGGCGTCGGCGGCGGGCGCCAGCTGCGGCGAGATCGTGCCGAGCAGCGCCGACTGGCCGGCCATGAACGCGGCGAGGGCCGCGTTGACGCGGGTGCGGACGTCCTCCACGTCCATCGGGTTGGCCGGCCGGGTGCTGGACGAGGTCACGATGATGCTCCGCTGGTTCGCTGGGGTGCAGCAAGCGTAGCGGGGCGGCCGGGAACGGATGTGCGAGCAGGGCCGCCGGGGGCGCGCGGGGCGGCCGGTGCGGAAGCGGAGGCGCGTCCACTACTTGTCCCGAATCGTGGGATCGAGTTGTCCGGCCCCTTCGGGCGCCGGATAACCTGCCAGCATGGCACTCGGCATCGCTTCCACGAGACCGGACCGCGCACAGACGGTCCGCGAGCTCCTGGCGGCCGGAAAGCGCTCCTTCTCCTTCGAGTTCATGCCGCCGCGCACGGAGGTCGGCGAGCAGAAGCTCTGGGACGCCATCCGTCGACTCGAACCGCTGGACCCGAACTTCGTCTGCATGACGTACGGCGCCGGCGGCTCCTCGCGCGAGCGCACCGTCAACATGGTCGGCCGGATCGCGACCGAGACCACGCTCACCCCGGTCGCCCACCTGACCGCGGTGGACCACTCGGTCGCCGAACTGCGCAACATCATCGGCCAGTACGCCGACCAGGGAGTGCGGAACGTCCTCGCGGTCCGGGGCGACCCGCCCGGCGACCCGATGGGCGAGTGGGTCCGTCACCCGGACGGCGTCACCTACGCCTACGAGCTGGTGGAGCTGATCAAGGGCATCGGCGACTTCTGCGTCGGCGTCGCGGCCTCGCCGAACATGCACCCGCGCTCGGCCGACTGGGACGAGGACATCCGGCACTTCGTCGCCAAGGTCCGCTCCGGCGCCGACTACGCGATCACCCAGATGTTCTTCGAGGTCGACGACTACCTGCGCTACCGCGACCGGGTCACCGCCGCGGGCTGCGCGACGCCGATCATCCCGGAGATCATGCCGGTGACCAACGCCAAGCAGCTGGAGCGCTTCCCGCAGCTCAGCGGCTCGGCCTTCCCGGCGGAGCTGGAGGCCCGGCTGCGGGCCGTCATCGACGACCCGGCGGCGCTGCGCGCGATCGGCATCGAGCACGCCACCACGATGGCCGAGCGGCTGCTCGCCGAGGGCGCGCCCGGCCTGCACTTCATCACGCTCAACCACTCCACGGCGACGCTGGAGATCTACCAGAACCTGGGGCTGCACCAGCGCTGATCACCGCTGTTCACGGGCCCGTCACCGCCGTCCGGTGGCGGGCCCGGTCGTGTCCGGCCGGTGCCGCCGAGGGCGGGAACGCGATGCGGTACCCCGGCCGTTGAACCGGTACAGTCGCCGCACACGCGCGGCCGGCGCGGGCACGCGACTGGAGGTAGCGCGCGGATGGGCATCGGATACCTGCTGCTGTACGTCGCGTTGGCGGTGGTGGCGCTCTGGCTGGTCGCCGAGGTGCTGCTGCAGAACCGGGCCCCGGTGCACTGGCGGGCGCTCGCCCTGGTCGGCTTCCTCGGGGTGGCCGTCGGCATGGGCCTCGGCTCGGTCCTGGTGATCGGTGCCGGAGCGGGCCTGTTCGCGGTCGGCCAGACCTTCGTCACCCTCTCGGTCAAGAAGGGGTACCAGGCCGGCTGGTCGCTGCGGAAGGCCGACGGCAGTCTGCCCGGCCCGCTCGCCAAGGTGCCCCTGCTGGGCGCCCTGACCGGCGGCGCGGCGGTCGCGGCCGCGGCGGCCGAGGAGAAGCGGGTCGGCGAGGTCAGCGCGGTGGAGGAGACCCCGGCCCCGGACACCGCCCTGGCCCCCGAACCGCTCGCCGAGGACGCCCCGGAGGTCGAGCGGACCGCCGCCTTCGAGCTGCGGGAACTGGCCCAGGACGGCGTCTACGCCCCCTCGTACTACGAGCAGCCGCAGGCCCAGCAGCAGCCGCAGGACCCGTACGCCCCGGCCTACCAGTCCGGCTACGAGCAGCAGCAGTGGCAGCCCCAGCAGCAGCCCGCCTACGCCTACGACCAGCAGTCCTACGGCGGCTACCCGCAACAGCAGCAGGACCCGTACGGCGGCTACCAGCAGGCCCAGGACCCGTACGCGGGCTACCAGCAGCACCAGCAGGCCTGGGACCCGAACGCCCAGCAGCACCAGCCGCACGAGCACCAGCCGCACGAGCACCAGCCGCACGAGCAGCAGCAGTGGCAGCCCCAGCCCGAGCAGCACGGCCAGGGCGTCCCGCAGCAGCCGGCCTACGACCAGAACTACGGCTACCAGCAGCAGAACACCTGGCACCAGGGCTGACCGGCCCGGGCCGGCGTCACGCCGGGCCGATCAGCCCGGCGGCGATGCAGGCCGACATGCCGGCCCGTGACAGCCCGCCGCCCGGGTGGGCGTTGCCGCCGACCAGCAGCAGACCGGGGACGGGCGACTCGTTGGCGGTGCGCAGCCACCGGCCCCCGGCGCCGGCCAGCGCGGGCCGGGCGACGGCGCCGGCCAGGGCGCCGGTCTCCCGACGGGTGTCCTCGGGCGTGCGCACCACCCGCCACAGGACCCGTTCGCGCAGGCCCAGGCCGGCCGCGTCGGCGTGGGCGAGCAGCCGGTCGGCGTAGCGGTCGGCGGCCCCGGGGGCGGTCCAGTCGAACCCGTCCAGGGCCGGGACCGTCGCGGTCAGCACCACGGACTCGTGGGCGTCGTCGGGCCGCAGCGCCGGGTCGTCCGGGCGCAGCACCTGCACGGTGGGGCGGTCGCACAGCGGGCCGGCGCCGGTCAGCGCGGCCTCCTCCGCCGCCGGGTCGGCCGCGTGCACCACCGTCCGGTGCGCGGTGCCCTCCGGGCGCGCCCCGCGCAGGGCCAGCAGCACGCCGAACCGGCCGGGCACCCCGCGCGGCTCCCACTGCCCGGCCGGTCGGCCGGGCCACTCGGCGAGGCCGTGGCGGTGCAGCGCGCCCGCGTCCATCGCGGAGACCACCAGGTCGGCGTCGATCCGTCCGTCCGCCGTCTCCACCCCGCGCGCCCGGCCGTCCTCGACGAGCACCCGGGTGACCGGGGTGTCGAAGCGGAAGTCGACCTTGCGCAGCTCGCAGCGCCGGAACACGGCGTCGGCCAGGGCCCGTAGGCCGCCCCGGACGTACCAGACGCCGAAGGACTGCTCCATGTACGGCAGCACGGTGGCCCCGGCCGGGGCCTCGCCGGGGGTGAAGCCGTACCGGACGGCGGCCTCGGCGAGCAGGGCGGTCAGCCCGGGGTGGCCGCCGAGCTCGCGGGCGGCCACGTCCCGGAGGGTCCACGGCCGGGGGCGGCGCAGCCGGGCCAGGCCGGTGGGTGCCGGGACGGGGTACGGGTCGGTGCCCAGGAAGGCGTGGTCGGCCGGGAGCGGCTCCTCCAGCAGCGGGCGGCGGGTCGCCTCCCAGACCGTCCGGCCGTGGTTCATCACCGTGCTCCAGCGGGCGCCGGAGCCCGCGCCGAAGGCGGTGTCGAGGGCCTGGCCGACGCCGCCGCGGGAGGCGTTGGGCAGGGTGACGGCGGTGCCGTCGGGGAACAGGTGCCGGCTCTCCGGCTCCACCGGCGCCAGCTCGACCAGCTGCTCCAGCGGCTCCTTGCCGGTCTTGAGCGCGAGGTCGCGGTAGACGGCCGGCAGCGGCAGCAGGCCGGGCCCGGTGTCGAAGGCGAAGCCGTCGCGCTCGTACCGGCCGACCATGCCGCCGTAGCCGCCGCCCGCCTCGCAGACCGTCACCCGGTGACCGATGGTCGCCAGCCTGGAGGCCGCCGCGAGCCCGCTCATTCCTGCGCCGATGATGACGATCCGTGCCATGGCACCCGATCCTAGGGCCCGGCTTCAAACTCCCGTCTGCGGGGCGACGCCGGTGCACGCACCTCGCCGCGTTGTCGTCGGTCGCCGATGGCCCCCAGCCTTCGGCCGGGAGGTGCCCCCACCGCATCGCGTCCCTCCTCCGCCTTGCGATGCACGCACCCCAACGCCGCCCCGCCCGCCCTCCGGGCGAACGACGGGAGTTTGAAGCCGGGCCCTAGGCCCGACCTGCGTACGCTCCGGCCGCGGCCTCGGCGGCCTTGACGGCCCTGCGCTCGCGGCGGCGGGCCCGGAAGGCGCGGATCCGGCTGACCGCCAGCCAGACCAGCAGCAGACCGACCAGCAGCAGGACGGCGGCGATCGAGGCGGCCGCCCACGGGTGGAAGATCGCCAGGGTGACCAGCCCGGCCACCGAGAGGTCCTCGGTCAGGCTGACCGCGATGTTGCTGAACGGTTCCGGCGTGGTGTTCACGGCCATCCGCAGCGAGGCCTTCACCAGGTGGGTGACCAGCGCGGTGGTGCCGCCCATCGCCCCGGCCGCGACCTCGCTGAGCGAGCCCGGGTCGGCGCTCGCGATCAGCACGCCGACGACGGCGCCGGCGATCGGCCGGATCACGGTGTGCACGGCGTCCCAGACGGTGTCCACGTACGGGATCTTGTCGGCCACCGCCTCCAGCAGGAACAGCACGGCCGCCGCGACCAGCACGTCGGTGCGCTCCAGCGCGTGCGGCACCGACTCCGCGCCGGCGAACCGGCCCAGCAGGCCGAGCAGCAGCACCACCGCGTACGCGTTGATGCCGCTCGCCAGACCGCTGGTGAAGATCAGCGGCAGGACCGTCATCGCGTCCCCCTCCTCGTTCTCGCGGGCCTCGCGACCCCCGTTCGGGCCGCCCCGGCCACGCCGTACCGTACCCGGAGCCGGGACTCCCCGGGCCGCCGCCGCGGTTCCGCTCCGGGGGCGCGGCATGCGACTGAGTACAGGTACTCAGTTCCGCGGTTGAGTACGTCAGCGGATGGCCTCCGACCTGCTGGGACGGGAGAGTGGTGGCACCCGGGAGGGCGGCGCGTCGGGCGCTGGCCGCCCGGGCGGCGGATCCGTCCGCCCCCCTGGCCGGGAGGGCCCCGGGGGGCGGTGCCGGGTCCGCGTCGGGTGCCGGTCACGGGCCCCGCACCGCCGGCACGGGGCGGCGGAGCGGGCCGGGGGGAGACCGGTGACCGAACGGGGGAACGGGGGGAAACGGGGGGAACGGGGGAGATCGCACCGCCGCCCGGTGGGGGGTGGGCGGAGCGACGGCGGACGGCGGCGGGTGCGGACCGGGGGGACCGCGCCCGCCGCCGCCGCGTCCGTTCCCGGGGCCGGTTGTCAGTGGTGCCGGTCACGATGGAGGAGCACGGACCACCCGGCCCGCGCGCTGCCTCGGAACGGGGGAGACCATGACCATCAGCCATCCTGAGCCCGTCACCGCCCGCCTCCACTCCGCCGCCCTGCCACTCACCCCGGACACCCCGGGCGCCGCCGCCCGGGACGTCCACCCCGTACTGCGCCGGGCCGCCGCGCCGCCGGCCGCCCTCGACCTGCTCGCCGACGCCCACCGCACGCTGGCCCGCGCCCGCGCGCTGGAGGACCCGCTGGAGCGCTACGCCACCGCGCACCTGGCCGCGCTGCGCACGGTGGCGGCCGTGCTGGCCGTCCGCGGCCGGCCGGAGAAGAACCCGCGTCGGCGAAAAGCCATCCGCAGTGCCTGGGAGGTGCTGCCCGAGGTCGCCCCCGAACTGGCCGAGTGGGCGCTCTACTACGGTGCCGGCGCCCGCCGCCGGGCCGCCGCCGAGGCCGGTATCCGGGGCGCCGCCTCGGCCCGCGACGCCGACGACCTGATCCGCAACTCCGCGCTGTTCCTGCGCCTGGTCGAGCGGCTGCTCGGCCTGCGCCCGGCCCCGCCCGCGGCCCGGCTGCCGCTCGACGGGGACGAGCTGCCCGGCGAGGGCGGAGCGGCCGGGCGGCAGGCTTAAGGTGGAGGCATCCTGATCGATCTGCACGTGCCAAGGAGCCCGACCGTGTACCCGACGCGTCCCCGCAGTGCCCTGCGTACCGCCGTGGTCTGGGAGGTGGTGCGGGCGGCCCTGGAGAAGCGGTCGGCCGAGCTGGACCAGCCGGTGCTCGACGTGGTCGACACCGGCGGCGGCACCGGCAACTTCGCCGTGCCGGTGGCCAGGCTCGGCCACCGGGTCACCGTGGTCGACCCGAGTCCGGACGCGCTGTTCGCGCTGGAGCGCCGGGCCGCCGAGGCCGGGGTGACGGACCTGGTCCGGGCCGTCCAGGGCGACACCCAGACGCTGCCCGAGCTGGTCGCCCCCGGCAGCGTGGACGCGGTGCTCTGCCACGGCGTGCTGGAGGTCGTGGACGACCCGGCCGAGTCGCTCGGCAGCCTGGCCGCCACCCTGCGCAAGGGCGGCCTGGTCAGCCTGCTGGCCGCCAACCGCAACGGCGCCGTGCTGGCCCGGGCGCTGGCCGGCCACTTCAACGAGGCCCGTACGGTGCTCTCCGCCGAGGACGGGCGCTGGGGCGAGCAGGACCCGATGCCGCGCCGCTTCACCGGTGAGGAACTGGGCCGACTGGCCGAGGGCGCGGGCCTGCGGGTGGAGTCGGTGCACGGCGTCCGGGTCTTCGCCGACCTGGTGCCCGGGGTGCTGGTGGACACCGAGCCGGGCGCCGTGGAGGCGCTGCTCAAGCTGGAGGAGGCCGCCGCCGCGCAGCCCGCCTTCCACGCCGTGGCCACCCAGCTGCACCTGCTGGCCACCCTGGCCTGACCCCGCCCGGAGCCCCCGGCCGCCCGCCCCTCGCCCGGGTGTGCTCCGGACCCTCCCCAGGTCCGGGCCGATTCCATCGGGTCGGGCACTTGTCCGAGCCGTCCGGCGTTGACCCGGGTGCGGCCCTGCCCGGTCGAAGTGGCCCGTCCCACGCGGCGCAGACCACTCCGTAACGGGCCCACGGACCGTATGATCTGGGTAAAGCCGGTAAGCATGACAGCCGGATGCGTGGGGCATATGGACGACACGGGCCGGGTCCCCCGCACGGGCGTCCGACCGTGTGCCCAAGGCTGATTGGACTGGCCTCCCCGACCGGGGAGGCGGACCGGTCGCACCCGCGACCGACGAGTAGGAGGACTCCGTGCCGCTCTCGGAGCACGAGCAGCGACTGCTCGATCAGATGGAGCGAGCGCTGTATGCCGAAGATCCCAAATTCGCGTCAGCGCTTGAGGGAACCGGGCTGCGCACCTTTACCCGTCGGCGGGTCTACCTGGCCGTCGCGGGCTTCGTGGTGGGGATCGGCCTGCTGATGGGCGGCATGGTCGTTCCGGACCAGATCTGGGTCAGCGTCGTCGGTTTCCTGGTGATGCTCGGGTGCGCGGTGTTCGCGGTGACCGGCTGGCGCCGGGCGCCCGCGGGCCAGGGCGCCGGCCCCCGGCAGGCCGCGGCCCCGCGTCGCAAGGCCGGGATGATGGACCGGGTGGAGCAGCGCTGGCAGCGCCGCCGGGACGAGCAGACCGGCGGGTTCTGAGCCGCAGGCCCCGCCGAGGACGTACGAGGACGTACCGACGACGAGAGCCGGGGCGGGCAGTCGACCGACTGCCCGCCCCGGCTCTCGCGTTCCGTCAGGACTCCGGAGTGGACCCCTTGCGCCGGCCGGTCAGCCGCCGCACCGGACCGGTGACCGCCTCGGCGGCCCGGCCCACCCGGGTGGCGACGGCCGCCCGGGCCGCCCGCACCGTGTCGGAGGTCCGCCACCACAGCTGGGCCGAGGACGGCGGCAGCAGCAGGGCCCGCAGCCGCCCGGCCCGGCCGGCCCCGGCCCACAGGGCCCGCCGGGCGGTGCGGACGTCGGCGGCCAGCGGGGCCGTGGTGACCTGCCCGGCCGGGGCGTAGAGCACCCGCTCGGTGGCCAGCGCCAGCCGTCCGGCGGCGGCCGCCGCGTCCGCGTCCAGGTCCGCCGTCTCGGTGATCCGCCGGGCGGCCGAGCGCGGGGTGCGTGACTCGTCCGGGGGAATTCCGACGTCCCAGGCGGAGTCCACCAACTCGTCCCAGGCGGCCAGCACCTGGGCGTCGGTGAGCTCGACCGGGCCGTCCCCGCCGGGTCGGCGCCGCCCTCCGCCGCCGAGCCGACGGCGTCGTACGGCGGTCCGCCAGAACATCGGTACGAGCAGCAGCGCGATCAGCACCACCACGACGGCCAGGGTGCCGAGCACCTGGCCGGACAGCAGCCAGGACTCGTCGGCGGTCCGGCTGGCCGCCTTGCTCTTGGGCCCGCAGTCGCCCAGCTGGCGCTGCTTGGCGGTGCAGTCGGAGCTCTGGGACGGCGCCGGGACGGCGGCCGAGCTGGTCGCCGCGGCGGTCGGCTGCTGGGAGGGCGCCGTGGTCGGGGCGCTGGACGCCTCGGAGTAGCGGGCCGGGACGCCCCGGCTCGGGGTCGGCTCGAAGCGCATCCAGCCGTAGCCGGGGAAGTACAGCTCGGGCCAGGCGTGGTACATCCGGCCGCTGACCGAGTAGACGTCGCCGCCCTTGCTGTCGCCGGGGGTGAAGCCGACCGCGACCCGGGCCGGGATCTTCAGCACCCGGGCCATCGCCGCCATGGTGGAGGCGAAGTGCACGCAGAAGCCCCGGCGGTCGCGCAGGAAGACCGCGATCGCGTTGCTGCCGGTGCCGCCCTCGATCGAGGTGTCGTACTTGAACCCCGGGCCGGTGAACCAGTTCACCAGCGCGGTGGCCCGGTCGTAGTCGGTGCGCGCGTCGGCGGTGACCGCCTTGGCCTGCTCGGCGACCACGGCCGGCAGGTCGGACGGGAGGGCGGTGTAGCGCTCCCGGACGTCCTGCGGGGCGGGCGGCGCGGTGCGCAGCTCGTCCGCGGTGGGCCGCAGGTCCAGCGTGCTGACGTGGTAGCTCAGGCCGCTGATCGCCTTGTCGTTGGGCGACAGGACGGTGCGGGTGATCGGGTCGAGCTTCCATTCGCCGCGGTTGGGGACCTGGACGGAGGCGGCCGGGTACGGCATCGGCAGCCAGCTCTTCTCCAGCCCGGTGATCTTGAAGTCGCCCTCGATCCGGGGGACGTTGGTGACCCGCAGGCCCTCCGGGGTGGGCAGGGTGGCCGGGAGGTCGCTGACCACCGTGCTGCCGAGCTTCCAGTTGGTGCCGTCGAACTGGTCCAGTGAGCCGGTGCGCAGGTAGATCTGGTCGGCGAGGTCGCTGTCCAGGGTGTAGGTGAGCAGCTCGTTGTCGGACGGCTTGCTGATCGCCGCCTCCAGGCTGACCAGCGGGTCGAGGCTGGTGGTCACGCTCCCGCCGGTGCCGTGCCCGGACGAGCCGCCGGACGAGCCGGAGTCCAGCAGCCCGAGGTCCCAGCGCGGCAGGAAGACCGGCAGCAGCAGGGCCAGGGCCAGCGCCAGGACGCCGACCTGCTGGCCGCCCTGGCTGATCCGGCTGGAGCTGATCGTGCCGCGCGCGCTGCCGCGGAAGACCCGGCCCCAGCGGGAGACCCGGTCCTCGCCCTCGGCGAACAGCAGCACCAGGTAGCCGGCCGAGGCGAAGCCGAACCAGACCCAGCTGCCGTGGTCCCCGGCCACGCCGTTGCCGATCGAGTACAGCGCCAGCAGCGGCAGCCCGGCCAGCGCCGAGCGCCGGTAGGTCACCGCGATGGTGTCCACCAGCACGGCGATCAGGCCGACCGAGGAGACCAGGATCAGCCGCAGGCCCGCGGTCGGCGGCGCCGGGAGCGCGTACTGGGCGATGTCGTCCAGACCGGAGGAGAAGACCTGGCTGAGCAGCCGCATCGCGGGCGCCCCGGGCAGCACCCCGCCGGTCAGCGCGGACCCGGCGAAGCCGAGCAGCATCAGCATCAGCAGCACCAGCACCTGGGCCACCGGCACCGACCAGCGGTACAGCGGGGAGCGGCGCAGGCCGGCGCCGACCGCCGAGACCACGGCGATCACCAGGAAGGCGTGGGTGAGCCAGCTGCGGGTGCTCAGCAGCGGCAGCATGCACAGCGAGGCGAGGGCGGTGGCCAGCGCCGAGTAAACGGTCAGTTTGGCCCGGGTGGTCACGCGCCGGCCTCATCTCGGTAGGGGGCGGTGGTCTTGGCGCCGTCGGCGGCCCGCCACAGGTCCGGCACGGAGTCGCCCGCCCGGACCGGCAGGACGGTCCAGCCGGCCGCGCGCAGCTCCCGGACCCGCTCGCGGAACTCCTCGCCGCCGGTGTCGGGGGCGAGCATCCGCAGACCGGCCCAGGTGCCGGTGTCGAGCAGGAAGGCGATCGCCCCGCCGGTGCGGCTGCGCAGCCGGGCCAGCCGGGTGGCCTGGGCCGCGTCCAGGTCGCCGAGGACGGCCACCAGCAGGCCCTCGCCGCCGGCCCGCAGCGGCTCCTCGGCGCGGGACAGCCCGGCGCCGTCCGACAGGTCGGCGACCGCGAGGGCGTCCAGGATCAGCCCGGAGGTGTCGGCGGCGACGTTGTGGCCGCCGCTGCCGGGCCCGGGCACCCAGTGCCCGGTGTCGGTGAGCAGCTGGGTCTGGTAGCCGCGCTCCAGCAGGTGCACGGCGACGGAGGCGGCGCAGCTGACCGCCCACTCGAAGGAGGAGGCCGGGCCGCTGCCCCGGTGGGCCACCTCGCGGGTGTCCAGCAGGACGGTGGCGCGGGCCTTCTGCGGCTGCTCCTCGCGGCGCACCATCAGCTCGCCGTACCGGGCGGTGGAGCGCCAGTGCACCCGGCGCAGGTCGTCGCCGGGCCGGTACTCGCGCAGGATCACGTCGTCGTCGCCGGCCAGCGCCAGGGTGCGGGTGTGGCTCTCGCCCTGGCCGATCCACTCACCGCTGAGCCGCACCTGCGGCAGCGCCTGGACCTGCGGGACGACGGTGAGCACGTCGGAGGCGGCGAAGGCGCGGTTGACCTCGCACATCCCGAAGGGGTCGGACAGCCGCAGCTGGAGCGGCCCGAGCGGGTAGCGGCCGCGCAGGTCGGAGCGGACCCGGTAGGAGACCTCGCGGAAGCCGCGCGGCTCGACCCGGTCGAGCACGAACCGCGGCCGCGGCCCGAGCACGTACGGGACCTGGTCCTCCAGGAGCAGCAGCCCGGTGGGCACCCGGGAGACGTTGTCCACCCGCAGGTGGACCCGGGCCTCCTGGCCGGCGATCGCCCGGTGCGGGCTGAGCCGGCGTCCGCTGGCCACCCGGTACCGGGTGTTGGCGACCACCGCGGCGGCGGCCAGCGGCAGGGCGGCGAGCAGGACGCCGACCCGCAGCAGCGCGTCCTGGTCGAGCAGGTAGGCGCAGACCACCGCGGTCAGACCGGCCGCGAGGAAGGAGCGGCCCCGGGTGGTGAGGCCGTGCAGTCCGGCCCGCAGCCCGCCCGTTCCGTCGGATGAGGCCACCTCAGCCCCTCCGGACGGCCGGGCCGCCCTGCGGACGGGGCAGCGGCACTCGGGCGACCAGGTCGGTCACGATCTGCTCGGCGGTACGGCGGCCGAGCTGGGTCTCGGCGGTCGGCATCAGGCGGTGCGCGAGGACCGGGACGGCCAGCCGCTGGATGTCGTCCGGGGTGACGTAGTCGCGCCCGTCCAGCGCGGCGGCGGCGCGGGCGGCCCGGACCAGGTGCAGGGTGGCGCGCGGCGAGGCGCCCAGTCGCAGCTCGGGGCTGGTGCGGGTGGCGCCGACCAGGTCGACGGCGTAGCGGCGGACCGGGTCGGCGATGTGCACGGTGCGGACCAGCTCGACCAGCTTGAGGATGTCGGCGGCGTGCGCGACCGGCTGGAGGTCGGCCAGCGGGTTGGCGCCGGCGTGCACGTCGAGCATCGCGAACTCGGCCTCGGGGCTGGGGTAGCCGATCGAGACCCGGGCCATGAAGCGGTCCCGCTGGGCCTCCGGGAGGGGGTAGGTGCCCTCCATCTCGACCGGGTTCTGGGTGGCCACGACCATGAACGGCGAGGGCAGCTCGTAGCTGGTGCCGTCGATGGTGACCTGGCGCTCCTCCATCGACTCCAGCAGCGCGGACTGGGTCTTCGGCGAGGCGCGGTTGATCTCGTCGCCGACCACGATCTGGGCGAAGATCGCGCCCGGGCGGAACTCGAAGTCGTGCTGCTGCTGGTCGTAGATGTTGGTGCCGGTGACGTCCGAGGGCAGCAGGTCGGGGGTGAACTGGATGCGGCGCACGGTGCAGTCCACGGACTTGGCGAGCGCCTTGGCCAGCATGGTCTTGCCGACGCCGGGCACGTCCTCCAGCAGCAGGTGCCCCTCGGCGAGCAGGACGGTCAGGGCGATCCGGACGGCCTCCGGCTTGCCCTCGATCACGCTCTCGATGTTGGCGCGGACCCGTTCCACGACCGCCGCGAGCTCCGGGAGCCCGACCGGACGGTACCCGTTCGCCCTCTGCTCGCCCCCCGCAGGACTGCCGAGACCGGCCTGATCGTTGTAGCTCGTCACCCGTTACGCTCCCTGGCACACCGTGCCCGCCTCACCCGAGGCCGGACCCCACCCCATGCTTGACGCGGCCGTCCCGGGGGCGGTTCCGAACGAGGATCCGGCGCCGGTGGGCGGCCTGCGGCCCGGCCTCCCCAGGTGGTTCGGGGTCCGACCGGCAGGCGCATTCTCCCCCGTTCGGCGGTCAGAAGTCACCATTCGGCCCTCGCCGAATGAGAGCGGGCGGGCTCCGCTCAGCGGATCTCGCGCAGCAGCCCGGTGTGGACGTCGAAGACGAAGCCGCGGACGTCGTCGGTGTACGGCAGGAACGGGGAGGTGCGCACCCGCTGCATGGACTGGCGGACGTCGCCGTCCAGGTCGACGAAGGCCTCCACCGCCCACTGCGGGCGCTGGCCGACCTCCAGCTCCAGCTCGCGGCGGAAGTCCTCGGTGAGGCCGAGCAGTCCGCAGCCGGTGTGGTGGATCAGCGCGATCGAGCGGGTGCCCAGGGCGCGCTGGCTGATGGTCAGGGACCGGATGGTGTCGTCGGTCACGACACCGCCGGCGTTGCGGATGACGTGGGCGTCGCCCAGTTCGAGGCCGAGCGCCGCGAAGAGGTCGAGCCGGGCGTCCATGCAGGCCACCACGGCGATCTTCTGCACGGGACGGGCGTCCATGCCGCCGTCGCGGAAGGTGACCGCGTACTCGCGGTTGGCCGTCACGAAGCGGTCGATGATGCTGGGTCCGGCGGGGTCGGCAGCGGCGTTCGGCGTGGGCCGGTCGGGGGTCACTGTCATGGTGGCGACGTTAGTGCGGTCCGGGGCCGCGCGGTGGGGCGGAGAGCTACAGAACGCACCGCCGTGAGCGGGTGCATAGCGACAACCGCAGGGTTCGTCCGGGCCGGTCCGGGCGTGGGTTCGTACCCGGTCGCCCGACAGGGGCGCGCGCCGGCCGCCGGGGGCCGCCGGCCGGGACCCCCGCCGGACTGCTCCGACGGCCGCGACCTGCGGTGATCCGTACCGCCGCCCGGGTGGTGCGCCGGAGCGGACCATTGACTGGCAGGGTCCGCGCGATAGAGTTGCGGCGCGTTGGAGCACACCCCTCGGAGCCCGTCAACCGGGCCGTGCCGACCGGTGTGCGGCCCGGCCGATGCGGCTCGTGGCCTCCACCCGCTCCGTGTTCACCTGGCGCACCTTCCCCGGCGCCGGGCGGTCACGACCTTCCCCTCGAGCGGGCGGGGACCACGGGCCGCGTCGTCGTGCCGGCAGGTGGTGGGCGAGAATGGTCGGAGCTCCCGGTCGTCGGGCTGCTCCGCACCGAGGAAGGGCGCCACCGCGCATGACCACCAATGAACCGGGTCCCAAGCACGTTCCGGTGATGCTGCAGCGGTGCATGGACGCGCTGGCGCCGGCGATCTCCCGCCCGGGTGCCGTGGTGGTCGACGCGACCCTGGGCCTCGGCGGCCACAGCGAGGCGCTGCTGACCCAGTTCCCGGAGGTCCGGCTGGTCGCGGTGGACCGCGACCCGCAGGCGTTGAAGCTCTCCGGTGAGCGGCTGGCCCCCTTCGGCGACCGGGCCACGCTGGTGCACGCGGTGTACGACGAGATCCCCGAGGTGCTGGAGCGCCTGGGCATCGACCGGGTCGACGGCATCCTGTTCGACCTCGGCGTCTCCTCGATGCAGCTGGACGAGGCCGACCGCGGTTTCGCCTACGCCCAGGACGCGCCGCTGGACATGCGGATGGACCAGACCCGGGGGATCAGCGCGGCCGAGGTGCTGAACACCTACAGCCACGGCGACCTGGCCCGGATCCTCAAGGTGTACGGCGAGGAGCGGTTCGCCGGGAAGATCGCCTCGGTCATCCTGCGGGAACGGGAGAAGGAACCGTTCACCAACAGCGCGCGTCTGGTCGAGTTGGTGCGCAACGCCATTCCGGCGGCGACCCGCCGTACCGGCGGGAACCCGGCCAAGCGGACGTTCCAGGCGCTGCGGATCGAGGTCAACGGCGAGCTGGAGGTCCTGGACCGGGCGATCCCGGGGGCACTGGACGTCCTGGCGGTGGGCGGCCGGATCGCGGTGATGTCGTACCAGTCGCTGGAGGACCGGCTGGTGAAGCAGTACTTCGCCGCCGGAGCGACCAGCACCGCCCCGCCGGGGCTCCCGTTCATCCCGGAGGAGCACCAGCCCTGGCTCAAACTGATCACCCGCGGTGCCGAGCTGGCCACCGAGGAGGAGATCGAGGAGAACCGGCGCGCCGCGCCCGTGCGGCTGCGGGTGGCGGAGAGGATCAGGGACCGAAGCAAGCGGGGCTGAGGAACGGCTCCGGCGGGGTCCGAAGGGTGGAGGAGAACGGTGGGGCCGGTGGCCGGTGAGGTCCGGGCGGGGCGGGGAGGACTCCCCGGACAGGGCAGGGCGCGGATCACGGTCCGGCCGGGGCGGCGGCCCGTGCGCGGGCGCACGCCGTTCGCGGTGCTCGTGGTGGTGCTGCTGGCGGCGGGGCTGCTCGGGCTGCTGGCGCTGAACACGGCGCTCAACGAGGGCTCCTTCGAACTGTCCCGGCTGCAGAAGCAGACCACCAAGGCGACCGACGAGCAGCAGAGCCTCCAGCACGAGATCGACCAGAGCTCGGCCCCGGACGCACTGGCCAAGCGGGCCGGCGAACTGGGCATGGTCCCGGCTGGCGGGATGGCCTTCCTGGACGTGCCGAACGGCGGCAAGGTGCTCGGCACGCCCGGCCCGGCGCAGGACAGCCCGCCGGTGAAGAAGTCGACGGTCGATCCGTGGCCGACGAAGCCCGCGCCGGCCGCGCAGAGCCCGGCCCCGGCGCAGAGCCCGGCCCCGGCGCAGCCCTCCGGGCAGCCGTCCGGCTCGCCGAGCGCCCAGCCCCCGGCCCAGCCGAGCCCCTCGGCGCCGCCGACCCCGGCGGCCTCGGCCGGTGACTCGGTGATCCAGCTCAACCCGGTGACGACCGCGCCGGCCCAGCACGGGGGTGGTACCCGATGACGACGCCTCGTCAGCCGTCCGGCTCCGGCTCGGGGTCCGGCTCCGGCCGCCGTCAGCCGCCGCGCAGCGGTACGGCCCGGCCGGTGGCCGGGCGCGGCCAGCCCGCGAAGGGGCAGCCGGCCAAGGGGCAGGCCGCCCGCGGCCAGTCCGGCAAGGCCCAGCCCGCGAAGGCCCAGCCGCCGAAGGCGCAGAGCCCGAAAGCCCAGCCCGCCAAGGGCCAGCCCACGCGCGGCCAGTCGGCCAAGGCGCAGCCCGCCAGGTCCGGCTCCGTCGGCCGCACCCCGCGGGCGCCGCAGCAGCGCCGCCCGGAGGGCCGTCCGCCGGCCCGCAGCCAGGCGGCCGTACGACCGCGCCCGAAGTCCAGGCTGCCGCACCGCCCCAAGGCGCTGCGGCTGGCCGAACCGAAGCGCCGGCTGCGGGTGATCACCGTGGTGCTGTCGCTGGTGTTCTCGGTCTTCGCCGGGCGCCTGGTGCAGCTCCAGCTGGTGGACGCCGACGCGCTGGCCGCCGACGCGAACACCAACCGCTACCAGAACATCCCGATCACCGCCGAGCGCGGCTCGATAACGTCCTCCGACGGCGTCGCCCTCGCGGCCACCGTGGACGCGTACGACATCACCGCCGACCCGGCGATGTTCACCCCCGAGGCGACCGGCATCCCGGACGCGCCCGAGCAGGCGGCCGCGCTGCTGTCGCCGATCCTCGGCGTGGCCAAGGAGAGGATCGCCGCCGACCTGCACACCCCGAAGACCCGCTACAAGCGGCTCGCCGCGCAGCAGACCCCGGCCGCCAAGAGCCAGATCAGCGACCTCAAGACCGGCCTGGAGAAGAAGGCCGGTTCGCGCGCCTGCCAGGCCCAGCGGAAGCTGCTCGGCAAGCCGGCCGACCAGGGCGGGCGCACCCGGGTGGACAACGAGTGCGCCAACCCGCTGGCCGGGGTGTTCAACCGGGAGACCCAGAAGCGGATCTACCCGGCCGAGGGGCTGGCCGCCAACCTGGTCGGCTTCGTCAACGGCGAGGGCGAGGGCGCCGGCGGGCTGGAGCTGCAGTACCAGAAGCAGCTGGCCGGCAAGGACGGCCACAGCAGCTACGCCCAGGCGGGCGGGCGGCTGGTGCCCACCGCCGGCGGCTCGATGGACCCGGCCGTGCCCGGCAGCGACATCAAGCTGACCATCAACCGGGACATCCAGTGGGCCGCCCAGCGGGCGATCACCGACCAGGTGGCCAACTCCGGCGCGGAGAAGGGCTACGTGGTGGTCCAGGACGTGAAGACCGGCCAGGTCATCGCGATGGCCTCCGCGCCCGGCTTCAACCCCAACGACCTGAGCCTCGCCAAGCAGTCCCAGATGGGCAACCCGGCCCTGGTGGACGCGTACGAGCCGGGCAGCACCGCCAAGCTGATGAGCCTGGCCGCCGTCCTGGACACCGGCAAGGCCAACTGGGACACCAAGGTGACGGTGCCCTACCCGCTGATCCGGGCCGGGCAGGAGTTCAAGGACGACGTCGTGCACGGCACCTGGTACCTGACCCTGGCCGGGGTGCTCGCCAAGTCCTCCAACATCGGCACCATCGAGGCGGTCGAGACCCTCGGCGACGGCGACCAGCTCAAGGCCAACCAGATCCTGGACGGGTACCTGCGCAAGTTCGGGGTGGCCCAGCCGACCGGGCTGAACTTCCCGGGGGAGACCGCGGGCAAGCTCAAGAAGCCGGAGGACCTGGTCGCCTCGGAGAAGTACAACATCTCCTTCGGCCAGGGCCCGATGCAGATGAACGCGCTCCAGGCCACCTCGGTGTACTCGACCATCGCCAACGGCGGGGTGCGGGTCGCGCCCAGCATCGTCCAGGGGATCACCGGGCCGGACGGCAAGTACGTCCCGACCCCGGCCGGCGAGCAGACCCGGGTGGTCAGCGAGCAGACCGCCAAGACCCTCACCTCGATGCTGGAGTCGGTCGTCGACGACGAGCAGGGGACCGGCGGCAAGGCCGCGATCCCCGGCTACCGGGTCGCCGGGAAGACCGGCACCGCCAACCGGGGGGCCGCCGACGGCAAGGGCTACGACGGCTACACCGCCTCGTTCATCGGCTTCGCGCCCGCCGACGCCCCCCGCTACACCGTCTCCTGCACCCTCCAGGGCCCGGTCAACGGGCACTTCGGCGGCCAGCTGTGCGGGCCGGTGTTCAAGCAGGTGATGGAGTTCACCCTGAAGACCATGCAGGTCCCGCCGAGCGGGAGCCAGGCACCGAACCTGCCCGTCGAGTGGAAGCCGTGAACGAGGATGAGCAACCAGCGGGCCGGTGCGGACGGCGGCGCGGCGAGGGCCCGGTTTGGCCCTGGGCACCCTTCGGCGGATAGCCTTCCCGCCGTGCCGAAACCCGATCAAACCACCGTGAGTCCGCCCCGCCCGACCGGGACCGCCGCTCTGCCGCTCGCCGAGCTGGCGTCCCGGCTGGGTCTGCCGCCCGTCGAGGGCGCCGCCGTCACCGGTGTCACCCACGACTCCCGTGCGGTGCGCCCGGGCGACGTGTACGTGGCCTTCCCGGGCGCCAACCACCACGGCGCGGCCTTCGCCGGCCAGGCCGCGGCGGCCGGCGCGGTGGCCGTGTTGACCGACCCGGCCGGCGCCGAGCTGGCGGCGCCCGCGGGCCTGCCGCTGCTGGTCGTCGACCGGCCGCGGGCCCGGATGGGCGAGCTGGCCGCGATCGTCTACGGCCACCCGTCCGAGCGGCTGCTGATGCTCGGGCTGACCGGCACCAACGGCAAGACCACCACCTCGTACCTGGTCGAGGGCGGTCTGCGCGGCGCCGGGCGGGTCCCGGGTGTGATCGGCACCGTCGAGATGCGGGTCGGCGAGGAGCGGATCAAGAGCGAGCGCACCACCCCCGAGGCCACCGACCTGCACGCGATCCTCGGCGTGATGGCCGAGCGCGGCGCGGATGCGGTGACCATGGAGGTCTCCAGCCACGCCCTGGTCTTCGGCCGCACCGACGGGGTGGCGTACGACGTCGCGCTGTTCAACAACCTCACCCCCGAACACCTCGACTTCCACCCGGACATGGAGGACTACTTCCAGGCGAAGGCCCGGCTCTTCCAGCCCGGCAAGTCCCGCCACGGTGTGGTCAACCTGGACGACGAGTACGGCCGCCGGCTCGCCGCCGAGGCCAAGATCCCGGTGACCACCTTCTCCGCGACCGGCGACGCCGGGGCGGACTGGCGGGCCGTGGACGTCCAGCTCGGCCCGATCGGCTCCACCTTCCGGGTGGTCGGTCCGGACGGCGCCGGGGCCGACGCCTCCGTCCCGCTGCCCGGCCCGTTCAACGTCGCCAACGCGCTGGCCGCGATCACCGTGCTGGTCGCCGCCGGGCTGCCGCTGGAGCGGGCGGTGGCCGGGATCGCCGCCGTCCCCGGCGTGCCGGGCCGGCTGGAGCGGGTGGACGGCGGGCAGCCGTTCGTCGCCGTGGTGGACTACGCCCACAAGCCGGACGCCCTGCAGGCCGTCCTCGCCTCGCTGCGCGAGGTCACCAAGGGTCGGCTGCACGTGGTGGTCGGCTGCGGCGGCGACCGCGACCCGCACAAGCGCGGTCCGATGGGCGCGATCGCCGCCCGGCTCGCCGACACCGCCCTGCTGACCAGCGACAACCCGCGCAGCGAGGACCCGCTGGCGATCCTCGCCAGCATGCTGACCGGCGCCGCCGCGGTGCCCGAGGCCGAGCGCGGGGACGTCCTGGTCGTCCCCGACCGGGCGGAGGCGATCCGGCTCGCGGTCACCCGCGCCCGGGCCGGGGACACCGTGCTGGTGGCCGGCAAGGGCCACGAGCTCGGCCAGTACGTCCGAGACGAGATCCGCCCCTTCGACGACCGGGAGGTGCTGCGCGAATCCATCGCGCGGACCACGGCCGACCGGGGCGACCGAGGAGTAGAGCAGCAGTGATCGCACTGACCCTCGCCGAGGTGGCCGCCGCCGTCGGCGGCACCCTGGACGGCGCCGCCCCGGACACCCTGGTCACCGGCCCGGTCGAGGTCGACTCGCGGAAGGTGAGCCCCGGCGGCCTGTTCGCGGCCTTCGTCGGCGAGCACGTGGACGGCCACGACTACGCGGCCGTCGCGGTCGAGGCCGGCGCCGTCGCGGTGCTGGCCTCCCGCCCGGTCGGCGTGCCCGCCGTCCTGGTCGACAGTGTGGTGGAGGCCCTCGGCAGGCTGGCCCGCACCGTGGTCGCCCGCGCCGCGGGCACCGCGGTGGTCGCGCTGACCGGCTCGGCCGGCAAGACCAGCACCAAGGACCTGATCGCCCAGCTGCTCCAGCGCCACGGCGAAACGGTCTTCCCGCCCGGCTCGCTGAACAACGAGATCGGCCACCCGATGACCGCGCTCCGGGTCGAGGACAGCACCCGGCACCTGGTCATGGAGATGGGCGCCCGGCACAAGGGCGACATCGAGTACCTCACCTCGATCACCCCGCCGCGGATCGGCCTGGTGCTGAACGTCGGCACCGCCCACCTCGGCGAGTTCGGCTCCCAGGAGGCGATCGCCGAGGCCAAGGGCGAGCTGGTCGAGGCGCTGCCCGCCGACGGCGCCGCGATCCTGAACGCGGACGACCGGCTGGTGCGCGCCATGGCCTCCCGTACCAAGGCGAAGGTGGTCCTGTTCGGGGAGTCCCCGGACGCCCACGTCCGGGCCACCGACGTTCGCCTGGACGCCACCGGACGGCCATCGTTCACGCTCACCACCCCGGCCGGTTCCGCACCCGTGCAACTGCGCCTGTACGGTGAGCACCACGTCTCGAACGCCCTCGCCGCCGCCGCGGTGGCGACGGAGCTCGGGATGACCGTCGACGACACCGCGGCAGCCCTGGGCGAAGCGGGTGCGCTGTCCCGCTGGCGCATGGAGGTCGTCGACCGGGCCGATGGTGTCACCGTCGTCAACGACGCCTACAACGCGAACCCCGACTCGATGCGGGCCGCGCTGCGGGCGCTGGTCTCGATGGGCGGCCGCGGTCCGGAGCGCCGCCGCACCTGGGCGGTGCTCGGCGAGATGCGGGAGCTCGGCGAGGAGAGCCTGGCCGAGCACGACGCCATCGGGCGGCTCGCCGTCCGACTCGACGTCACCAAGCTGGTGGCGGTGGGTGGACGCGAGGCGGCCTGCATGGAACTCGGTGCGAGGAACGAAGGTTCGTGGGGTGAGGAGTCGGTGCTGGTGTCCGACGCGGACGCGGCGGTCGAACTGCTGCGCAGTCAGCTTCGGCCGGGGGATGTGGTCCTGGTGAAGGCGTCCCGTTCGGTGGGGTTGGAGAAGGTGGCCGAGGCCCTCCTGGCGGACGGTGCTGCCCGATGATGAAGCAGATCCTCTTCTCCGGGATGATCGGTCTGATCCTCTCGCTGGTCGGCACGCCCGCCCTGATCAAGCTGCTCGCGCGAGGGGGCTACGGCCAGTACATCCGTGACGACGGCCCCAAGGCGCACCACAGCAAGAAGGGCACGCCCACCATGGGCGGCATCGCCTTCATCCTGGCGACCCTGATCGCGTACTTCGCCACGAAGGCGATAACGGGCGACAGCCCGACCGCCTCCGGGCTGCTGGTGCTCTTCCTGACCGCGGGCCTCGGCCTGGTCGGCTTCCTGGACGACTACATCAAGGTCGTCAAGCGCCGTTCGCTCGGCCTGCGGGCGAAGGCGAAGCTGGCCGGCCAGTCCATCGTCGGTCTGGTGTTCGCCGTCCTGGCGCTGCAGTTCCACGACGACCGCGGGCTCAGCCCGGCCTCCCAGTCGCTGTCCTTCGTGCGCGACTTCAAGTGGTCGATCGGCCCGGTGCTGTTCGTCATCTTCGCGTACTTCATGATCGCGGCGACCTCCAACGGCGTGAACCTGACGGACGGCCTGGACGGTCTGGCCACCGGTGCCTCGGTGATGGCCTTCGGCGCCTACACCTTCATCGGCGTCTGGGAGTACACCCAGAGCTGCGCCTACTTCATCTCCGCCACCGGCGCCTGCTACGACGTCCGGGACCCCCTGGACCTCGCGGTGGTGGCCTCCGCCCTGATGGGCTCCTGCTTCGGCTTCCTCTGGTGGAACACCTCGCCCGCCAAGATCTTCATGGGCGACACCGGCTCGCTCGCCCTCGGCGGCGCCCTGGCCGGTCTGGCGATCTGCTCGCGCACCGAGCTGCTGCTGATCCTGCTCGGCGGCCTCTTCATGATCATCACCCTGTCGGTGATCATCCAGGTCGGCTCCTTCCGGATGACCGGCAAGCGCGTCTTCAAGATGGCGCCACTGCAACACCACTTCGAACTCAAGGGCTGGAGCGAGGTCCTGGTCGTGGTCCGGTTCTGGATCATCCAGGGTCTGTGCGTGGCCGTCGGCCTCGGCCTCTTCTACGCGGGATACCGGACCGGATGACGACGAATCCTGACTTCTCGAACCTGCCCGTGGTGGTCGCCGGACTCGGCGTCTCGGGCATCAGCGCCGCGCGCGTCCTGAACGGGCTCGGCGCGAGCGTCACCGTGGTCGACGGCGGCAGCGGCGAGGGCCTGCGGGCCCGCGCCGCCGAGCTGGAGGCCCTGGGCGTCACGGTGCGCCTGGGCGACGGCGCGAGCCTGCCCGAGGGCACCGCACTGATCGTCACCTCGCCCGGCTGGGCCCCCGACAGCCCGCTGTTCGCCGCCGCCGCGGCGGCCGGCGTGCCGGTCTGGGGCGACGTGGAGCTGGCCTGGCGGCTGCGCAGGCCGCTGCCGGGCACCGGCGAGCCCGCCCCCTGGCTGGCCGTGACCGGCACCAACGGCAAGACCACCACCGTCCAGATGCTCGCCTCGATCCTCGCCGCGGCCGGCAAGCGCACCGCCGCCGTCGGCAACGTCGGGGTCTCGGTGCTGGACGCGGTGCTCGCCGAGGAGCCGTACGACGTGCTCGCCGTCGAGCTCTCCAGCTACCAGCTGCACTGGGCGCCCTCGCTGCGCCCGTACTCGGCGGCCGTGCTCAACCTGGCCCCGGACCACCTCGACTGGCACGGCTCGATGGAGGCGTACGCCGCCGACAAGGGCCGGATCTACGAGGGCAACGTGGTGGCCTGCGTGTACAACCTGGCCGACCCGGCCACCGAGGCGCTGGTCATGGCGGCCGACGTCGAGGAGGGCTGCCGGGCGATCGGCTTCGGCCTCGGCGCGCCGAGCCCGTCGAACTTCGGCGTGGTGGACGGCCTGCTGGTGGACCGCGCCTTCGTCGAGGACCGGACCAGGAACGCGGCCGAGCTGGGCGCCGTCGAGGACGTCAACCCGCCGGCCCCGCACAACATCGCCAACGCGCTCGCCGCGGCGGCGCTGGCCCGGGCGTACGGGGTCGACCCGAAGGCCGTCCGGGAGGGCCTGCGGGCCTTCCGCCCGGACGCCCACCGGATCGCCGAGGTCGGTACGGTCCGCGAGGTCACGTACATCGACGACTCCAAGGCCACCAACACCCACGCCGCGGCGGCCTCGCTGGCCGCCTACCGGCCGATCGTCTGGATCGCCGGGGGACTGGCCAAGGGCGCGACCTTCGACGACCTGGTCCAGGGCGCGGCCGAGCGGCTGCGCGCGGTCGTGCTGATCGGGCAGGACCGGGCGCTGATCCGCGCGGCGCTGGAGCGACACGCTCCGGATGTGCCGGTGATCGAGGCGGCCGAGGGCCAGACTGGCGCGGTGGCGATGACCGAGGTCGTTCGAACGGCCGCGTCGCTCGCCCGATCGGGTGACACGGTGCTGCTGGCCCCGGCCTGCGCCTCGATGGACATGTTCACCAACTACGGCGAGCGCGGGGACCTGTTCGCGGCGGCCGTCCGGGAGCTGGCGGACTCCGGCGAGTGAGGCTGGGCTCCGGCGAGTGAGCCGAAGGGCCGCGCCGACGCCGAAAGGGAGAAGCGAGGAGGCCCCGAGGAACGAGGGGCATCGGAGCGACGACCGTCGGCGTCGGGCCGGAGCGGCCCGGAGGCGAACGAGCCGCAGAAGAGGGAGAGCGGGGAGCGGTGGCGGGGCAGGGCAGGGCGGATTCCGGTACGACCGGGCAGGACACCGCCGAGCCGTGGCGAGTGATCTCCGCCACCACGACCAAGTACAAGTCGGCCGGTCCGCTGGGGCGGTTGCAGGCCTTCCGGGCCCGCGTCCGCTACTGGCTGGACCGGCCGCTCACGCCGTACCTGCTGATCGTCGGCACGACCCTGCTGCTGGTCGTGCTCGGTCTGATGATGGTCTTCTCGGCCTCGCAGATCCTGGCGCTGAACCAGCACCACACCGCGCAGTACTACTTCCTCAAGCAGCTGATCGCGGCCATCCTCGGGCTGGTCCTGCTGGCCGGCTTCGCCTCCGTCCCGGTGGCGGTGCTGCGGGTGATCGTCTACCCGGTGATGTTCGGGGTGATCGGCGCCCTCGCGCTGGTCGCGGTGCCCGGCATCGGGGTGCGGATCAACGGCAACCAGAACTGGCTGGACTTCGGGTTCTTCCAGTTCCAGCCCTCCGAGTTCGCCAAGCTCGCGCTGGTCCTCTGGGGCGCCGACCTGCTCGCCCGCAAGCAGAAGGCCGGCACCCTCACCACCTGGAAGCACCTGCTGGTCCCGCTGGTGCCCGGGGCCCTGCTGCTGCTCGCGCTGATCATGATCGGCGGTGACATGGGCACCTCGATGATCCTGGTGGCCATGGTGTTCGCGCTGCTCTGGATGGTCGGCGCACCGCTGCGGCTGTTCGTGGCCACCGTCGGGGTGGCGGTCGTGGTCTGCACCGCCCTGGTGATCACCGTCCCGCACCGGGCCGAGCGCCTGGGCTGCATCGGCGTCACCAAGCTCGACCCGGACGGCGCCTGCTTCCAGGCCCTGCACGGCGTCTACTCCTTCGCCCTCGGTGGCGGCTTCGGCACCGGCCTCGGCGCCGGCGTGGAGAAGTGGGGCCAGCTGCCGGAGGCGCACACCGACTTCATCTTCGCCGCGACCGGCGAGGAACTCGGTCTGGTGGGGACGCTGTCGGTGATCGGCCTCTTCGCGGCACTAGGCTACGCGGGTATCCGTGTGGCCATCGGTACGAAGGACCCCTTCGTCAGGTACGCCGCGGGAGCCGCCACCACCTGGATCATGGCGCAGGCCATGATCAACCTGGGGTCGGCGCTGGGACTGCTGCCCATCGCGGGCGTCCCGCTCCCGCTGTTCTCCTACGGCGGTTCCGCCATGCTGTCGGCCATGTCCGCGATCGGAGTGCTGCTGTGCCTGGCACGCAGCTCCTCGGGCGCGAAGGCGGCCCTGGCCGCCCGGAACAAGAACTCCCGGATCAGGAAGCGACTGGCCCGGGTGCTGCCACGACGACGAACCACAGCGCGCGCGGTCCCCGGACCGGCACGCAGGGAGCGGTGAATTTCGGTGCATGTCGTACTCGCCGGCGGGGGGACCGCCGGTCACATCGAGCCGGCCATGGCCCTCGCGGACGCACTCCGCAGGCACGACCCGTCCATCGGGATCACCGCCCTGGGCACCGAGAAGGGGCTGGAGACCCGACTGGTACCCGAGCGCGGCTACCAGCTGGAGCTCATCCCGGCTGTGCCGCTGCCCCGCAAGCCCACCCCCGAACTGATCACCGTCCCCGGCCGGCTGCGCGGCACCGTCCGGGCCGCCCAGGAGATCATCGAGCGGGTCAACGCCGACTGCGTGGTCGGCTTCGGGGGCTACGTCGCGATGCCCGCCTACCTGGCCGCCAAGCGGGCCGGCGTGCCGATCGTCGTGCACGAGGCCAACGCCCGCCCCGGCCTGGCCAACAAGATCGGCGCCCGTTACTCCGACTTCGTCGCGGTCTCCACCCCGGACAGCAAGCTGCGCGACTCCCGGTACATCGGCATCCCGCTGCGCCGGACCATCGCCACCCTGGACCGCAACGCCACCCGGCCGGAGGCCCGCCAGTACTTCGGCCTCGACCAGCGGCTGCCCACCCTGCTGGTCTCCGGCGGCTCCCAGGGCGCGCGCCGGCTCAACGAGACGATCACCGCGATCGCCCCGCGGCTGCAGCAGTACGGCGTGCAGATCCTGCACGCGGTCGGCCCGAAGAACGAGCTGCCGCAGACCGCCGACGTCCCCGGGATGCCGCCGTACCGCCCGGTGCCGTACATCGACCGGATGGACCTCGCCTACGCGGCCGCCGACCTGATGCTCTGCCGGGCCGGCGCGATGACCGTCGCCGAGCTGGCCGCGGTCGGCCTGCCCGCCGCCTTCGTGCCGCTGCCGATCGGCAACGGCGAGCAGCGGCTGAACGCCCAGCCGATGGTGAAGGCCGGCGGCGGCCTGCTGGTGGACGACGCCGAGCTGACCTCGGACTGGGTGCTGCAGAACGTGCTGCCGGTGCTCACCGACCCGCAGCGGCTGTGGGACATGAGCCGGGCCGCCGCCGAGTTCGGCCGCCGGGACGCGGACGACCTGCTGGTCGGCATGGTGTACGAGGCGATCCAGGCACACCGGGGCGGTCGCCGTCGTGGCTGACGGCCGGCCCGCCGGCTCACCCCCGGCCGCCGGCCGGGGGTACTCCCACGAGGAGGACGAGTTCGGGGACGAGGAGTCCGCTCCCCGCCTCCGGCTCTCCCGGCGGGGCGTCGTGGTGCTGAGCGCGCTCGGCGCCGCGGTGCTGGGCGCGCTGGCCTGGGTGGTGTTCTTCTCCTCGTTGCTGGACGTGCGCGACGTCGCCGTCCAGGGCGCCGCGGACGAGAAGCTGACCTCGGACCAGGTGCGCGCGGCCGTCGGCGGGCTCGCCGACGGCCCGCTGGCCCGGGTCGACCTGGACGGCGTCCGCCAGCGGGTCGAGGCGATCCCCCGGGTGGCGAAGGCCGAGGTCTGGCGGGGCTGGCCGCACACCCTGCAGGTCAAGGTGGTGCAGCGGACGGCGGCCGCCGCCGTCAAGGGGGATGACGGTCAGTTCACCCAGGTGGACGCCGCAGGCGTGAGCTTCGCCACCGAGGCGGCCCCGCCGGCGGGCGTGCCGGTGGTGGAGCTGCGGCTCAGTCAGTCCGCGAAGGACGTGGACGGGGTGATCTCCCGGGGACAGTTGGTGCAGGGCGCGGTGACGGTGGCCGCTGGGCTCCCGCCGGAGATCGCCAAGCGGGCCGGATCGGTCCTGGTGCACTCCTACGACGACATCGAACTGCAGCTCAGCGGGGGTGCGACGGTGCGCTGGGGGAGTCCGGACCAGACCGACCGAAAGGCCCGGGTGCTGCTCGCACTGATGAAGCAGAAGGGCAGCAACTTCGACGTGACGGCGCCGGAGGCGCCGGCGGTGTCCGGCTGATCCGCTAGATTCTCTGCCCGAGGGAGGGGTTGACGCTTCGGAGTGTCGGCCCGACCCTTGGTGGTCACCCCGGTTTCCATTGCCGGCCGATGATCACATAGGCTCAAAAGAAAAAGGGAAGCTCGGCGTGTTCGTTGAAACGCGTGCCCGGAGCCACCTAGTGTCCTGTGTCACCAGACTGTGTCCATTGGTGATGTGACGGAGACACAGGACTAACCCTAAAGGTCAAGTTTAGGGTTGGGGTCGGCGGTCGGCATTTCGGACATTCAGTCAGAAACCAGGCTCCCTACCCATCGACATCCGTCGACACGGCCCCCCGCTGGGGCGGGTCGACCCGGAAATTCGAGGCGAGAGGCCTTCGACGTGGCAGCACCGCAGAACTACCTCGCAGTCATCAAGGTCGTCGGAATCGGCGGCGGTGGTGTCAACGCCATCAACCGGATGATCGAGGTCGGTCTCAAGGGCGTCGAGTTCATCGCGATCAACACCGATGCGCAGGCCCTCCTCATGAGCGACGCCGACGTCAAGCTCGATGTGGGCCGTGAACTCACCCGGGGCCTCGGCGCCGGCGCCAACCCCGAGGTCGGCCGCAAGGCCGCCGAGGACCACCGCGAGGAGATCGAGGAGGTCCTCAAGGGGGCCGACATGGTCTTCGTGACCGCCGGCGAGGGCGGTGGCACGGGCACGGGCGGCGCGCCCGTCGTCGCCAACATCGCCCGCTCGCTGGGCGCCCTGACCATCGGCGTGGTCACCCGCCCCTTCACCTTCGAGGGCCGCCGCCGGGCCAACCAGGCCGAGGACGGCATCGCCGCCCTGCGCGAAGAGGTCGACACCCTCATCGTGATCCCCAACGACCGGCTGCTGTCCATCTCGGACCGCCAGGTCAGCGTGCTCGACGCGTTCCGCTCGGCCGACCAGGTCCTGCTCTCCGGTGTCCAGGGCATCACCGACCTGATCACCACCCCGGGCCTGATCAACCTCGACTTCGCCGACGTCAAGTCCGTCATGTCGGACGCCGGTTCGGCGCTCATGGGCATCGGCTCGGCCCGCGGTGAGGACCGCGCCAAGGCCGCCGCCGTGATGGCGATCTCCTCGCCGCTACTGGAGGCCTCGATCGACGGCGCCCGCGGCGTGCTGCTGTCCATCTCGGGCGGCTCCGACCTCGGCCTGTTCGAGATCAACGAGTCGGCCCAGCTGGTCAGCGAGGCCGCCCACCCCGAGGCCAACATCATCTTCGGTGCGGTCATCGACGACGCGCTCGGCGACGAGGTGCGGGTCACCGTCATCGCCGCCGGCTTCGACGGCGGCCAGCCGCCGGCGATCGTCCGCGACCCGGTGGTGAAGTCCACCACCCCCGCCGCCCCGGCGACCCCGCCGGCCGCCCCGGAGCGCCCGGCCGGCCGGCCGTCCTACGGGAGCATCGGCTCGGTGACGTCCCGTTCGGAGGGGGAGGCCCCGGCCGCCCCGGCACGTTCGGCCGAGACCTCGGCCACCACGACCGCCGCCGCCCCGGTGCCGCCGCAGGTGCAGCCGGCCCGGCAGCCGTTCGTGGAGAGCCCGGCCGAGGAGCTCGACGTGCCGGACTTCCTTAAGTGATCGATCACGCGGTTCGCGCCGGTGCTCACTTCGCCTTCACCGATCGGTGGGGCGGGGTGAGCACTTCGCCGTACGGGGAGCTCAACCTCGGCGGTGCGGTGGGCGACGACCCGGAGGCGGTCCGGGAGAACCGGGCCGTCGCGGCCCGGGAGCTGGGGATCGACCCGGCCGACGTGGTCTGGATGAACCAGGTGCACGGCGCCGAGGTCGCCGTGGTGACGCAGCGCCAGCCGCTCGGGCAGGCCCCGACGGTGGACGCGGTGGTCACCGACCGCCCGCTCGCGCTCGCGGTGCTGACCGCGGACTGCACCCCGGTGCTGCTGGCCGACCCGGTGGCGGGCGTGGTGGGCGCGGCCCACGCGGGCCGGCCCGGGCTGGCGGCCGGAGTGGTGCCCGCGGTGGTGCGGGCGATGGTCAAACTGGGGGCCGAGCCGGCGCGGATCACCGCCGCCACCGGCCCCGCGGTCTGCGGCCGCTGCTACGAGGTGCCGGCCGGGCTGCGCGCCGAGGTGGCCGAGGTCGTCCCGTCGGCCTTCGCCGAGACCTCGTGGGGAACCCCGGCGCTGGACGTGCCGGCGGGGGTCGCCGCCCAACTGGCCGCGGCGGGGGTCACCGAACTGGTGCGCTCACCGGTCTGCACCCTCGAATCCGCCGATCACTTCTCCTATCGTCGCGAGCAGCGCACGGGTCGGCTCGCGAGCTACGTCTGGTTGGACTCTGATCACTGATGACGAACGACATCTACGGACCGTTCCCGGGGAGCAGGCAGTTCTCGGAGGCTCTGACGAACGGCCAGCGGGCCCGGTACGAGCAGCTCGGGACCAACCTCGAAGTGGTCGAGCGCCGGATCGCGGACGCCTGTGCGGCGGCCGGACGCCCGCGCGAGGACGTCAGCCTGATCGTCGTCACCAAGACCTACCCGGCCGAGGACACCGCGCTGCTGGCCGGGCTGGGTGTGACGGACGTCGCGGAGAACCGCGACCAGGACGCCGCTCCCAAGGCGGAACAGTGCAGAAACCTTCCTCTTAGTTGGCACTTCGTCGGCCAGCTCCAGACCAACAAGGTCCGCTCGGTGGTCCGCTACGCGAACCACGTGCACTCGGTGGACCGGCTGCGGCTCGTCGAGTCGCTCTCGGCGGCCGTGCTCAAGTCCGAGCGTCCGGAACTGGGCTGCCTGGTGCAGGTGGCACTGGACAAGGAGCACGGGGAGGGCGCGCACCGGGCCGGGGTCGCCCCCGAGGACGTCGCCGAACTCACCGACGCGATCGCCGACGCGCCCGGGCTGCGCCTGGACGGTGTGATGACGGTCGCTCCGCTGGCCGGCCCGCTGGCCGGAGACCCGGTCCGGGCCTTCGAGCGGCTGGCGGAAATCGCAACCGCCGTACGGGCGGCCCATCCGGCTGCCACCATGGTCTCCGCAGGCATGAGCGGCGACCTTGAGCAGGCGATTGCCGCCGGAGCGACACATGTACGCGTCGGAACGGCGGTACTCGGAGTGAGGTCACCCCTCGGGTAACGTCACCGGGTAGTAGATCAGACTGCAGGACAAAATAGGACAGAAGCTAGCAGCTTTCCGAAGTGCTAGCCAACCGTGGATCGCAGCTCCGCGGCCCCAATCCCACGAACTCTGACGGCGCGTCGCCTTGACGGGCCGTCGTGGGCGGACCGCGGAATCCGCAGGCAGGGCCGCGGCCCGCCCGCTGGGACGGAGCCGGTCCACCACAAGCGGAGGAGACAGGAGCATGGCCGGCGCGATGCGCAAGATGGCGGTCTACCTCGGCCTCGTGGAGGACGAGACGTACGACGGCCAGGGGTACGACCCCGACGACGACTACGACGCGGACCCCGAGCCGATCCGCACGGGGCAGCGGACCGAGGACATTCCCCGGCCGGCAGCCGCCCCCGCGCCCGCCCCGGTCTCCTCGATCACCCCGCAGCCGGTGCCGGCCGCGGTGCCGATCCGGCAGGAGACCCCGAGGATGGCCCCCGTGTCGTCCATCACACCCGAACGCCGCCACAACCTGGAGAAGAGCGCCCCGGTGATCATGCCCAAGGTCGTGAACGAACGAGAGCCCTACCGCATCACCACGCTGCACCCCCGGACCTACAACGAGGCCCGTACCATCGGGGAACAGTTCCGCGGCGGGACCCCCGTGATCATGAATCTGACCGAGATGGACGACACGGACGCCAAGCGGCTCGTAGACTTCGCCGCTGGACTCGTCTTCGGTCTGCACGGCAGTATCGAGCGCGTGACACAGAAGGTGTTCCTGCTGTCGCCTGCTAACGTCGATGTCACGGCGGAGGACAAGGCTCGGATCGCCGAGGGTGGGTTCTTCAACCAGAGCTGACCCGGCCACGACTTTACGTGTGGATCTGATCAACAGTGGTTGGCGACAGGTGACGAGCGGCGGGCCCCAGGGCCCGGGACCGGGGAGAGGGAAACGCGATGGACATCGTGTGGGCGGTGCTCTACTACGCCCTGACCGTCTTCCTGGTGTTCCTGCTCGTGCGACTGGTCATGGACTGGGTCTTCCAGTTCGCGCGTTCGTGGCGGCCGGGCAAGGCCATGGTCCTGGTCCTGGAGGCCACGTACACTGTCACGGATCCGCCGCTCAAGCTTCTTCGGCGGTTCATCCCGCCGTTGCGTTTCGGGGGCGTGGCGCTCGACCTGTCCTTCTTCGTACTGATGATCATTGTGTATGTCCTGATCTCGCTTGTGCACCCCTAGTCGTAGGTGAGCGATGCGACAGGATGCCGGTGTGCCGACGATCACGTTGAGGTGAAGAGATGCCATTGACCCCCGAGGACGTTCGGAACAAGCAGTTCACGACCGTCCGCCTGCGTGAAGGCTATGACGAGGACGAGGTCGATGCCTTCCTCGACGAGGTCGAGGCGGAGCTGACCCGCCTCCTCCGGGAGAACGAGGACCTGCGGGCCAAGCTGGCCGCCGCGACTCGCGCCGCCGCGCAGAACCAGGCCAACATGCGGAAGGAGCCGCCGCAGGACGCCCAGCGTCCGGCCGCTCCCGTCCCGGCCGCCATATCCGGCCCGCCGGTCCCCGGCCAGCAGGGTCCGGGTGGCCCGCAGCAGATGGGCCCCGGCGGCCCGCAGCAGATGGGTCCGGGTGGTCCGCAGCAGCAGCAGCAGATGGGCAACCAGCCCCTCGGCCTGCCGTCCGGTGCGCCGCAGCTCCCGGCCGGCCCGGGTGGTCCGATGGGCCCCGGCGGTCCCCAGCAGATGGGCCAGACCATGGGCGGCCAGCAGCAGCTGGTCCAGCCGATGGGCGGTCAGATGCTCCAGCCCATGGGCGGTCCCGGTGGCCCGCAGCAGATGGGCAACCCGATGGGCCAGGGCATGGGCCAGCAGCAGCAGATGCAGCCGATGGGTGGCCCCATGGGCGGCCCGCAGCAGATGGGCGGCCCGCTCGGCGGCCCGATGCAGCAGCAGCAGGGCCCCGGCGGCGACAGTGCCGCCCGTGTGCTGGCGCTCGCCCAGCAGACCGCCGACCAGGCGATCTCCGAGGCCCGTTCCGAGGCCAACAAGATCGTCGGCGAGGCGCGCAGCCGGGCCGAGGGTCTGGAGCGGGACGCCCGGGCCAAGGCCGACGCCCTGGAGCGGGACGCGCAGGAGAAGCACCGCGTCGCGATGGGGTCGCTGGAGTCCGCGCGGGCCACGCTGGAGCGCAAGGTCGAGGACCTGCGGGCGTTCGAGCGTGAGTACCGCACGCGCCTGAAGTCGTACCTGGAGACCCAGCTGCGTCAGCTGGAGTCGCAGGCCGACGACTCGCTCGCGCCGCCGCGGATCCCCGCCACCGCGTCGCTGCCGCCGGCGGCGTCGTCGATGGCTCCGGCCGGTGGGGGGTCGATGGGCTCTGCGCCGTCGTTCGGTGGGAACCAGCCTTCGTTCGGTGGCAACTCGCCGTCGTTCGGGGGGCAGAGTTCCTTCGGTGGGAACCCGCCGGCGCCGAGCTTCGGTGGGCAGCAGGGTGGGAACGGTGCGCCGCAGATGCAGCCGGCCGGGATGACCCAGCCGATGGCGGCCGTGCGGCCGCAGCCGCCGCAGCCGATGCAGCAGGCTCCGGCGCCGATGCGGGGCTTTCTGATTGACGAGGACGGCGACAACTGAGGTTGTAGCTGGGGTTTTGGGGCGTCCCCTTTCTGGCCTTTGGGCTGGGGAGGGGGCGTCTTTTTTGTGTTCGGGGGCGGGGGGCTGATGCGGTAGGGGGCCGCTGCGCGGGGCTGGGGTGTGGGGGTGGGCTTTCGGGAGGGTGGGTGGGTCCGGGGGCGGTTCCGGGGGTGGGCGCTCCGGGGGCTGGATGATTTTCGGACCGCCGACTCTGTGGGTGGGGTGTTGGGCGCCGTTGGCGGTCTGAAAATCACCCGTCACGCCCCTCTCCGCACCCACCCCCTCC